>CAJXGD010000055.1 GCA_913053845.1 uncultured bacterium | reverse complement strand
CCCCCAACAGAAACTGATCTCACCAGAGACTAAAGAGTTGATCAATAAGCTGTTGCTGGAAAAGCTACCCTTGGCCGGGATTGCCCGCGTCACTGACGTGTCTGAGACCTGGCTGCAGCACTATGTCAATCGGCTCTATCAGGCGCAGGAGCAGCAGGCCCAAGGTGCTGAAAAAAAGGGCGCTTGACCTTGTTGTGTGATGAGGTGTGGTCGTTTATAGGAGACAAGGGAAACTAACAGTGGATTTGGTTGGCCATGGAGCAAAGCAGTAAACGGATGGTAGCTGTGCGTATGGGCCGTCGAGATGAACGAGGTGCCCGAGGATTATGGCAATCATTGCCGGGAGTCTACCGTCAATGTGCGCTGTGCTACACGGATTTCTGGAGGGCTTATGAACAGGTCCTGCCCTGGATCACAAAGCGGTGAGCAAGGAAAGTGGGATCATGAATCTGCTTGAACGATATTATGAATACACTTGCGAAGCAGTTGATGCGGAATACACGACGACGGGTGGTCGAACTCCTCAAGCTCCAGGGGACCATGACCACCGAGGAGCTAGGCAGGAAGCTGCGCATCACCTCCATGGGAGCGCGCGGCCATCTGATCAACCTCGAACGTGAGGGCCTGGTCGAGCGTCAGCCGGAGCAGCGCGGCCGGGGGCGCCCCAGCTATGTCTATGCGCTGACCGAGCGGGGAGACGAGTTCTTTCCCCGCACCTATGACCAACTGGCGGACAGCTTGCTGGATGCCCTGCGCAGCCTCGAGGGTGAAGCGGGCCTTGACCGGCTCTTTGAGCGACGCACCGCTGAGCTGGAAGCTCAATACCGTGTGCACTTGGACGGCAAACCACTGCGTGATCGGGTCAGAAAACTGGCCCAGATCCGCACCGCTGAGGGCTATATGGCCAACTGGGAGAGGCTGGCCGAGGATGAATTTGTGCTGCGCGAGCATAATTGCGCCATCTGCCAGGTGGCTCGGCGCTACCGGCAGGTTTGCAGCTATGAACTGGAGCTCTTCCGGCGGGCCTTGCCCGATGTGGAGGTCAGCCGCCAGCAGCATATCATCCCGGGTGATCAGGTGTGCACCTACCTGATCCGATCTAAGGGCTAAGATTGCTGGGAAGTCAACAGAGCATTTGCTATACTAGGGCTCCGCTTGATCTTATGAGGGGGGGGCAACGATGAGTGATGAAGTGCCTGCAGATGAAGAAGCTGCCCTTGCGCTGATTCAGCAGCGCCATCCGGGCGCGATAGCCGATGACTATTCTTCGAGCGGCCAGCGCTGGCTCTTGATCCGGCGCGAAATGATCTATGAGCTGCTCCAAACGCTTAAAGAGCAGGCGGGCTTCAACGTGCTGATAGACCTGACGGTGCTCGATCGCTTGGGCCAAGAGCCGGTCTTCGAGGTGCTCTATCTGCTGCACGCCCAAGAGACGCTGACTCGCCTGCGGCTCAAGGTCAAGGTCGAGCGCGATCATCCGGTGCTGCCCTCGGTCAGCGGTCTGTGGAGCTCGGCCAACTGGCTGGAGCGCGAGCTCTATGATCTCTACGGCATCGTCTTCGAGGGCCATCCCAACCTGAAACGCCTCCTGCTGCCCGACGACTGGACTGGCCATCCCCTCAGAAAGGACTATCCCTTGACCCAAGAGCCGGTGCAGTTCATCGGCCTGCAGCATGAGGGCCTGCCCTCCGAGCAGATCGCCAAACAAGGAGAGCAGGATGCCTATGGCCATCCTCCCCAATGATGCTCAAGCAAGGGGGCGCACGATGAAGACAATCTCGCCCGGCGTAGAGCTGGAGCGCATCTCCTCCGGCGCCGGTGATAAGTTCGTTCTCAATATGGGACCGCAGCATCCCAGCACGCACGGGGTGCTGCGCCTGATCTTGGAGCTGGACGGTGAGCGAGTGACACGCTGCGAGCCGGTGATCGGTTACCTGCACACCGGCATCGAGAAGCAGTGCGAATATCGCACCTATCATCAAGTTATCCCGCTGATTGACCGCATGGACTATCTGGCCGGCCCCAACGAAGAGTTGGGCTACGTGCTGGCGGTAGAAAAACTGCTGGGCATCGAGGCGCCCCGGCGCACCCGATACATCCGGGTGCTGATCGCCGAGCTGAGCCGCATCGCCAGCCATCTGGTCTGGCTGGGCACCGGCGCGCTGGAGCTCAACGTCTCTAGCGTCTTCATGTACTGCTTTCGTGATCGGGAGTATATTAACGATCTCTTCGAAGCGGCTTCGGGGGCGCGCATGTTTCCCCGCTACTTCCGCGTCGGCGGCCTGATAGATGATCTGCCGGAGGGTTTTACCGAGCAAGCGCGTGGCTTCATCAAGAGCTTCCGACCTCACTTGAAAGAGTATCATGGTCTATTGACCCGCAATCCCATCTGGATGAAACGCACGGTGGGGGTGGCCAGGGTGAGCCGCAGGCAGTGCATGGACTATGCCCTGACCGGTCCGATCCTGCGGGCCACCGGGCTAGAATATGATATTCGCCGCGCCTTCCCCTACTCGGTCTATCCCGACTTCGACTTCGATATCCCTACCCAGACTGCAGGCGACGCCTATGCTCGCTATCTGGTGCGCATGGCCGAGATGGCCCAGAGCCTGAAAATAGTCGAGCAGGCGCTGGACAAGCTGCCCGAGGGTCCGGTCAACACGGTCAGTCGTGACCTGAGTGATCGCAACACCTATCGCTCCCACCCTTGGCGTCATTTTGTCGTGCCGCCGGGCGAGGTCTATCAGAGCATCGAGTCCCCGCGCGGTGAGAAGGGCTATTACGTCGTGAGTGATGGCACCAATAAGCCGGTGCGGATGCGAATGCGCTCGCCCTCTTTTATCAACGTTCAGGCGCTGCCACTGCTGATCGAAGGGAGCTGGCTGGCCGACGCGGTGGTGGCAATCGCCAGTGTGGACCCGGTCTTAGGTGACGTGGACCGGTAAAATACCCTCACCCTAGCCCTCCCCCATTTGGGGGAGGGAACAGGAGAAAATAGGAGGAGATCGTAGAATATGTCCGTGAGAAACGCCTTGGAGGGGGTAGGGGAGATGCTCAAGGGCCTCTCCATCACCTTCCATTATCTGTTTCAGAAGCCTGACACCATCAGCTATCCCGAGGTAAAGCGCCAGCCGGCGGCGCGCTGGAAGGGGCGGCACTATCTGCGGCTTTGGGACGATGGACTGGAACGCTGCATCGCCTGCAAGCTCTGTCAGATCGTCTGTCCCTCGCAGGCGATCTATGTGGAAGCCGCTACCAATCCTCGTGCTAAGCCGATCTCCAAGAGCCAGCATTATGCCAAGCAATTTCAGCTCAATATGCTGCGTTGCGTCTTCGTAGGTGACTGCGAGGAGGTTTGCCCGGTAGACTGCATCGTGCTCAGCCGCGAGTATGAGATCGCCGGCTATACGCGCGAAGAGCTGATCTATACCAAGGAGCGCTTGACCGAAGCCCATCCCGGTTCCAGCGGGCGCGATCCCAATGTAAAACGTGGCCCGGCGCGCATGGGCTGAGCTGCGAGTTCAAGTTTCCACAGTCTCCGCGGCCTGCGCGCTAATCTTGAAAGCCCCTTCGTGAGCATCTACCGTGACCTGATCGCCCTCACTTAGCTTACCCTCGACAGGTCTGCTATTTGCTCTGCTGCCACAGGGGGTGCTATCCTGGAAATGCATGTATCGATGGGTCACGAAGGCAAGAAGGTGGTGAAAGGTAGAGCAAGGCCATTGGCGGATCAGGTCCTGCGAAAGATCGGTGAGGCTCGTGAGCTTTATCACCGCCTAATCCTGATGGTGGACCCGGCGGGAGGCGGGAAGACGTCAGCGTTGCAGGAGGTGTCGACCTCGACCTCCGCGCCGCTCATCAACGTCAATCTCGAGTTGTCTCGCCGGATGCTGGAGCTGACCGAACGCCAACGTGCCCTACAGCTACCGCGGCTCTTGGGCGAAATCATGGGTGAGCACATGACCTACGCTGTCCCGGACCATCCCGAATACCGCCGCTATCCAATTCGCGATTTTCTGGTGGTCAGTCCGGATCTGCCTGGCGGCAGACAGGGATGATGACATGAAGGAAATAAGAAGCGAAGCTGCAAAGGGGCATACGCGATGAGATATGGAGACCTGATCCAGCTCGAGCCCATCGAGTCCGTGGTTCAACTACGGGATGCCGATGAGGCCACCGCTCTCAAGGGCAGCTCACCGGCGACGCCGGCGGAGATGAAGAAGCGCTTTGAGGAATACCTCGGTGAACTCACTAGGGGCCATGAACCCGGCAAGGTGCGGATAGTGTTGGAGTGACCCATGAATTCATTCGAAGAGGGAGTTCTGGAAAGGCAATCGATACCACATTCGCTTCTACGGACTATCCGCCTGTTGGGCGAGTACCGGGGAAAGGAAGCGCTCTTCAAACAACAGACACCCCAGGTGCTTGAATCGTTGTGTCAGGTTGCCATTATCCAGAGCACAGAATCTTCCAACCGTATCGAAGGGATTGAAGCACCGCCGGAACGGATAAGAAAACTCGTCGAACACAAGACGACACCGAAGAATCGTTCCGAGCAGGAGATTGCAGGGTACCGGAATGTCCTCGCGACTATTCACGCCAATTATGCCAACATGCCGTTCACGACGGGTGTCGTACTGCAACTTCACCGCGATCTTTATCAGTTTGTTGCCCAGCCGGGCGGACGGTGGAAGATGACAGACAACGAGATTACTGAAACACGCCCTGATGGCACCAAAGTTATTCGCTTCAAGCCCATTCCCGCTCATCAAACGCCTGAAGCCATGGAACGATTGCATGCTCTCTTCAAAGAGGAGTGGGAAAGGGGGGGGATTGATCCGTTGTTGCTTACAGCCGCCTATATCCTCGATTTCCTCTGCATCCACCCTTTCATCGACGGCAACGGTAGAATGGCGCGACTTCTGACCCTGCTTCTCCTCTATCAGGCCGGTTTCGAAGTCGGACGCTATATCAGCCTGGAACAGATGATCGAAAACCAGCGTGAGGGATACTACGATGCGCTCTACAACTCTTCCCAAGGATGGCATCAGGGTGAGCATAACCTGTTACCGTGGTGGGAATATTTTCTTGGCGTGATGTTGCTCGGCGCCTACCGCGAATTCGAACGTCGAACAGGAGAACTGACTTCAGCTCACGGCGCAAAGAGTGAAATGGTCATTGCGGCAATAAAAAAACTTCCGGATACCTTCCGCTATGCTGACCTGGCGCAGGCCTGCCCGAATGTGAGCCGTCCGACCATCAAAAGGGTGCTGGCCCGGCTCCGCGAGGAGGGATCGGTGGAATGCGTCAAATATGGCAGGGACGCTGTCTGGGAGAAAAGGGGATCATGAGACTTTTAACGGTGTCACAAAAGGCTATTTTGGTCGCTCCTGAGACGAAACAGGGTCATGATGCCATTAATGGTATCATAAACGGCTATTGCTGCCTCGTTGGGAGATGATTCCACCCGAGAGTGACCAAGTCACTGTACAAGTCGAACATGCCCGTACGGCAACTTGGTCAGTGCACAAGTGACCAAGCTGGTCGCGAGCCGGGAGACAAAACATGTAACAGCCCAAAGCGGAGTTAATGGATGGATAAACGCAATAAGCCGCATCATCAGCAGATGATGTTTGAAACAGAAGGCCCCGAGACCCGCGATTCGGGACCCGTGACCTGCATCGGGATGACCTTTGAAAACGACGAGGCGCGGCGGGAGCACATCCTTGACCTCTTGCGTGAAGGGCTGGAGGAACTCCACGCCAAGCTCGGCGGCGTGCTCTTCACCACGGTGGAAGATGCCGTGGAACGGATGAAGTCGGTCGAGAAATGGCCGATGGGGGACGAGACGCGCCTCCGTGAGCTCGCCGAACGCATGCGAGAAAGGATTCAAAGTTCCGGATTCCAGAGCCCTTGAAATTCAATCTGATAATCTTGAATCTTCGGTACGTCCCGGACCCGAACAAGGCCGGTGACCTGGAGAAGCTCCGCGAGCGAGCCCTGCTGCGCGAATTCGAGGAGTACCGCGAATCCAAGCAGAAGCGCCTGAAGGTCTTCCGCCTCGAGGCCGTCCGCGCCGGCTTCAAGAAGGCATGGTAGGAGCGCGCCTACGCCACCATCATCGCCGTGGCGCGCAAGATCCCCGAGAACATCCTCTAGGAGGACCCGAAGTTGTTGATGTGGTATGATCAGGCGGTGACAAGGATGGAAGGGGAATAAAATGATCAAACGATTACGAATACAAAACTTCAAGGGCTGGAAAGACACCGGCACCGTTCGCATGGCTCCCATTTCCTTGTTCTTCGGTGTCAACAGCTCCGGAAAGTCCAGTATCGGCCAGTTCCTGATGATGCTGAAACAGACGGTTGAATCATCTGACCGAAAGGCCGTGTTCTATCCAGGTGGAAAAAACTCAGCAGTTCAACTTGGCTCCTATCTGGAAATGGTATTCCACCATGATCCGGCAAACAAGATCGCATTTGAATATCGGTGGTCGTTGCCAGAGACTTTAAAGTTTAGAGATCCCGTTTCGGGACAATCATTTTCCGGAAATAGCTTGGCTTTTGAGGCAGAAGTCGGATTGAAAGATGAAGATCAGCGATCGCTGGTACTTGATCATCTTAAGTATGCACTGATGATGGACGGCGAAACCAAGCTTTCCATTGGAATGGAACGAAAACCCGATACCAAGTCCCAGTACAAAGTTGATGCAACGGATTACTCGTTAAGACGAAAGCAGGGTCGTGCCTGGTCTCCCGGTGCCCCCGTCCGCTTTTATGGCTTTCCTGACGAGGTGGTTGCCTATCATCAAAATGCGGATTTCGTTCAAACACTTAATCTGGGGAATGAAAGGCTGTTCCAGTCACTATTTTATCTTGGACCACTTCGCACCAAAACAGAACGTCTGTACTCATGGACGGGCATCGAACCGGAAAGCGTCGGTTACGCAGGAGAAAATACGGTCGCTGCCATTTTGGCCGCACGAAACCGGAAGATCAGCCTTGGACGGAAGCGACGTGCTAAATCATTCGAGGAAGTTATCGCACTGAAGCTCAAAGAAATGGGACTCATTGAGGCGTTCAAGGTCAACCCAATTTCTCAGCAGCGTCAGGAATACGAAGTCAAGGTCCGTACCAAGGGTTCAAAGGACTGGGTGGATCTCCCGGATGTCGGTTTCGGCATATCACAGGTACTTCCAGTTCTCGTGCAGTGTTTCTACGCACCTGCCGGTTCGATCATCTTTATGGAACAGCCTGAAATCCACTTGCATCCGAGCGCTCAGTCGGCGCTGGCCGATGTCATGATTGATGTTATCCACTCTCGAGAAAACGGCGCAGATCGGAATATCCAAGTGATTATCGAAACTCACTCCGAGCATTTCCTTCGTCGCTTGCAGAGACGAATTGCGGAAGATAAGGTGTCTCAAGATAAGGTGGCGGCTTATTTCGCAAATCTTACAAAGATCCCAGCAGTGCTGGAACCTCTGCAAATTGACATTTTCGGCAACATTCGGAACTGGCCGGAAAACTTCTTCGGTGATGAGATGGGAGATATCACCGAACAGGCCAAGGCGGCGATGAAAAAACGGATGCAACAGAATTCAGATGAATCGGAGGCATCTGAATGATTTTGCCGGGGAAATGCATTGTGGACACCAATGTTCCAAAGGTGGCCAATCGTGCCCTTACCCCAGACCAGATTCCTCACGAGCTGACCGGCTGTGTCTTGGCCTGCATTGAGGCAATCGAGCACGTCATTAAAAAGCGCGGACTGGTAATCGATGCTGGTGATGAAATCTTCCATGAATACCGACAACAGCTTTCCATGAAGGGACAGCCTGGTGTGGGTGACCATTTCATGAAATGGGTTCACGATAACCGCTGGAGCTTTCCCGATGCCGACCGGGTAACGATTACGAAAAATGGTGATTCATACGATCAATTCCCTGCCCATGAAGGGCTGAATGATTTCGACAAGTCCGATCGGAAGTTTGTCGCGGTTGCAAACGCGCACCTCGATGTCCCCCCGATTTTGCAAGCAACTGATAGTAAGTGGTGGGGATGGAAAGAGCCCTTGGCGGAAGTCGGTATTACTGTCCGTTTCCTCTGCTCTGAATATGCCGCGGCCAAATACGCGGAGAAAATGGGTACATGAAAGACGATTTTTTCAAATTCCCCTTCACGCCACATCTGGCAACTCTTGATGGTGTTGACATCAGGGGCGACAAGGTGCTGTCGGAATTCGAGCGCGATGAATTCCTGCAGCATAATCTTGTCGTTGAAGAGAAAGTAGACGGCGCCAATATAGGGGTTTTGTTTAATAATGATGGGAATATCCGTGTTCAGAACAGAGGGGCATATCTGCATCTGCCAGGGTCCGGGCAATGGAGAAAGCTGGGGGATTGGCTAGCTCCTCGAACCGATGATCTGTTCGAAAGCCTGGCGAATCGGTATATTCTTTTTGGTGAATGGTGTTATGCTCAGCATTCGGTTTTTTATGACCGATTACCGGATTGGTTTCTTGGCTTTGACATCTACGACAAACAGACTGGCCGATTTTGGTCTGTGGTCCGACGGGATGAACTTTTCAAAAAGCTGAAAATCGCTCAAGTTCCGACCATCGCACAAGGCCGGTTCACTCTGGAAGATCTTAAGAGACTTTTGTCGAAGTCAAAGCTTGGTCCCCAGCCTGCCGAAGGTCTGTATCTCCGTGTCGAGCAGGAAGACTGGCTGGCGCAACGGGCCAAACTGGTTCGCCCGGCATTTATTCAATCTATTGATAGGCATTGGTCACACTCTGCGATCAGGCCAAATCGGTTGAGGTTTGAGCTCCATTTATGAAAGCATCAAATCCGGTGAGGCATGGCGATACAGCCCTTTTCATAACAGCGTCTGCAAAGTCATTGAAGAACAGACCTCGTGGGGCGAGACCACTTGTCGTGTCCGGCTGCCGGGCGGATTCAGGACTGAGTTATGAGTGCTGAGGACTGAGTATGGGGAAAGTTGAAAGATTCGAGGGCCTGATTGCATGGCGGAAGGCGCGAGAGCTTACACGAGCCATATACGAGGTAACACGGAAAGGAGCCTTTGCGAAAGACTTTGGCTTGAGTAGCCAGATTCAGCGCGCCGCGGTTTCTATCATGTCGAATATCGCGGGAGGCTTCGAGCGCGGTGGCGGCGGTGAGTTTCACCAGTTTCTTTCAACCGCCAAGGCATCCTGTGCCGAGGTCCGTTCCCAGTTGTACGTTGCGCTCGATTTAGCTACCTGGACGAAACTTCTTTTGAGAGGTTGATGGAGCAAGCGGAAGAAGTCACTCGCATCCTTGGCGGATTACGTGCAGCCGTGGACAAACAGAGGAGAAACGAGAAGTAATGAGCTTGTA
Source organism: uncultured bacterium (assembly GCA_913053845.1). GTDB lineage: Bacteria > Bipolaricaulota > Bipolaricaulia > RBG-16-55-9 > DRJF01 > DRJF01. The sequence goes on along the minus strand of CAJXGD010000055.1, from coordinate 5,654 downwards.
TCAGTTTTCATCACTCAGTCCTCAATCCTTCTCCAATGGAGACTTGGTGCTCATCCATCCACAAGAGGCTTTGGGGAAGATTATCGAAAAGACCTGCTTGTGGGGGAATACATCATTTCGAATCTGGCTCCCGTCGAGTGATTCGATCATTCGCGTTGATGCTTCATCGCTTTCGCCCACTCAGTCCTCAGCACTCAGCACTTGACCTATCTCGCCGCCGCGGCGCGGGTGGCCGATGCGCTGACCCAGGAAGTTCTGCTTGCGCCCATCGAATCGTCCGTCATCCCCTTGCCGCATCAGATCCGAGCGCTTTCCAGGGCCATTTCCAGCGACCGCGTGCGCTATCTCCTCGCGGACGAGGTGGGTCTCGGCAAGACCATCGAGGCTGGGCTCATCATGCGGGAGCTCAAGCTCCGGGGCCTGGTGAGGCGGACTCTGGTCATCGCTCCGAAGGGTCTAATAACGCAATGGATTGCCGAGATGGCCGTGCATTTCAATGAGCAGTTCCATCCGATCATGTCGGATGATTACCGGAGCTTGAAGCGCATCACGGCAATCCACAGTGATGAGTCACGAGGACTGAGGACCGAGTATTTGGAAAACTCATCGCTCAGCACTCAGTCCGCAGCACTCCGCCGCGACGGTCCAAATCCATTTCGCATGTTCGAGCAGATCGTTGTCTCAATGGATTCCGTCAAAGCCGTCCGAAGGACGCGGCGGCGCGGGAGCGCTTCGAGGACCTGATCTCCGCCGGCTGGGACCTGGTCATCGTGGACGAGGCCCATCGCCTGGGTGGGAGCACGGACCAGGTGGCACGCTACAAGCTCGGCCAGGGGCTGGCCGAGGCCGCGCCCTACCTGCTCTTGCTCTCGGTCACACCACACCAGGCCATGAGAGAGAAGCGCAGCTACATCGGATTTCTCATGATCCTGATGCAGCGCCTGGTGGTCTCCAGCACCCGCGCCATCCGCACAACCCTGGAGCGGCGTCTGGGGGTGCTCAGCGAGCCACAAGAACAGCTTGCCCTTTTCCCATCCATCACAGACGAGGAGTGGTACGATATGGACGGGGAGGAACAGCTATTGGCCCTGCTTAAGACCCGCCTCAACGCCATGAAAAGCGAGCGTGAGGAAGTGAGACTTCTGTTGGACGCTGCGGCACGCTGCGAGCAGCAGGGCCCGGACGCCAAGGCCGAAGCGCTCCTGGACTGGATCTACCGCCTCCAGGCCGAGGAAGGTGACCCGGATCTCAAGGTGCTGGTGTTCACCGAGTTCGTGCCTACCCAGACGATGTTGTACGAGTTCCTGACCGAACGCGGCTTCGAGGTGGTGTGCCTCAACGGCTCCCTGGACATGGAGGAGCGCAAGCGGGTCCAAGACGCATTTGCCAGCGACGCCCGCATCCTGATCTCAACGGACGCCGGTGGTGAGGGGCTCAACCTCCAGTTCTGCCATGTGGTCATCAATTACGACATCCCCTGGAACCCGATGCGTCTGGAGCAGCGTATCGGCCGGGTGGACCGCATCGGCCAGACCCACACGGTGCGCGCCATCAACCTCGTGATCGATGATTCGATCGAACACCGTGTCCTGGAGGTCCTGGAGGAGAAACTGGCAGTCATCTTCGAGGAATTCGGCATCGACAAGACTGGTGACGTGCTCGATTCTGCCCAGGCGGGCCAGATCTTCGATGATCTGTATGTGGAGGCCATCCTCAACCCCGATGTGGTGGAGACGAAGGCCGCTGAGGTCCTGAAAAGCATCCAGGAGCAGGCCCGGGAGTCCCGGCAGAGCGCATCCGTGCTCGGTTCCACCGAGGACCTGGACCCTCACGAGGTCCAGCGGCTGCTGACCCACCCGCTTCCGCATTGGGTGGAGCGCATGACGGTAAGCTACCTGCAGGCTCACGGCGGCAAGGCGGAGATGAAAAACGGCGCCTGGGATCTCACCTGGCCCAACGGTGAGCGACTTTCCGGCGTTGTCTTCACCAGCAAGGAGGCTGAAGAGAAGCCTTTGAGTCGCCACGTGACGCTGGAAGATCCCAAGGTGTGCGGCTTAGGCTTAGGCCTACGCCTTCCTCCCTTTGCCCCGGGACAACCGGTACCGGTCATCACGCTTCCTGGCCTTGCGCCGGAGATCACCGGCTTCTGGTCGCTCTGGCGAATCTCGATTTCGACTACCGAGCTGTCTGCAGGCCAGGCAGGCTGGAACCGCTGTCGGATTATGCCCTTGTTCCTGGCCGACGATGGTCGGGTGTTCGCGCCGACCGCCCGGCACATCTGGGATCAACTGCTGACCACTCTGCCCACGATCCTCCGGCATTTGGACATCGAAGCCTCGTATCAAGCCTTTGAGCGACTCCGGGAGGCGGCGGAACAACAGGGCAAGACGATCTACGACGAGCTGGTGCAGGCTCACCGGGAGCGCCTTGCTCGCGAACATGAGAAGGGTGAGTATGCCCTCGCTGCACGGCGCAAGGCCACCCTGCGCAGCGGACTGCCCCAGGTCCGTAACCATCGTCTGAAGCTCTTGGAACAGGAGGAACAGCGCTTCAGGGGACAACTCGAGCGCAGGGCCCAGATCTTACCGGAAATGGTGCCTCTGCTTCTCGTCCGCGTGGAGGGAGGTACGAAGTGACAGCCCAGAGTATTGTTCAGCTATTTGGTACTATTGGCATAGGGGTGGTTATTGGCCATTTTGCGAATTATCTCCTGACTTCCAGAAGATACCGCAAGGAGAGACTCTATGATGCTAAAGTTGCCACGTACGCTGACTTTCTGTCCTGTCTAAAAAAGATGCATGCTTATGCTGGAAGGGGAGGCGGCATACCTGATGAGATGGCGGAAAACCTATTTGGTGTAATAGCCAAAATCGAGCTTATCGGTTCAGGAGATGTTAGAGCGTCGGTGATAAGTCTCACGGCTGGCGATATTGATCCCAGTGTCTTCAAGGACAAAGTTAAGGAAATCATTGAATTGATGAGGAGTGACCTTGAAAAGTTGGCGTGACCAGATCCTGAGTGAGTTCACACCCCAGGTCGCCCGGCTGGCCCTGGTCGCGGATCCGGACGGCCTGCTCCTTGAAGAAGATGTCCTCGAAGGGATCCGGGAACGGGGCTTTGAGCTGATCCCGTTCGAGGATCATGTCGCCTTTCGCTATGCCTACGAATCCAAGTTCCGCTCCCGCTGGGACCGTGGTGAGGAAACCGATCTGGTCGTCGTGCTGAGATCGCCGTCGAGCGATCTCGATACCTTGCCCTACGACCTGTTGCAGGCCGGCCGCAAGCTCTCATTCTCCTTAAGCGATCTCTTCCCGAATCTCAGCTATCCCGTGGTCGCGGCGCTCGACCGGGCTGATCTCGACGCCTTGTTCGATGCGCAGGCGAAGCACGCGCCGGGACAACTCGGCGACAACGCCACGAAGGAGTTCGTCCTTCGTCATGTGTTCGAGATCGCGCCCGAACTCATCAAGCAGCCATCCGATCTGCTCCGGGTTTTGCTGCGTCGCCATTACCGCAGCAGGCGTTTCCCGACCATCCTCGACGAGCGCTTTATTCAGGTGCTTCATCAAAATGTTCTGTTCGAGGATTGGCCTCTGGAGATCATCATTCCGGACGCGCAAGCATTCTTCGCGTTCCTGCAGGAGCGCTGGCCGGTGTTCCTGGATTCGCTCACCCAGCGAGAGGACGATGCAGTCCACGAGAACACGGCTGACTACGGGTTTGAGTTCGCAGGACCGACGCTTTTGCCTTTCGGTCACGACGATGTTCGCATTTACATCGACAACCTTTTCCTCGAGGGCTTGCTCCGGCCCGTTCCCCACGAGCATGCTGAGACGCTCGCCAAGACCTGGGTGGCTTATGGCATTAAAGTTTCCCCGGTGGAAAACCGCTGCCGCCGCATGGAGGGGCTGCTGGATTCCATCGAGAAGACACTCCCCACGGCGGAAGCACGTCATGGGGAGTGGCTCCATTTCGCCTACCGGTGGGCGGAGCTCGTCACCCTGGAGTTGGAGTCAGACACCAGTCTCCCGGCAGAAGACCAGGAACGTCTGGAGGCGTTGAGACCCCGGATTGATTCCGCGATCACAGACTGGGTGGTGAAGCGCTACTCAGGTTTGGTAACCCTTCCTCCCGCGCCGCCGGTGATGCTGCATCACATCCCGCGGTACCTCGCCCGAAGCCTCGGAGACGACCGGCGCACGAAAGTCGCTTTCCTTCTGGTGGACGGTCTTTCCCTGGAGCAATGGATCATCTTGCGCGAGGTACTTGGGGAGCAGGATTCGAAGCTGCGGTTCCGTGAGAATGCCGTTTTTGCCTGGATTCCCACCATCACCTCGGTTTCCCGGCAGGCTGCCTTTGCCGGCAAGCCGCCGATCTATTTCCCGACGAGTATCCACACCACAGACAAGGAGCCGGGCCTTTGGACTCAGTTCTGGGTAAATCAGGGGCTTAACGCAAATGAGGTGGCTTACACCAAGGGTCTGGGTGACGGGGACCTGGACCAGGTTTCCGAGCTACTGATCCGGCCCAGGCTACGTGTCGTCGGATTGGTCATCGACAAGGTCGACCGGATCATGCACGGTATGGAGTTGGGTGCGGCGGGCATGCTGGGCCAGGTTCGGCAATGGGCCAGGCAGGGGTTCATGCTGGACCTTCTTGGCCTTCTCCATGACAGCGGTTTCCAGGTCTACCTTGCCTCGGACCACGGCAACATCGAGGCGAAGGGGATAGGGCAGCCTCGTGAGGGGGCTATCGCGGAAGTACGCGGTGAGCGCGTGCGTGTCTACTCCGATCCCAGGCTCAGGGCCGGGATCAAGGAGCGATTCCCAGAGTCCTTGGAGTGGCCACCGGTCGGCCTCCCAGAGGACTACCTTGCCCTCATCGCTCCGAACCGGGCTGCCTTCGTGCGAGCGGGGGAGCACCTCGTCTGTCATGGAGGCATTAGTGTCGAGGAACTGCTCGTCCCTCTTATCCAAATCGAGAGGAAGGACCGATGAACAGTCGCCTGACCCAGATCGGCTTCAGCCAGCGCATCCGTCTTGAATGGCTGGAGAGAACGGCCAACCTGGTGCTTGCCGGAAACGACGAGGCGTCCATTTACAGCGTCCTCCAAGAGCTGCTCGAAGACAAGCTGTCTGTCGGTGGGAATGCCAAACGCGGCAACCGGGAGAAGGCGATCACCATCCTGATGAAGATCTGGGTCCGTCCCTCGAGCAACCTTCATCCCCTTCAGCGCGAGGGCCTCAAGCTTCTCTCAGGCCTGCCGCGAGAGGACCATATCGCGGTCCACTGGGGCATGGCCATGGCGGTTTATCCGTTCTGGGAGGCTGTAGCTGCTCATGTGGGGCGACTGCTCAGGCTCCAGGGAACGGCCGCAGCCAGCCAGGTACAGCGCCGCGTGCGGGAGCACTATGGTGAACGCGACACGGTATCCAGGGCAGCACGCCGGGTACTACGAAGCTTCTTCGATTGGGGGGTCCTGAAGGAAACATCGGAAAAAGGCATCTATACCTCCGGACTTTCACTCGCCATAGCTCATGTAGAGCTTATCGCCTGGTTGGCAGAGGCTTATCTCAACGCTCAGCCCAACGGGCCCAAAGCTCTGAGAGCGGTCCTTGATTCCCCGAGCCTCTTCCCATTCCGCCTCAGCCCCA
>CAJXGD010000054.1 GCA_913053845.1 uncultured bacterium | reverse complement strand
CAGGGATTGCCTCTGCGAAAAATACGGGTGCGTTGGAAAACGCACCGGGTATTAAAATCCCCGGCTACGGTAAGGCGCAAAGCCTCTACGGGGTTCCAGGCCCTGAACCCTCGTGGGAGGGTTTCCCTGACGTCAGGTAGCCGGGAAATTCATTTCCCGGTGTGGCACTTCCGTCTCCGTTTATCTACGTTGTCTCGTTCGGGTTCAACTCGGACCGCCGGTGCTCAGATCGGGTTGCCGGTGGTCTAGAGCGCCGCCAGCTTGAGGATCTTCTGATCGGAGATGTCTTGCCGCCCGTGCCCGGAATCGCAGTTCCGTTGGTCCAGTAGCCCACCGCAGCGACCATCTCCGCATCGTCAATGCGGCCGTTGCCGTTGGCATCTATGGCCTGCTCGATCGTCTTGACCTGCGGCTCACTCTTTGCACGCTGCTGCACAGCAGACGGAGCGCTCGGCCCGGCGGTGGGCGGGCTGATGGTAAACTCTCCCTGCGCCGGTCGGAGTCTGAGAAGCTGCGAGCCGCAGTTGGTTACTCGCACCCCGGCAGGATAGTAGAAACCGGCCGCCCCGCGCACGCAGATGCCATTGGCCCCTTGGGCCGTGTACGTCCCCCGTGTAGAGCGTCAGTTCTACCTCTACCGGACCTGGAGACGCGTCATGGCCAATGTCGGCAGTGAAGACCAATATCCCCGGGTTATTATTGCCCACAATGGGCACGTTGAACGGATCGAGCGCCATGAGCGGGACGCCGGCACCTGTACTGAATATCTGCTCTTGGCGATGACCGAAAGTGGCAATTACCTCATCGGTCCCCGGGTTGTAGCGGGGCGTTACCTGCTGAATCCCCTCGCCCGGCCCGAAAAGTGCGCCCCCGCCCTGACTGCTGTAGCCGCCCTGCTGACAGTTGAGCACCCCATTGATCGATCCACTCCGCAGGCAAAGGTCAGCCCAGAGACGCACCAGCCGTAGAGCTTTGGCGCCCGGCCCCTTGAAGCGGAGCATTGCCCCATTGATCGCGGTGTTTAGCCCATCGGTGCCGCCGGTCTGGATGCAGGGCAGAGAGGCCAGACCGCCTGAGATTGTGGGCGAAGCCGCTGCTACCGGTGACAAGAAGGTCACTTGATCGCTGGCCTCCACGCCGCCATCGCAGAGGGCGACGGCGATCAAGATCGCATCGCGCGTGCCGGCGGTGATCTGCGGTTGGCGGAAACGCATGAAGAGATTCCTAAACTGGAGCGTGGTGATCGTGCTCTCGCCCTCGGAGCCGATGGCCGCCGGGGGCAGGACCACGCCGAAGGGCAAGCCGCTCAGTTGGGCCAGCGTGGGCGATGTGCTAGTCGTGATCGTCACGACCAGGCAGTTGCCTTGCACGACCACATTTGAGGCCCCTTGCCAGGTGCCGTTGGCGAAGAAGAAGATCTGGCTCTTGCCCGTAATCGGACAGACGGCCAGTGTTACCGAGGTCACCCCACTCAAATTGCTTAGATGCAGATCGAAGAAGCGACCGCCTGCCTGAAAACTGCTGCCCGGATTGCTGGTAAACTGACAGGTAGTGGCTATCAGGTTCATCCCCGCACCGGAGAGCACCATTGAGCTGCCAGGGCCGATCGGAGCTGAGCCGTTGACCCTCCCGGATGAACCGGAGATGTCGGCGCCCACGCAGCTCACGCTCGAGCCGCTGCACAAGAAATTGGGCCACCGCCATTGAAGCTGCACGGCTGCTGGTCTACAAGGCCGCCTGTGAGATCGCCAAGGGGGGCAACCCGGCGCGCGAGGCCTCGATGGCCAAGCTCTTCGCCTCACGGGTGGCCCGCGAGGTGGCCAACGAGGCGCTGCAGATCCACGGTGGCTATGGGTTCATCAAGGAGTACCCGGTGGAGCGCTTCTATCGCGACGCCAAGATCACCGAGCTCTACGAGGGGACCAGCGAGGTCCAGCGGCTGATCATCGCCCGCTCGCTGCTGGGCAAGATCTGAGTCTCGCCAGTAGAGGGACTGCCAAAGTGACGGTTAGCGCACCGGCGTCCTTTGGGTCCAGAGCCTGAGCAGCCAGATCACCGGGCACGGCGCGGGTCAGCGTCGGGCGATCACCTCCTGGCCGACGCGGGTGGAGCTAAGGGTATGTCAACCAGAAGTATAAGACTCAGCCTCGACAGGTCCAGACGGCGCAAAAGAAGGGACTCTGACCCTACAATACATCCTTACCAGCTTAGAACTACCTCCCTCTACATCCCGAGCGTCGAGTTAGTTGCCAACGAGGGGAGCTTCAGTATAATATGAGAGCTGAGTCAGTCATCAGGTTCAGGGAGCGATCGCGATGCCGAGCGTCCAGACCAACGGGATCAAGTTGCATTACGAAAGCCAGGGTCACGGCCCACCACTCCTGCTGATCAGCGGTGTGGGCTTCGGCGGTTGGGTGTGGCATCAGCAGATCAAGGCTTTCTCGGAGCGCTTCCGGGTGATCAGCTTCGATAACCGGGGGGTGGGCCGGAGCGACAAGCCGGATGAGCCCTATACCATGGAACTCTTCGCCGCGGATGCGCTGGGCCTGCTGGAGGCCCTCCAGATCGAGCGGACGCACCTGCTCGGCGTTTCGCTGGGGGGCATGATCGCCCTCCAACTGGCCTTGGATCATCCCCGGCGCGTGGATCATCTGCTGCTCTGCTCGACCACCTTCGGCGGGCCGCAGACCGTCCTGCCCCAGCCGGAGGTACTCCGGTTCATGGCCCAACCCGGCGGCAGGGCGGAGGAGCGCTTCCAAAAGGGCTTTCAACTCTCGTTCGGCCCCGGCTTCGTCGAGGCCCATTCGGATGAGCTCGCCTTCTTGCGCCGGCAGATGAGCGAGAACCGGCAGCCCGACTACGCCTACCGGCGCCAGATCATGGCCCCGCTGGGCTTCAACCTCGAAGCTCGCCTGAGAGAGATCCGGCAGCCCACGCTGGTGCTGGCCGGAGAGGCCGATCAGGTCATCCCAAGCGAGAACGCCCGACGGCTGGTCCAAAAGCTGCCTGACGCCCAATTGAAAATCTTGCCGGGCGTGGGCCATCTGTGCTTCATCGAAGAGCCCGAAGCGTTCAACCGAGCGGTGCTGGATTTTCTGGGAGGGAGACGATGAGCCTGCCTCAGCATTATGATGAGGTGCCGATGAGTTGGGTCGGCGACTGGGCCGGATGCCGCGCATGCTTGACCCCCCAACGTGAAGCGGTCTACGACGCGAGCAGCGAGCGGCGTTTGAGCTATGCCCAACTGAACGAGCGGGCCAACCGGCTGGGCGCGTTTCTGCTCGGTGAGCTGGGGATGAAAAAGGGCGATGTCATCTGCTTCATCTCTCGCAATCGCCTAGAACCCCTAGATCTCTACTTCGCCTGCGGCAAGACCGGGGTCATCTTGGCCCCGCTGAGCTATCGGCTGGCCAAACCGGAATTGGACGACCTGTTGCAGCGCATCCGGCCGAACGCCCTCTTCGTCGAGGATCACTTTGCGGCCAAGACCGAATCGCTGAGCCTGCCGAAGTCGGTGCGGCGGACGATCCTCTTCGGCGGCGAAGATTCCCAGTACGAGCGCGAGGTGCTCCGCACCCAACCGGGCGAGGTCAACCGTCCGCTGGCGATGAACGATATCTTCCTGTATTTGCACACCGGTGGCACGACGGCCACCCCCAAGCTCTGCCTGGTGACCCACCGCCAGATGATCTGGAACTCCTTCGACCTGCTGGCCACCGGCTCGGCGTTCAGCGGCGGCCGGGAGCTGGTCACCTTCCCGCTCTTTCACATCGGCGGTTGGAACACGGTGACCCCGCTCTTCCACATCGGTGGCACGGTGGTGCTGATGCGCGAGTTCGATCCCGACTTGGCGCTGGAGCTGATTGACCGTGAGAAGATCACCCACTTCGGTGGCGTGGAGGCGATGCTGCGCTTCATGATCGCCAGCCCCAAGTTCGAGAGTACGACCTTCGAGAGTGTCCAGTACATCAATTCTGCCGGGGCGCCCTGTGCCGCTGAAGTGATGCGGGCCTTCTGGGAGAAGGGCGTGCCGCTGACCCAGTGCTACGGCCTGACCGAGGCCGGACCGTCCAACTTCATCTTCCTGCCCGACCCGGCGTCGGTCCCTCCAGACGAAGTCCAAGCGCACGCGGAGAGCATCGGCTTCCCCATGTTTCACTGCGACGCCCGGCTGATCGCCCGCGAGACGGGTCTGCCTGTGAAACCGGGCGAAATCGGCGAGCTATGCTTTCGCGGGCCGCACAGCTTTGAGGGTTATCTCGACGATCCAGAGCGCACTGCTCAGGTCGTTGATAAAGAGGGCTGGGTCCATTCAGGCGACCTGGCCTGCCGGGACGAGCAGGGTTTTTTCCAGATCATCGGGCGGGCGGACAATCTGATCATCAGCGGCGGGGAGAACATCTCCCCGGAGGAGATCGAGCAGGCGCTGCTCAAGCATCCGGCGGTCGCCCAGGCGGCAGTGACCGGTGTGCCGGACGCGCGCTGGGGCCAGGTGCCGCTGGCAGCGGTGGTGCTCCAGCCGGGGGCGCAGGTGAGTGAGAGCGAACTCAAGGCGTTTTGCCGGCAGCAGTTGGCCAAGTTCAAGGTGCCGAAATATTGGCGTTTTAGCGCAGCCCTGCCGCTCACCGGCGCGGGTAAGGTGGATCGAAATGCGCTCAAGACCTTGTTTTCTGAACGCTGAAATCGGGCAAGCACGGGGGCCTGCCCCTACAAAACAGTCCGTATATCAGTGAGGGGGAATTTCATGAGACTAGCCGGAAAAGTCGCCATCATCACCGGATCGGGTCAAGGCATCGGCAGGGCCACCGCGCTCCGCTTCGCCCGCGAAGGGGCGGTGATCGCTGTCACCGATTTCAACGAGCAGACCGGTCAAGCGGTAGCGGAGGAGATTCAAGGACAGGGCGGCCGGGCGCTCTTCATCAAAACCGACGTGGCCCAGCATGATCAGGCCCAGCAGATGGCCCAAACGGTCAGCGAGAAATTCGGGCGGATTGACGTGCTGGTCAACAACGCCGGCATCCTGCGCGACGCGCAGTTGGTCAGGATGACCGAGTCCGACTTCGACGCGGTGATCGCCGTGAATCTCAAGGGGGCCTTCAACTGCACTCAGGCGGTCGCGCCGATCATGATCGAGCAGGGCTCAGGACGGATCATCAGCGCCGCCTCCGTCGTGGGCCTCTATGGAAACTTTGGCCAGAGCAACTACGTGGCCTCCAAGGCGGGAATCATCGGGATGACCAAGGTCTGGGCGCGCGAGCTGGGCCGCAAGGGCATCTGCGTCAACGCCGTGGCGCCGGGCTTCATCTCCACCGAGATGGTGCAATCCATCCCGCAGCAGGTCATCGAAGCCATGATCGAGAAGGTGCCGCTAAGGCGCATGGGCACGCCGGACGAGGTGGCTAACGTCTACCTGTTCCTGGCCTCGGATGAGGCCAGTTATGTCAATGGCACCGTGCTCAGCGTGGACGGTGGCGTGGTAGTCTGATGGCCGCCTATGCCAGGATCGTCAGCACCGGGCGCTACCTGCCGAAGCGGCGGATCACCAACGAGGAGTTCAATCGGCGCTACGGTCAAGATGTGGGTGACTGGTTGGAAGAGAACGTGGGCATCCGCGCCCGTCATGTCGCCGCGCCGGACGAGGTGACCTCGGATCTGGCCACCCACGCCGGGCGCCAGGCGCTGCAACGGGCAGATGTCAAGCCGGAAGATGTAGATTTGCTCATCGTGGCCACCGACACGCCGGACTATCTCAGCCCGGCTACCGCCAGCGTCGTTCAATACAAGCTCGGGGCGAGTAACGCGGGCGTCTTCGACCTCAATAACGCCTGTGCGGCGTTTGTGACCGGCCTGACCATCGGCTCGAAATATATCATGACCGAGCCGGCACGCTACCGCAACGTGCTGGTGATCGGCGCTTACGCTATGACTAAGTTCGTCAACTGGGACGACTACAAGACGGCTACGCTCTTCGCCGACGGCGCCGGTGCCGCGCTGCTGCAACTTTCTGCCCGGCCCGGCTTCCTGAGCTCAGCGATGGAGGCGGACGGCCGTTATCATGATTACATGGGCATTTACGTCGGCGGGACCTATCAAGTGCCCAGCGAAGAATCCCTGGCCGAAAGATATCTGGTAATCGCCAAGCGCTTTCCCCCAGATCTCAATGCCACCCACTGGCCCCGGCTGGTGCGTCAGGTGACCGAGCAGGCCGGGCGCACCATAGATGAGATCAACCGCATTTATTTCACGCAGATCAATCTAAATATAATTAAGACGGTGATGACCCAACTGGAGCTGCCGCTGGAGAGGACGCACTGGATCATGGACAAGTGGGGTTATACCGGCTCAGCCTGCGTGCCGATGGCCCTCGACGACCATATCGCCCAGGGTAAGGGGCCTAAGCCGGGCGATATGGTTGTCTTCTGCGCCTCCGGCGGCGGATATGCCATGGCGGCCGCGGCCTTTAACTGGTGAAAAGCAGAGGTGGAGCATCTAGCTTACCAATGCTTCGCCCCTACTTGGAGGTGAAATGATGGAGATCTTGCCCCAACTGATCGTCAGCGGCCTGGCGGCCGGCAGCCTCTACGCTTTGATGGCCTTGGGCATGATCCTGATCTTCAAGACGACCGACGTGGTCAACTTCGCCCACGGCGATATGGCCATGATCTCCAGTTTTGTGGCCCTCACCCTGATGCGGGGTTATCACCAGCCCTACTGGTTGGCCGTCCTGGCCGCGATCGCCATGGGTTTTGTCCTGGGAGCCCTGGCCGACCTCATCTTGCGTCCGGCGCGCAATGCACCCATCTTAACCCTCTTGATCGCTACGCTGGGCATCTCGCTGATGCTCAGCGCCCTGGGCGGCCACTTCTTCGGCTACCAAACGGTCTCATTCCCCTATGCCCTGGTCGGAAAACCGTTTGTAATCGCCGGGGTGATCCTCACGCGCCACAACGCCCTGGCGCTGGGGGTGGCCGCCGCGCTGGGCCTGGGCCTCTTCGCGCTGCTCAAGTACACCTCCGTGGGAACGGCGATGCGCGCCATGGCGCAAAATCGCTTGGCCGCTCAGCTAATGGGTGTCAACGTGCGCCGCGTCTCCACGCTCAGTTGGGGCCTGGGCGCCGCACTGGGGGCGGTGGCCGGAGTGCTCATCGCTCCGGTCGTCTTCCTGGATCTGAACACGATGATCACCGTGCTGATCAAGGCCTTCGCCGCGGCGGTGCTGGGCGGCTTTACCAGCCTACTCGGCGCAGTCGTCGGTGGGCTGCTGCTCGGCGTGTTGGAGAACCTGGTCGGTGGCTACCTCTCCACCCAGCTGCAGACGACCTTCGTCTTTCTGCTGATCATCGTCATGTTGGCCATACGACCGCGCGGGCTGCTGGGCGCGCCGGTGGCGGGGAGGCGTGCATGAGAGCCCGTTGGCCCTGGGTCCTTTTGCTGGTTGCGCTGCTGGCGCTCGGGCCTCAATTCCTAAAGAGCTATCAAGTCTATCTGCTCTCGCTGGCCGCGGTCTATGCGCTGGCCGCTCTGGGGCTCAACCTACTGACCGGCTACGCCGGGCAGATCTCGCTGGGTCATGCGGGCTTCTTGGCCATCGGCGGCTACAGCGCCGCCCTGCTGCAGGTGAAACTCGCCTGGCCTCTCTGGGCCAGCCTGCCGGCCGCTGGCCTATTGACGGCCCTCCTGGGACTGGTCTTGGTCATCCCGGCACTGCGCCTCTCGGAGATCTACCTGGCGATTGCCACCCTGGGCTTCGGCGTGGCCGTGGAACAGCTCTTGCCCCAATGGGCCTGGACCGGCGGCCATCAAGGATTTTCCATTCCGCGCCCGGAGCTCTTCGGCCTAGCGCTGAACTCCGATCTGGCCTTTTATTACTTGATTTTAGCCGTCGGTCTGGCGCTCGTCTGGATCGCTGCCAATGCGGTCCGCGCTCCCTTGGGACGGGCTTTTGTCGCCATCCGGGATAATGAGCTGGCCGCCCAGGCCCTGGGGATCAGCCTGGCGCGCACCAAGTCTTACGCCTTCCTGCTGAGCGCCTTCTACACCGGCATCGCCGGAGCTCTCTACGCCAATCTGGTCGGCTACCTCAATGTCAGCACCTTTAATCTGGGACTGTCCATCTTGCTCCTAAGCATGATCGCCGTCGGCGGCTTGGCCTCCATTCCCGGCTCCCTGCTGGGTGCGGCCTTTCTGGGCTTGCTTCCTCAAGTGCTCAGCGGCTTCTCCGCCTGGGTGCCCCAGTTCATCTATGGAGCGGCCCTGCTGCTGGTGGTCATCTTCATGCCCTATGGCATCTGGGGTTTCCTCCTCCAAACGGTCGGCAGAGGCCGAGGACTGATGCGCTCGGCGCGGCGGCTTTTCCCAGGGCCAAGAGCCGAAAGCGGCTCTACAGGTGGGGATGACCATGCTTGAGCTCCAGGGAGTGACGATGCGCTTCGGGGGACTCAAGGCCCTCGATGAGGTCAGTTTCAGGGTGGAGCCGGACCGGATCGTCGGCTTGATCGGTCCCAATGGGGCAGGCAAGACGACCGTCTTCAATCTGATCAGCCGCTTCTATCATCCGAGCTCGGGCTCGATTCGGTTTAATGGGATCGAACTGACTCATCTGAGCGCCCATGAGATCATCGGCAAGGGCATCGCACGGACTTTCCAGAACTTGGGACTTTTCCCCTATCTCACCGTGATGGACAACCTGCTGCTTGGGCAGCACTGTCGGGTGCGCACGCCGGTCCTGCTGCAGGCACTGCATCTACCTGGTGCTCGTCATGAAGACCGCCAGATGCGGGTGCGCGCCGGCCAACTTCTGGAGCAGGTCGGGCTGGCCCAACTGGCCCCGGCTTATGTGGCCGGTTTGCCTTATGGCGTACAGAAGATCATCGAGTTCTGTCGCGCCCTGGTGGCCCGGCCCCGGCTGCTGCTCCTCGATGAGCCGGCCGCGGGGCTGACCAGTGCCGAGACCGAAGCGATGGCTGGGTTCATCCGAGGGGCGCGCGACCAGTTCGGCGTCACCGTCCTGCTGATCGAGCACGATATGTCCCTGGTGATGAAACTCTGCGAGCGGGTGATCGTCATGGACTTCGGCCAGGTCATTGCCGAGGGCACACCGGCCCAGATCCAGCATGATCCGCAGGTCATCGAGGCCTATCTGGGGCGACCGGCCGAGGAGGCTCCCCATGCTTGAGTTGCGGGACATACATGCCTTCTACGGCCCGATTGAGGCGCTCAAGGGCGTCTCGCTCAAGCTCTCCGAGGGTCAGATCGTGGCCGTGCTGGGCGCGAATGGGGCAGGCAAGACGACCCTGATGAATACCATCTCCGGCCTGGTGCGCGCCAAGCGGGGGCAGATTCGCTTTGCCGGTCAGGCGATCGAGCGCTGGCGCCCGGAGCGAGTGGTGCGGGCTGGCATCAGCCAAGTCCCGGCCGGCCGTCAGATCTTTCCGGAATTGACCGTCGCGGAGAACCTGCGCATGGGAGCCTACGTGCGCCGCGATCGGGAGGGCATTCGCGCCGACCACCGGCGAGTGCTGGACTACTTTCCGCGCCTGAGAGAACGCCTGAAGCAACCGGCCGGCACCCTCTCTGGAGGGGAGCAGCAGATGCTGGCGATCGCGCGGGCACTGATGGCTCGACCGAAACTGCTCCTGCTCGATGAGCCCTCGCTGGGCCTAGCGCCGGTGCTGGTCCGCCAGCTCTTCGAGATCTTAGAGCGGCTGCACCAGGAGGGCGCGGCGATGCTCTTGGCAGAGCAGAACGCACACATGGCCCTCCAATTGGCCGATTATGCCTACGTATTGACCTTGGGAACGATCACTCTGGCCGGATCAGCGCGCCGATTACAGGCAAACGATCAGGTGCGTCGGCTCTATCTGGGCATGGAGGCCCAGCCGGCGAGCCGAGGGGGTGATCACGACAATATAGACGATAACGAGCACCGCTAACGGAGCGTGTCCGTGAGTCGTGAGTTGATTGGATAAACATCATCAAAAAGGAGGAAGGATCCATGTTCAATAGTCGGTTGATTCTAAAGTGGTTCCTCTTGTTTGCCGTAGCTCTAACCATCGCCGTCGCAGGGAGCGCCCAGCAGTCCTCTTCCACGCCGGGCGTGAGCGCTGACACGATCAAGTTGGGAGCGTTCATCGCTCAATCCGGGCCGGTGGCCGGCATCGGCGTGCCCTTCATGCGCGGGGCGGAAGCCTGGTACAGCTTCGTCAATGCGCACGGTGGTATCAACGGGCGAAAGATCGACTTCATCGTCTGCGACGACGGCTTTGTGCCGGCCAACACCGTGGCCTGTGTGAAGAAGCTGCTTGAAGAGGACAAGGTCTTCGCCATCGTCAACCCGCTGGGCACCAGCCCCTTGGCCGCCGTGCTGGATACGCTGGTCAAGGAGGGCGTGCCGGTCGTCTCACCGGGGGCCAATGCGACCTTCCTATCCCAGCCGGTCAAGCCCAACGTCTTCGCCTTGCAACCCAGTAACGTGGCCTTTGGGCGCTTCGCCGCGCTCTATCCGGTGCAAGCACTGGGGGCCAAGCGGGTTGCGGCCGTCTACAGCAATGACGCCTTCGGCAACGAGCTCAAGGACGCCTTTGTGGCCGCCCTCAAGGAGCAGGGGCTGGAGCCGGTGGCCCTGATCGGTCACGCACCGAACGAGACCAACTTCAGCAACATCGTGCTGCAGTTGCAGCAGGCCAAGCCCGACGCGGTCGCTCTGCTCGACCTGTTGCAGCCCTCGGCGGCCATCTTGAAGGAAGCGGAGAATCTGGGTTTTAAGACCCAGTTCATCGGGGTCAATACTGTGACCGACCCCAGGCTCTTTCAGCTGGCGGGCAGCTCTGCGGCGGAAGGCCTGATCGCACCGGGCTTCGCCGCTGATCCCACCAGTGACATCCCCGGTGCGGTGCTTTATCGCGCGGTGCTCAATGATCCTAACACCGGCTTTCCCAAGGAGCCGGCCGGTGGGTTCAGCGAGATCGCCATGGTGGGAGCGCAACTGGTCACGCAAGGGCTGGCCTCGGCCGGCAAGAACCTGACGCGCCAATCGTTCATCGCCGCGCTCAACCAAACCAGTGCCTGGTCGACCGGTCTGACGCCGCCGTTCTCCTACACGCCAAAAGACCATAGCGGCATCAAGAGCCTCTTCGTCATCCAAGTTAAGGGAGGTCAGTTCATCTCCCTGGGTGCCTTCGTGCCTAAGTAGCACAAGTAAGGCCCGCCAAGCATGAAAACAGGAGAGGGGTCTGGCTAAGGCCCCTCTCCTGTTCGCAATCTCGAAGATTTAGCTGTCGCGGGTTCGAATCCCGCCGCTTGCTCCAGGACGAGACTAATAGACTGCCTGCACAATCTCTTCGCCCAGCCCAGGGAATTTCTCTAGCCAGGCGCGGCGTTCTACGCGCAGCTCTTCGAGGCGTACTTGGAACTCCTGGGTGGTGTAAGCCCGGCGCGGATCGTACTTTTGGATCTCTAAGCCGGGCACCGACTGGGGCAGTTGGAAACCGAACTGCGGGTCCTCCTGCCACGAGAGCGCCCCGCGCGCGACCTCCCGCAGCAGCGCAATAGTCGTCCCCACGCTGATGTCTTCTGAGTTCTCGCCCTCGCCTGCCCGGCCGGTGTTGAGCAGATAACACTCGACGTGGGGGTTGCCACGCAGCAACTGTAAGAAGCGATTGCCCTCCTCGGCCGGCGGCCCCATGATGAAGGGGTTGGTGCCCACCACATGCACCCGTTGACCGGCGCGAGTGGGATCTCCGGCGGAGGACTCCACCGATTCTCCCAGCATAAAGGCCACGGCTGCCTGAACCGGCGTGAGCTTGGCGATCGGTGGGACCAGCGGTGTCCGGGTGATGAAGAAGATCTGGTTGACCTGGGGCAGGTCGATCTCTGCAGCTGCATTGGGTAGGTCGGCTCGTTGGATCGTCGCCCGACCGTTGCTGGTCAGCTCGGTGTTCGCGAAATCAACCTGGCCCGTCCGGCGATCGACCCAGACGTTTTCCAGGATGGCCGTCGGTTGAACCGTCGCCCGGTAGATCTCTGGCTGTGATGCAGCCGAGAGGCTATCGGTCTTGATGTAGAGCCCCTGGCCTTCGCTGCCCACGCAGCGGCCATCGGGCAATAATCCGACCACATCATCTTGGATAAGCTCAGTGCCTGCTTCACCTGACAGCCCTAAGCCATGAATGGTGAGTGTCGACTTTCCCGTAGCTGAGAGGCCGAAGAAGAGCTGGGTCACCTCACTAAGCTGGCCGCCGGCAGTGCGCACACGCACACGTTTGCTGCCGGCGTGCAAGCCCAAGCCACCAGCTTGTTTGACCTCGTACATCCACATGCGCAGAAAGGCCTTCTTCGCTTCACCGGTATAGTCGGTGCCCAACACATAGGTCGTCCGGCGGGGCTGATCAACCAGGATGCGAATCTCCTCCCATTCGGGGACGAAGATGGTCAGAAAATCCGGCGCTTCATCGGGCGAGGCTGGCTCAAGCAGCTCGCTCCAGCCCAGGGCAATGCGGGCGTAGTCTGCGCTGATGATCATGCGACAGTGCCGGCGGAGCTGGGGATCACGCCCCATCTGTCGATCGAGCACGATCATCCGGCGGTCGGGAATCGCTTTCAAGACGCGCTCGATGAGCTGCTGATCCTCGGCCGTCAAGGGATCGTCAATGCTATTCTTGGTGAGCTTGGCACTGCGCGAGCGGACGCGACTGACGTAGGTCGGGCTGCCGAACTCGGTAGTGATTTCATCGGGATGGGCCAGCTGACGCAACTCGTCCCTGCTGGGGTTGTTAATCACCTGGCTCAACCGAGGAATGATTTCTACTGGTGCTGACACTCTCTCCTCCTTAACAGCAACTGATCGCGGGGCTCAATGCATAAGGTATTGTAGTATAATGACGATCTTGCCCCCTGTCAATCGGCTGGCTGATAAGCTTAGCTCACCTCTTGCTCGCGCAAGTGAGCTATCTCATGATGAAGGGCGGAAGTGGGTCGGCCTGTATGCCTTGTCCTGTCCAGAGATTGACGATAGGGGAGGAGATTGCTCTCCGTTTCGGGGAAGGGTGGTCTTCACCCTCCCGACGCGCAGGGCACCACCGCGCTGAGATGCCAGCCCGCCCCATACTGCAAGCGATCGGCCAGGTTGCCCTGGGCATCGTGGAGATAGGCTGAATCGCCATTGGCGTTGCACCAGACGTAATCTATCGTCCAATAGAGATCAGGTGTCTTGCCCTGACACTTTGTGCTCGAATGACCCAGCGCCTCCGGCCCGGAGTGTACTCGGATCATCTGTTCGCTCTTCAATACGCAGTTAGTCGGGAACCGGTAGGTGATGCCATGCGCCTTGTCATGACGATGGGCCCAGAGCGTCCAGCCGGAGATGTCCACCGGCTCTGTGCCTTGGTTGGCGATCGAGACCTGCTCATCGGCACTGTACTCGCGAATGGCCACGATGCGCACTGCATACTGAGGCCGGTCTGGCTCAGGCGGCTTGGGTCCCAGCAGGAACCAACTCCCCAGGGTGATCAGCAGTAGAATGGCAGCGAAGATGAACGCTCTGGTCATGAGCGCTCCTTGTAGATTCTAGCGCTATCGGCAAGTAAGGGCGAGAGGATCAAGCCTATATTGCTCAGCCCTCTCTTCCCGTCTGGCGCGTTTTTACCACGGGACAGCCCCGTGGCAGGCGACATTTACTTCAATGCTCATAGGGAACTGGGCGCGAGAGGCTCTCTCAGGACCCCTCGCGCCCAAGGTTCTCCTAACGTCTAGGAAGTTATCGCTTCAAAAGGCCCAGGCCATACCCGGCCAGGCCCTGCCATGCACGTTTGAATGGTTAGAAGTTAACGCCGACCGTTCCCTCAATCCGGTCGAACTTGAGCGGCGTACCATGCAGTTGAGCCTTCAAGCTGAGGTCAAGCGGGCCAGCCTGTGCAGAGAGCGTGAAGCGCTGACGGTACAAGGCAGTTGGATTCGGCCCCGCGAAGACGGTCGAGGTCTTGAAGGTCAACATTTGGCGCTTGACGGTCAGATCCACCTGCAGCCAGTTGAGCCCCTTCCCATCACATGCGTAGAAAGGGTCAGAGTCCTGCTGGCAGACATCCACGATTACCTTCAGCGAGGCCGGGTTGCTGTCTGGGTTGAGCGTCGTCCTCAAGGTCAGTTCCGTGAACGCCATCTCCAGGTTATTGTCGAAGTACTGATCAATGGTGATACCACCCGAGGATACCGTCAGCACCGCGAAGCCGAAGAGCGCCTTAGTGAGATCCGTGCTGGCGGCTAGGAGCTCGATGTCGCCAAACGGCGAGCTGAAGGTGAAGTCGTGGATCGCTCCAAACGGTGCTGGATTGACATACTTTCCCACACACGGCGTATCCTGGGGCATGAAGCGGAACTCCAGTGCTTCGTTCCAGGTGATCGGACCGACCGGGATGCCCTCGACTTGGATCTTCTCCACCGCGAAGCCTAGGTTGGTGTTGTCACAGACCACGCCGGCGAACTGGATCTTCTTGAAGCTCTCGACCAACTGCGGATCCATGCCGATGCCGGTGATGTTGCGCACGGTGATCCCGCTCACCGTTTGGCCTTCCACGGTGATCGTATCGCCGAAGCGGAAGGCCTGCGAGGCCGCGTTGTAGCCCGCATAAGCTGCCTGACTTGGCAGCCAGTAGCAGCGATGACCGTTGGCGAACCAACCTGTGCTGCCCGCGCTCCAGCATCCATAGCGGTTCAAGGTTTGTCCCCCTATGGGCCCGTACCCACTGATGATGGGGTAGGGATACGGCAACCAAGGTAAGGCCTTCGGGAAGTTGACGTCTTCCAGCAGCGCTAGGTTGGTCAGCGTGATGCCGGCGATGGAGATGCTGGCCGTCACCCGCTTCTTTACGAAGAACAAGTTCGGGTTGATGACCGTATAGGCCAACTCACTGTGCGTCTGTGTCCCCGCATCGTTGGAGAAAGTGATCGTGTCCGTGCCAAAGGGGACCGCGAAGAAGAACTGGTCTTTGATGTTCAGCGCGCCCAGGGTCGCCTGCAGGTTGGTGAGGATATGCTCCAGGCCTGCGAAGCCGACGACGGTGTTGAAACCCAGCGTCAGGCCGCTGATCGTCCAATTGATGTTCATTGCCGCCTCGAAGTCACTCTTCTGAAACGTGTCCTCGCAGGTGA
>CAJXGD010000053.1 GCA_913053845.1 uncultured bacterium | reverse complement strand
CAACGAAGATGCTTTCCATAGGCGTCCATCACCGTCGTTGCTCTTCCATGGTGTAGAGGTAGTCGTCGTGCCTTTCAGCAACATCCTTTCGTTCTCCTCGAAACATGCCAACAATCGAAAAGATTGGATCTTGCCTGATCAGCTTGCGCACCAGGGCCGACATGCTCACCCCCTCCTGCTGGGATCGCTCCTTAAGGTACTCGTATTGCCACTCTTCCAGCACGATGTTCGTTCGCCTCATCGGCCATCACCTCATGGATGCAGATTACACAGTGAGCCAACGGGCGTCAAACGATCTTTCACCAGGGAGGTCAAACTGAGATGAAAACGCTTCAAAAATACCCCACCGAGTCCTTAAAGTGCTGGGCTAAAGCCAAAGAGCTCAGGCAGCAATACTACGAGAACTACGCCAAGGCCCATGAGCGAGGTGGCCTGCGCTGGGCCGGGGGCGCCTGGGCCTTCGACGCCATACCGGCCGGACTGGGCGAAGACGTCTACCCCTTGACCGGCGAGCCCTACGGGGCCTCCATCGCCCACGACCGCGAGTTCCAGCGCGCCTGTGCCGAGGCCAGCGAGCGAGCCGGATTCGCCCATGACCTCTGCGCCTATATGCGCAATTACTGGGGCTCGGTCCTGCTGGACAGATATGTCTTCGGCGGCAAATTCCCCCAACCGGACTTTCTCTGGCAGAACCACATCTGCTGCTCCCACGCCAAATGGTACCAGGTCGCCTCCGAGCTGGAAGGCGGCACGCCCCTCTTCGGCATAGATGTCTCGGTCGGCCCGGCCGATAATATCAACCAGAACAAGATAGACTATCTGGTCAATCAGATGCAGGAGGGCATCGAATGGCTGGAAAAAACCACCGGTCGGGAGTACAACGACGAGCTGCTCATCCGGGCGGTCGAGAACGAGTTCCGCTCCACCTCCACCTGGGCCGAGATCTGTTGTCTCAATAAGGCCGTGCCCGCCCCGATGGAAGAGAAGACGATGTACTCGTTCTACGTGCTCAACACGCTGCAAAAGTCCAGCCAGGCGGTGGCCGATTTCTACCAAGAGCTGCGCGATGAGGTGGCAGACCGGGTGGCGCGCGGCATCGCGGCCTCGGAGTACGAACAGGCCCGGGTGATGACCGATACCCAGCCGCCTTGGGGCTTCCTGAAAATCTTCCGCTATCTGCAAAATACCTACGGCTGCGTCTCCATCGGCAGCCTTTACACCTTCGGGCTCTGCGGGATCTTTGAGATTCAGGAGGACGGGACCTGGGGCCCACGGGCAACGCCCGAGCAGCGAGGGGTCGAGATCAAGACGCGAGAGCAGGCCTTGAGGGCGCTGGCAGAGTGGAACATCCATCGCCCGGAATGGCAGCACTTCTACGGACCCAAGTACAAGAGCGAGATGATGGTACGCATCGCCCGTGAGTGGCAGGTGCAGGGTGTTCTGATGCACTACAACCGGGGCTGCGAGGGGCTGACGATCGGCATCGCCGAGAACCGTCTGGACTTGCAAGAGGCCGGCGTCCCGGTGATGCCCTTCGAGGGCAATATGGGCGACGAGCGGGAGTTCGACGAGGAGCGCACCCTGACGCGCATCGAGGCCTTCATGGAGGCGCTAGGAGTAACAAAGCTAAATTAGGAGGTATCTTCATGATCACAGCAGGCATTGATTGCGGCGCGTACAACACCAAGGTGGTGCTCTATCGCGACGGGAAGGTGCTGGCCCGCGCCGGGGTGCGCTCCGGATTCGACCCCCCAGCTGCCGCAGAACGGGCCTTGGAGCAGGCACTGCAACAGGCCAAGATCGGTCGCCAAGCGCTGACCACGGTGATCACCACCGGGGCGGGCCGCAAGAGCGTCCCCTTCGCCGACGATAACGTGACCGCGGTGACCGCCGACGCGCGGGCCGTCCACGAGCTTGCCCCGGAGGTCAAGACGATTCTGGACATCGGCGCGGAAGAAGGTCGTTCCATTCAGTGCACAGAGGGCGGGCGGGTGGCCGACTTTGCCATGAACGAGAAATGCGCCGCCGGAGCGGGAACTTTCGTGGAAACGATGGCCCGCACCCTGGAGGTGCCCCTGGAAGAGATGGGGCCGCTCTCGCTGCAGTCCGAGAAGGCCACAGCGATGAACGCGCAGTGCGCCGTCTTCGCCGAGTCCGAAGTCGTCTCGCTCATCCATCAGGGCACGCAAATCAAGGACATCTGCCGCGCGGTCCATGACGCCATGGCCGACCGCTGCGTGGCCATGGCCCGGCGCAGCGGCATCGTCCCCCAGGTGGCGCTGATCGGCGGTGTGGGCTACAACGTGGGCTTCGTCAGCTCACTGCAACGCGAGCTGGCTCTGGAGGTTCTGGTGCCGGAGCACCCGGAGTACGTGACTGCCTTAGGGGCAGCGCTGTTGGGGGCCGATCACCTCAACTCTTAAGGAGGTAACTGATGAGCAACGCAACTCAAACTGCGGTGCAGGCGCAACCGCAGCAGGAATTCTGGCGCTGGAAGGAGTACAACTGGCATGATCCCCACCTCGACTGGCAAGCTGCCACAACTATCAGTTGCGGCATCGACGTGGGCTCGGTGAGCACCCAGGCGGTGGTCCTGGCCGATGGCAGGTTATATGCCTTCGCCAGCCGTCGCACCGGGAACAACTCCCCGGGCAGCGCTCAGAAAGCGCTCGATTGGGCCTTGGAGGAGACAGGCCTGACGCTGGGAAAGATCCACTTCACCGTGGGCACGGGCTACGGGCGGGTGAACATCCCCTTCGCCGACAAAGCCATCACCGAGATCGCCTGCCATGCACGTGGGGCAAACTTCATCTACGGGCCGAGCGTGCGCACGCTGCTGGACATGGGCGGCCAGGATTGCAAGGCCATTCGCTGCGATGAGCGTGGCAAGGTGCAAAATTTCCTGATGAACGATAAATGCGCCGCCGGGACCGGGCGCGGGATGGAGGTCTTCGCCGATCTCTTGCAGGTGCCGATCGAGAGCGTGGGGGAGATGTCTTTTCAAGTTGAAGTGGAGCCACCGCCGGTCAGCTCGACCTGTGTGGTCTTTGGAAAATCCGAAGCATTGGGGCTGCTGCGCTCCGGCTGGAGCAAGGAGAAGGTATTGGCCTCCTACTGCCGGGCGATGGCCAAGCGGGTGGTAGAGCTGCTGGCGCGCATCGGGGTGGAGCCGCAGTTTGCCATCACGGGCGGCATTTCAAAAAACATCGGCATCGTGCGCCGCATCGAGGACGAGTTGGGGGTGGAAGCGCTAGAACCCCAAGGTGATTACGATCCCCAGATCGCCGGAGCGCTGGGCGCGGCGCTCTTCGCCAAGGCGCTGGTGGAGCGGCAGCGACGCCAAGGAGCAACCGCATGAAAGCCAACTACGGCTACAAAGATGGCTCCGGCGAGTACTACATCACGATTGACAGCGATCTGTGTACCGGCTGTGGTAGTTGTGTCACCGCCTGTCCCGCAGAGGTTTTCACCGTGGTCGCCGACGAATTCAGCTTGGACGATGAGCAAGTAGCGATCGTGGCCGAGGCCCAGCGCAACAAGCTCAAATACGCCTGCGCCCCCTGCAAGCCCGTCGGTGAACGCTCTCCATTGCCCTGCGTGGCCGCCTGCCGGCCGGGGGCGATAGAGCATTCCTGGTAGTTCAACATCATGGAACGCGTGCGCCTGACGCTCGACGGCCAAGAGCTCCAAGCACCAGCCGGCAGCACGGTGATGGCAGCGGCTCGCGCTGCCGGATGTTATCTCCCCTCGCTCTGCCATCATCCGGATCTACCACCCGGTCCCGCCGGACGACCCAACTTGTCTGTGGTCTATCGAGGGGCTGATTCTCGGCTCGGCGGAGCGAGCCAGGCGGCTTATCAGGGCTGTGGCCTATGTCTGATTGAAGTAGAGGGCCAAAGCGAACCGGTCCTGGCCTGCGAGACTGTGCTGACCGCCGACATGGCCGTCCATACCGATTCGGAGCTGCTGCGCCAGGCTCGCCAGGCAAACTTGAAAAAAATCCTGGCCGATCATCCTCATGCCTGCATTCTCTGTCCCTTGCGCGCGGGCTGCGATCGGCGCACCTGCTCGATGGGCGTGCCCCCCGAAGAACGCTGCTGCGATATTTTCGATCACTGCGAGATCCGCTTCGTGAGCGAGCACGTTGGCATCCCGCTGGATACGCCGAAGTACACCTATCGGGGCCGGCCGGTGATTCAAGATGAACCGCTCTTTAGTTTCGACTGGAATTTGTGTATCGACTGCACACGCTGCGTGCGCGTCTGCCGCGACATACGCGGGATCGAGGCCCTGGGTTTTGTCACCGATAAAAACGGTCAGATCACCGTGGGCACTAAAGGCCCGACGCTCGCAGAGTCTGGCTGCATCTTCTGTGGGGCCTGCGTGGTCGTCTGTCCCTCCGGCACCATCATGGACAACGAGGGCAAGAAGCTCCGCGACGCGCTGGGCTTTGTGCCCTGCATAGACGCTTGCCCGGCGGGCATCGACATCCCCCGCTATGTGCGCTTCATCGCCGAAGGCAAATATTCCCAGGCACTGGCCACGGTGCGCGAGAAGGTCCCCTTCCCCGGCGTGCTGGGCTATGTATGTTTCCATCCCTGCGAGCAGGACTGCCGCCGGGGCGAGCTCAATCAGCCGGTTTCGATCTGCCGCCTGAAGCGCTTTGCCTTTGAGCACGATGACGGCTCTTGGAGACGTTTGGCGAAGATCAAGCCCGACACAGGCAAGCGGGTAGCCCTGGTGGGCTCCGGCCCGGCGGGGCTGACCGCAGCCTATTATCTGCGCAAGCGGGGCCATGCGGTCACCGTCTTCGAGGCGCTACCTCAGGCGGGCGGGATGCTGCGCTACGGCATCCCGGAGTTTCGCCTGCCGCGCGCGGTGCTGGAGCAGGAGCTTCAAGATATCATGGCCATCGGCGTCGAGATACACACAAACGTCAAGATCGAATCACTCGATGAGCTGTTCGCTCAAGGGTATGACGCCGTCTATCTTGCCATTGGAGCCCATCGGGAGCGGACGCTCAGCATTTCCGGCGAGGAGCTGGCCGGCTCGGGTGTAGAGTTCCTACGCCGCGCCAACTCAGGAGAGCTCGTCACAGTCGGAGAACGCCTGGCGGTGATCGGCGGAGGGAACGTGGCCACCGACGTGGCTCGCACCGCGCGGCGGCTGGGCGCTCAACAAGTGAGCATTCTCTATCGGCGCACCCGGGCCGAGATGCCGGCCTACGCCGAAGAGGTCGAGCAGGCTCTCGAAGAGGGCATCAAGCTCGAAGAGCTGGTGATCCCGATCGGGCTGGAGCGGCAGGGCGAGGCGCTCAAGCTGAGCTGCACCAGAGCGCGGCTGGAGCCGGCTCGGGACGGAGGGCGACCGCTGCCGGTGATGATCCCCGGCAGCGAATTCCTGCGAGAGTTCGACACGGTGATCACGGCCATCGGCCAAGAGCCTGACGCTCCTTCGACTTTTCAGCTCACCCTGGGGGAGGGCGCGGTCATTCAGGTCGATCGGGAGACGCTGCAAACGGAGCGGCCCGGGGTCTATGCCGGCGGCGATGCGGTCTCTGGTCCGGCCTCGGTGATCGAGGCGATCGCCTTGGGGCGGCGGGCGGCCCAGGCTATCGATCGCTATCTGGGCGGCGAGGGGGATATCGAAGAGCGCTTGGTCAGCGAGGAGCCCGATGAGAAGTCTCGAATTATCCAAGATTTCCTGGACAGGTCTCGATCTGCAGCGGGCTGTTTGGAGCTGCAGCGGCGCTTGCTGGGCCTGGATCAACTGGTGGAGCAGGGCTACTCCGAAGAGCAGGCGCGCTTTGAGGCGCTGCGCTGTCTGCGCTGTGACATCCGGGTGAAGCTGGGGCGGGTGCCCTTGCCGCCGCAAGGCCAGCAGCAGTTTGAGCCCCTCACTCCGGAAGTGCTAGGGTCCATTCCCACGGCTGAAGGCATCTATCGGATTTACGACGAAAAGCGCGAGCTAGTGGCTCTCAAGGGCGTGCCGAACTTGAGAGAGGGGCTGCGCGAGCAACTGGCTAGCTCCGTGGGAAAATTCTTCGCCTATGAAGAGGAAGCGATGTATACCCAGCGGGAGAGCGAGTTGTTGCAGCAATATCTGCAACAGCACGGCCAGCTGCCCGGCGGCGCGCTGGATGAACTCGACGATCTTTTTTAGCGTCGATCATGAAAACTCGCGATGAGCTGGAGCGGGAGGGCTGGGAGCGGCGCACGGTGGAAAGCGAGCCGCGCCTCTCCGAGCTGGTCACGCTCTACGAGGAGCTGGGCTTCGAGGTGCGCTTGGAGCCGGTTGACACCTCCGAATTACCCAGCGAGGACTGTCGCCGGTGTTACCTGGTCCGCTCGGAGCGCTATCGGACTATATATACCCACCGGTCGGGGGATAAGTGGGCGTCAGAGGTTTCAGCAGAGTTTCCAAGCTAGATGATACGTCCTCGTTTTCGAGGCGACCACTGGTTTCCCTTGCTTCGGTAGCGGGCGGTGTGCTAACATGATATTCGCTTGCCGGCAGTACCTGCGAGAGAGTATATGCTATGGAGATCACCAAAGTTGAGATCAGGCCGATGCAGCATGAGGGCAATCTCAAGGCTTTTTGCTCCGTCATATTTGACGAGGTCTTCATCGTGCACAGCGTTAAAGTCATCGAGGGGCGTGAAGGGTTGTTCGTGGCCATGCCCAGCCGCGCCCTGCCCAATGGCGAATTTCGCGACATCGTCCATCCCATCAACAATGACTTCCGGCTCAAACTGGAGCAAGAGGTGCTCAGGCGCTATCAAGAAACTATGGGCCCAGGGGACGAAGACCTGCTCACTGAGGATGTGACCTTCTGAGATTTTAGCCGGAGATTTGGGGCGTGGTGCAAAGGTAGCACACCGGCCTTTGGAGCCGAGAATGGGGGTTCGACTCCTCCCGCCCCAGCCAATGCCCAAAGTCGCTCATCAGGGCAATGACACTTTCATCATGGGCCAACGATCGCTGGTCGAGCTGGCAGAGAGGCTGAACTTGGCGCTCAGCGCGGAGCAGTTGCGCCGAGCCTTTCTGCACAGCTCCTACGTCAACGAGCGCGCCGAGCCGGAGG
The DNA here is from genome assembly GCA_913053845.1 of uncultured bacterium. GTDB lineage: Bacteria > Bipolaricaulota > Bipolaricaulia > RBG-16-55-9 > DRJF01 > DRJF01. The sequence continues at coordinate 8,446 of CAJXGD010000053.1, read as the reverse complement.
AGTCCAACGAGCGGCTGGAGTTCTTGGGTGACGCGGTGATCGAGCTGGCGGTCAGTGCCTATCTTTTTCAGCGTTATCCCCAAGATCAGGAGGGCCGCTTGACCCAGATCAAGTCGGTGGTGGTCTCCGGCCCGGTGCTGGCCGAGCGGGCGCGCGCTTTGGGGTTGCAGCACTATCTCTACTTGGGCCATGGCGAGGAGGAGTCCGGGGGACGCGGGCGCAGCTCGACGCTGGGAGATGCCTTTGAAGCCCTGGTGGGTGTGATTTTCTCCCAGTTGGGCTACCGGGTGGCCGTCCGGTTTGTGCGCCAACAGCTCAGCGGACTGATCGCCCAGGTGGCCCAAGGAGATTATCGGCGCGATTACAAGACGCAGTTGCAGGAAGAGGCCCAGCGCCAGGGCCTCAAGCCGGTCTATACCCTGGTGAAAGAACGTGGTGCCGATCACCGCAAGCAGTTCGTCGTGCGGGTGCAGGTCGGTGAGCATCAGGCGCTAGGTGAGGGCCACCGGGTCAAAGAAGCTGAGCAGGCGGCGGCCAAGCAGGTCTATCAAGAGTTAAGCTAAAATTGCCTGTCCCTGTAGGGGCAACCCTCCGTGGTTGCCCTGGGCAGACACAGAGGTCTGCCCCTACACGTTCAACCTACACCGATGCGTTTTTTGACCTCACATAGCGTCTGTCCGGCGATCTGGCCCGCCCGCTCCGCACCCTCTTGCAGCACGGCGCGCACTTGGCCCTCGCTAAACTGGGCCCGTCGCTCACGGATGGGCCGCAGCTTCTCCAGCAAGTTTTCGAAGAGCGCACGCTTCAAGGGCTCATATTTGAGGCTGCCCTTTTTATACTCGCTCTCAAATTGCTCATAGACGGCCACCGGCGCCGAGAGCTTGAGCAGCAGGAAGAGATTCTGCACCCCGGGGCTCATCGCCTGGCCCGCCGGACCGACGTCGGTGACCGCGGTCTTGATCTTCTGCCGGATGGACTCTTCCGGCTCTGAGAGCCGGATGACATGCTTGTCGCCATAGCTCTTGCTCATTTTCTTAGTCGGGTCAGCCAGGGACATGATCCGCGGTGCCTCAGAAGTAAGCGCCTCCGGCTCGGGGAAGTACTCCCCGAAGCGGCCGTTGAAACGGCGCGCGATCCGCCGGGTCAGCTCCAGATGCTGCAACTGATCCTCGCCTACCGGCACCCTCTCCCCGTGATAGAGCAGGATATCCGCCGCCTGGAGCACCGGATAATCGAAGAGACCGGCGCTGACAAACCCCTCCTGTGCTTCGGCCTGCTCGCGCTTGTCCTTGAACTGCGTCATGCGCAGCAGGTCCCCAAATCCGGCTAGATTATTAAGAATCCAGCAGAGCTCGGTGTGCTGGGGCAGGTGCGATTGCACGAAGAGCACCGCGCGCTGCGGATCTAGGCCACAGGCCAAGAGGTCCAGGGCCATCTGGAAGGTGCGCCGCTTGAGCTGCTCAGGCTCCCAGCGCTCGGTGAGGGCGTGATAATCCACGATGAAATAGATGCAGTCATATTGCTCTTGCAGCGCCAGCCAGTTGCTGATGGCCCCAAAATAATTGCCCAGGTGCAACTCTCCGCTGGGTTTGATCCCGGAAGTAACCCGTATCTTAGCTTGAGTCATAGCGTTGTTTAGCTCCTGTTGGCCGTGAGAATCTTGTACTGCCGAGCCAGACTATCTTAGCCGGCAGCGGGTCAGCTTCGCAACAGATCACCTTTGCACCCGTGCCGGCCAGCGGCTATAATTACCTAAAGCCCTATGAAAATCCTGATTCGTGACTGTACTATTTTGACCCTGGCCGATCCCCCGGTGCGTCGACATGTCTGGTTGGCCATTTCGGAGGGGCAGATCCAAGAGATCGCGGCTGAGCCCTTCCGGGGCGCTGAGGCCACCTTCGATCAGGTGCTCTCCGGGACGGACCGGCTGGTACTGCCTGGCCTGATCAACGCCCATACCCATCTGGCCATGGTGTTGATGCGCGGCTACGCCGACGATCTGCCCTTGCAGCGTTGGCTCACCGAGGCGATCTGGCCGGTAGAAGAGCGGCTGAGCGACGAAGATGTCTATTGGGCCTCGCTCTTGGGTTTGGCGGAGATGATCCGTTCCGGGACTACCTGCTTTGCCGATATGTACTTTCACATGGACGCGGTGGCCCAAGCGGTGCAAGAGAGCGGCTTGCGTGCCAATCTGGCCCGCGGCTTGGTCGCCCCGGAGCCGGATGCCGAGATGGAGGCCAAACTGGCCGATACAGAGCGCTTTATCCAGAAATTCAACGGGGCAGCCCAAGGCCGCATCCAGGTGAGCGTGGCGCCCCATGCCATCTACACCTGCTGCGATCAGCTCTGGGAGCGGGCGATCCGGCTCTCCGAACGCTATAAGATACTCATTCATACGCATCTATGCGAGACGCGCCGCGAAGTCGAAGAGTCGCAGCAGCGCTGGGGGGAGAGTCCCATCGAGCACCTGGACAAGCTGGGCCTCTTCCGGCGACCGGTGCTGGCGGCCCACTGCGTGCATTTGCGCGAGCAGGACATCGAGATTTTAGCTCAACATCAGGTCCAGGTGGTCCACAATCCGGGCAGCAATTTGAAAATAGCCTCTGGCATTGCCCCGCTGAGCCGGCTACTGCAGGCCGAGATCAACGTGGCCCTGGGCACCGATGGGGCCAGCTCCAATAATAATCTGGACCTGCTGGAAGAGATGCGCTTGGCAGCACTGTTGCAAAAAGGTATACTGGCGGAAGCCACGGCGCTTCCGGCGCCGCAGGCCCTCCGGCTAGCTACCGTAAACGGCGCACGCGCTCTGGGACTGGCCACTGAGCTGGGCAGCGTTGAGCCTGGCCGACGCGCCGATTTGATCCTGATGGATACCGGTGGGCCCCATTGGATCCCGGATTATAACCCGGTCTCCAACTTGGTCTATGCCGCCCATGCGTCCGATGTGCGCACGGTGATAGTCGAAGGCCAATTGATCATGAAAGAGGGGAATATTCTGACCTTTGATGAAGAGGAAGTGCTCGCCCGCGGGCGAGCCTTACAAGAGAAATATGCTCCAGACCGAGGAGGTCGATCCTAACAGATGGCATTATTGCCGGCCGAGAAACGCCAGATCAGAGAGACTTATCAGCGGGATGCCCAAGATACGGGCTCTCCCGAGGTGCAGATCGCGGTCCTAACCGCCGATATCAGACAACTGACCGAGCACCTCAAGGTGCATCGGCACGATTTTCATTCCCAGCGAGGGCTGATGCAGAAGGTCAATCGCCGCAAGCGGCTGATGCGCTACCTGCTGCGCGAGACTCCCAACACCTATCATCAATTGATCGCGCAGTTGGGCATCCGCGGCCTCACCAAAGCGTCCCGGTCATAATCCCATGAGGAACGAGATAAGCTATCCCGAAGTGGTGCGTCTCTCCCAGGGGCCTTTTACCTTGGAGACGGGCCGGGTCGCCCGCCAGTCAGACGGGGCGGTCCTGGTTAGCTATGGAGATACGATCGTTTTGGCCACGGTCAACCGGGCCGACGTCGATGAGGGCATCGACTACTTCCCCCTGACCGTCGATTACGAGGAGAAATTCTACGCCGGGGGCAAGATTCCCGGCGGGTTCTTCAAGCGCGAGGGCAAACCTTCCGATGATGCGGTCTTGAATGCGCGCATGATTGATCGCCCCATCCGACCCCTCTTCTCTCCTTATTACCGCGAGCGGGTGCACGTGGTGCTCACCGTGCTCTCCGCCGAGGCCGATTGCCGTCCCGGCCTGGCGGCGATGCTGGGGGCCTCGGCGGCGCTGACCATCAGCTCGATCCCCTTTCAGGAGCCCATCGCCGGCGTACGCGTCGGCCTAGTTGACGACGAGCTGATCGTCAATCCCACCGCCGAGCAGCGCGCGGCCGGCCGGATGGACATCGTGGTCGCCGGCACCGCAGAGGCGGTCACCATGGTTGAGGGGACGATGAACGAGGTCCCCGAAGAACGGGTGACTCAGGCGATTCAGTTGGCCCATGAGCAGATCAAAGCACTGATCGTTTTTCAGTTGGAGTTCGCCCGTCAACTCTCCCCCAAGGAGAAGATCCAAACGAGCCCGCCTGAGGGGATCGCAGCGTTGCGCGCCGAGCTGCAGGAGGCGCTGGGCGATCGTTTGCAGGAGCTCTACCGGCCGATGATCAAGCTGGCCCGGGAGGCCTTGGCCGATGGGATGCGCGATAAGGCGATTGAAGTGCTGCTGGCCCGGCGTAGCGCTCTGAGCGATGTGGAGCAGGCTCGGCTGAAGAAACAGCTCAAGGGACTATTCAAGGAGCTGTTACGCGCCCAGGTGCGCCGAACTACCCTGAGCGAGAAAACCCGCATAGATGGCCGCCAAAGCGATGAGCTACGACTGATCCACTGTGAGGTGGGCGTCCTGCCCCGGGTGCACGGCTCGGCGCTCTTCACCCGCGGCGAGACGCAGAGCCTGGGCACCTGCACCTTGGGCACCACCAGGCAAGATGAGCAGATCATTGATCTCATGCTGGAAGATGGTCGCAAGCGCTTCATGCTGCACTATAATTTTAAGCCCTTTTGCGTGGGTGAATCGGGCCGCATGGGTCCGCCCAAGCGCCGCGAGATCGGTCACGGACACCTGGCCGAGAATGCCATCAAGCCTGTGTTGCCCTCTCAAGAAGAATTTCCCTACAGCATCCGGCTGGTCTCCGAGATATTGGAGTCCAACGGCTCCAGCTCGATGGCCACCGTCTGCTCCAGCTCGATGGCTTTGATGGACGCCGGCGTGCCGATATCCAGCGCCGTGGCCGGCATCGCCATGGGCCTGGTGGAAGAAGAGGGAGAATATCTAATCTTGACCGATATCGCCGGCTACGAGGACAGCTTCGGCGATATGGACTTCAAGGTGGCCGGCACCCGCCAGGGGCTGACCGCTTTCCAGCTCGACGTCAAGTCTGGCGGCCTCTCCGGCCAGGTGATGAGCGAGGCTATGGCCCAAGCTCATCGGGCCCGGATGGCCATCCTAGACCGGATGGAGCAGACGATCGCCCGGCCGCGGGAGCAGTTGTCCAAATACGCGCCTATCCTGGAGATCATCATGATCAACCCGGAGAAGATCGGCGCGGTCATCGGCCCCGGCGGCAAGATGATCCGTAAGCTGCAGACCGAGACCGAAACCGCGATCGACATCGAGGAGGACGGCGCGGTCAAGATCTCCGGCCCCAACGCCCAGGCGGTCGCCGAGGCGCGGGCCAGGATCGAAGAGCTCACCGAAGAGGTCGAAATAGGCAGGCGCTATCATGGCAAAGTGACGCGCATCGAGCGCTTCGGCGCCTTCGTGGAGATCAAGGATGGCACCCAGGGGCTGATCCGTCTGCCCAACCTATCGGATCACTATGTCAAGAAGGTGGAGGATGTGGTCAGCCTGGGCGATGAGCTGGAAACTGAGGTCATCGAGATTGATGAGATGGGCCGCATCAACCTCAAGCGCCTGAGCGGCGGCGGCCAGGGCGAGGAGAAGCCGGCCATCGCCATCGGCGCTCGCTTCCCCGGCAAGGTCAAGAGCACCACCGACTACGGGGCCTTTGTGGACTTCAACCAGGGTGAGTCCGGCTTAATTCACATCTCGGTGCTCTCCGATCATTACGTCAAACGGGTCGAGGACGTGGTCAAGGTGGGCGATCCGGTGACCGTCGAAGTGATCAAGGTAGACGAGAAGGGCCGTTACGGCCTCAAGCTGGTTGAGGGTGGCACGGGTGCCGCCGGACCGGCCGAGAGCGATTAACCGATGGAAGAGCTCTATCCCGGGGTGAGCCGGGCGCGGCTGCCGGGCGGCTTGAGCGTGCTGTTTGAGCCTCGCCCGGACCGGCCGCTCGCGCTGGGTGTGTGGCTGCGTTTGGGCAGCCGCGACGATCCGGCGGAGCAGGCGGGTCTGGCCCACTTCCTGGAGCACATGCTCTTCAAGGGCACTGCCAGGCGTAGCGCGCTGCAAATCTCCCAAGCGATAGACGGGCTGGGCGGCGATATCAACGCCGCGACCTCCAAGGAGTACACTTTTTTTCATGTGGAGGTGCTGCCCCAGCACCTGGAGACGGCGCTCGACGTGCTGGCAGACCTGGTGCGCCGACCGCTGCTGGCTCCGGAGGAGATCGAGCGCGAGAAGGGCGTGGTGCTCTCCGAGATTCAGGCGGCCCATGATATGCCGCAGGAGCGAGTTTTCGAGCTCTTCATGGAAAAGCTCTGGCGGGATGATCATCCGCTGGGCCGGCCGATCGCCGGGGAAGAGGAGACGGTGCGCGCGCTCTCGCAGACGCAGCTCCGGCAGAGATTCGAGTGCTTGCGCCCGGAGGCGCTTTTCCTGACCGCCGCTGGTGGGGTAGCACCGGCCGAGCTGCTCCGCGTCGCCGGTGAGAAGCTGGGCGATCTAGAAGCGTGCCCCGCCGAGTTCCACAGAGAGCCGCCCCGGCCCAATGCGAGCGGCCTCTATCTGGAGGAAAAGGAGACCCAGCAGGTTCATCTCTGCTTGGGCTTGCCGGCCCTGGCCCGCGGCGACGAGCGGCGCTGGGCCTTGGAAGTACTCAGCACGGTGCTGGGCGGAGGGATGAGCTCGCGCCTCTTCACCCGCATCCGCGAGCAGTTGGGCTTGGCCTATGCCGTCTCCTCCGGGAGCAGTTACTTTCAAGATGGTGGCCTACTGCTGATTTACCTCGGCACCGAGCCGGGCAAGGCCCGTCAGGCGGCCGAAGTGAGCCGGGAAGAGCTGCAACGGCTGGAGCGCGAGCCGATATCACCAGAAGAACTGCGCTTAGCCAAGCAGAAGATGACCGGAAATATGCTGCTGGGACTGGAGAGCAGCCACGCGCGCATGATGCGCCTGGGGGGCTCGGAGATCTACCGCCAGCATTTGCCTCTGGAGCAGGTCATCGCCAGGCTGGAAGCGGTCAGCAGCGAGCAGGTGCAAGCGCTGGCCCGGCAGCTTCTGGGCGAACAGCCGCTGACGCTGGCGGCGGTGGGCCCGGCAGCCGGACTCAAGACGCTGGAGGGGCTGCTCGATGCGTAAGCCCTGACAAGAGCCATGCGCATCTTACACACCGGCGATACCCATATCGGCGCGCGCCAATATGGCCTGGAGGCCCGGCGCTCCGACTTCGCTCGTGCCTTCACCCAAGTGATCACCATCGCCATCGCCGAGTCGGTCGCCGCCGTGATCCATGCCGGTGATCTCTTCGATGATCGCTATCCCAGTGCCGAGGAGCTCAGCGAGACTGTCCGGGCGCTCTCTCGGCTCAAAGAGGCCGGTATTCCCTTGCTAGGCATCGTGGGCAATCATGAGCAGCGGCGCGGCGTCCAATGGCTGGACCTCTTCGCCGAGCTGGGGTTGGCGGTGCACCTGAGCGCCGAGCCCTATCAGCTGGGCGAGACGGAGGTCTATGGCATGGACTACGCCGGTCGCCGCCGGGCCCGGCCTCAGCAAGTCCCGCCGGGCAGCCTGCTGGTCTGCCATCAGATGCTGGACAAAGCGCGCTCGGACGGTGAGCTACGGCTAGAAGAACTGGCCGGCTGCGGCGCCCGCCTGGTGCTGCTGGGCGACTATCACGAGCACCGCGTCTGGCGTGCCATGGGGGCGTATGGCCACACGCCCCTACAACTGGTGACTTATTGTGGCAGCACCGAGCGCTGGAGCCTAGATGAGCGCGAGCCGCGCGGGGTGAGCCTGATTGATCTGGAGACCGGCCGTCTCGACCGCCGCGAGCTGACCACCCGGTCCTTCATCTATATCAGCGAAGAGGACGATCCGATCAAGAGCATCGCCGCGCAGCAAGAGCAGTTTAAGGAGGCGATCATCTGCGTCTATCGCGGTTCTGACGAGCATAGCATCGCCGAGATCGAGGAGCGGGCGCGCGCAGCCGGCTCGCTCGCGGTGCGGGTGCGTGATCGGCGTCCTCAAGCCGAGCGAGAGCGGCCGGAACTGCAAGTACAGCTGGATTTTGGTGATTTGGATAGCCTAGTCGCCGAGCGCCTGGCGCAGCAAGATCTTTCCGGGTTGGCGCGCCAGATAGATGGGATCATCCGCGACCGGGCAGTCGCCGACTCCCGGGTGGACGCCGAGGTCAACGTGCTGTTGGACGAGCAGCAGTAGGGACGAAGCATTCGCCGGCTTATCTAAGATAATGAGCGAGTTCATACTGTGAATGCTTCGCTCCTACTATTGACATCTGACTGGGTCTATGATATAGTCTGTCGTTTTTCTCCTGCATTCATCGCACGTGAATGCTTGCGCAGGAGAGTCAGGGAGGTGAGTGCATCGGGTCTATCTTAACCGTAATCACTGCTCTCGCAAGCTCGATTGTGATATCGCCGCAAACCCAAAAGCTGATTTAAGATTATTAGAAGGAGGTCTGTAATGTCAGAGCGGGTTGCTAGCAGGATCTCTAGGCGGCAGTTCATCAAGGTGGCCGGAGC
>CAJXGD010000052.1 GCA_913053845.1 uncultured bacterium | reverse complement strand
CGCTAGCAGTAGTCTGTGGTTCATCTGGATTACCCCCTTGGTCAGATCATTGGCAAACTCAATTTACCCACTACTACGCTACGGCCCTTTCTTTTTGCCCATATACTCTTCACTGACTAAGCCTGAGAGGAATAGAGCCGGCCCAGGTAATTGTGGCCGGAGTCGGGCAGCAGGACTACCAGCGTGCCCTGCCGGATTTTCTCCGCATAGCGCAACGCTCCTACCACCGCCGCTCCGGAAGAGCCCCCGACAAAGAGGCCTTCCTGGTGCAGCAGCTCGCGCGCCATCTCAAACGACTCCTGATCGCCGACCTGGATCACCTCGTCCATGATGGCCAGGTCGAGCGTCTGGGGGATGAACTCCTCGCCGATGCCCTCGACCAGGTAGGGGTGTAGATCGTGCTCCTGCCGATAGAACTGAGAGTATATCATCGAGCCCTCCGGGTCCACACCTACCACTTTGATATTGGGGTTCTGCTCTTTGAGGTACCGCCCGCTGCCGGAGATCGTCCCCCCGGTGCCCACCCCGGCGACGAAGCCGTCCAGACGCCCCTCGGTCTGCTGCCAGATCTCCGGGCCGGTGCCGCGATAGTGGGCCTCCGGATTGGCCGGGTTCTCATACTGATTGGGCAAGAAAGCCTGGCGCTCTGCGGCGATCCGCCGCGCTACCGAGTAATAGCTCTCCGGATCATCCGGCTTGACCTGAGTGGGGCAGATGACCACTTCGGCCCCGTAGGCTTGCAGCAAAGCGCGCTTCTCCCGGCTCACCTTGTCCGGCATGGTCACCACCAGCCGATAGCCCTTGAGCAGCGCGGCCAAGGCCAGTCCCAGACCGGTGTTGCCAGAGGTCGGCTCGACCAGCGTCATGCCGGGACGCAGTTTGCCGCTGCGCTCGGCGGCCTCGACCAGCGACAGCCCCACGCGATCTTTCACCGAGCCGGCGGGATTGAAATACTCCAGTTTGGCCAGAATGCGGACTCCGGTGGGGTTGATCCGCCGGGAGAGCTCCAGCAGCGGCGTGTTGCCGATCAGCTCCAGTATGCTCTTTGCCACGCCCATGATGCTCGGTTAAGCGTCCTCCAGCGCATTGTTCAGGTCGGCGATCAGATCGGCCGGATGCTCCAGCCCCACCGAGAGGCGGATCAGTTCGTCGCCGATGCCTCGACGCAGCCGCTCCGCGCGGGGGATCGAAGCGTGGGTCATCGTCGCCGGCTGACTCACCAGCGACTCTACCCCGCCCAGGCTTTCGGCCAGCGTGAAAATTTTCAATTGCCTGAGAAAATGCTTGACGTTGCCCTTCAATTCGAATGACAACATGCCGCCATAGGCGCTCATCTGCCGTGCGGCCACCTGGTGGTTGGGATGCTCTTCCAGGCCAGGATAGTAGACCCGGCCGACCTTGGGATGTTGGGCCAGCATACGGGCCACGGCCAGGCCGTTCTCGGAGTGAGCCCGCATTCTCAGGGCCAGAGTTTTGAGTCCGCGGTGCACCAGCCAGCAGTCGAAGGGCGAGGGGACGGCGCCCACGGAGAGCTGGATGAACTTCAGGCGCTCGTAGAGCTCTGCATCGCTGGTGAGCAACGCGCCACCGATGATGTCGGAGTGGCCGCCCAAATATTTGGTCATGGAGTGCAGCACGATGTCGGCGCCCAGCTCCAGCGGCCGCTGTAAATAGGGTGAAGCGAAGGTGTTATCCACCGCCAGCAGCGCTGGGCCCTTGCGCGCGGCCACTTCGGCGATGTCGGCGAGCTTCATCAGCGGATTGGTCGGTGTCTCCAGCCAGATCAGCTTGGTACGGTCCGGCAATTTGACCGGCTCGGGCCGGCTCAGGTCGGCATAGCTAAAGCCTATCCCGTACTTACGGTAAACCTGTTCGAAGAGCCGGTAGGTGCCGCCGTAGGTATCGTCGCCGGCCAGCACCTGATCGCCCGGCGCCAGCAGGGTCAACAGGGCTGAGGTCGCTGCCACGCCGGAGGCGAAGGCCAAGCCATAACGGGCACCCTCCAGTCTGGCCAGGGCCTGCTCCAGGCGCCTGCGGGTGGGATTGTCCGCCCGGCTGTAATCAAAGCCTTGGCGCAGCACGCCCGGCTCGAGCTGCGCATAGGTCGAGGTGGCGTAGATAGGGGGGATTACCGCGCCGGTCGCCTCTTCGGGCTGCTGCGCGTGGTGGATCGCTTCAGTCTCGAAGTGCCAAGCCTGCTCCATCGGGGCCTACTTGGCCGACGTGCTGGCAGTCTGCTTCTTCTGCAGCTTATCGCTATTGAATTTGCCGTACTTACGGTTGAACATCTCGATGCGCCCTTCGGTATCCACGAAGCGTTCCTCGCCGGTGAAGAAGGGGTGACACTTGGAGCAGATATCCACGTGCAAATTGTCGCGGGTGGAGTGGGTCTCCCATTGGGCCCCACAGGCGCAGTGGATGGTCACTTTTTTCAGCTCGGGGTGAATTCCGCTTTTCATATAATTCCTCCGCTTTCTCATGCACTGGCTAATTTTCTAACGCTTGCTGAACTGCTGAGCGCGTCGTGCCTTATGCAGGCCGTACTTCTTGCGCTCGACCATGCGGGAATCGCGGGTGAGCAAGCCCTGTTCCTTCAGCAAGCTGCGGTAGCTGGGATCGACGCCTAAGAGCGCGCGGGCGATGCCCAGGCGCAGGGCCTCCAGTTGGCCGGTGGTTCCGCCGCCGCACAGATTGGCCTTCACGTCGAAGCGGCCCAGCGTGCCGGTGATCTCAAAGGGCAGCAGAGCCACTTGCTTGACCCGCTCGTTGCTATAGGGATCGGCGGAAAAATATTGCTCTGCCGGGCGGCCATTGACGATGACCTCTCCCTTCCCTTTGGTCAGATAGACGCGTGCCACCGACTCTTTGCGTCGACCGACCGCATGGATCTGGCCGTTGGTCTCTTTGGGCAACCGTTGCTTTTCTTCCTCCATCTTCGCTTTGATTTTCGTCATTTTCACCTCCGTTCCCTGAACCCCTATTGCCTCCGGATCAGGGAAGAGCAATCTTGAGGATCAGTGTCTAACTTATACCCCAATCAGGCGCAGTTTTCAAGCTCGGCCCGCTAAGCCGGAAAGATCTTGCCCGGATTCATCAGACCCTCGGGATCGAAGAGCCCCTTGAGCCGCCTCATGAGCTGCAAACTGGCCCCGTGCTCGCTCTCCATGAATTGGGTCTTGCCCAGACCCACCCCGTGCTCACCGGTGGCCGTGCCGCCCAGCTCCAGCGCTCTCTTGACGATGGCCGCGTTGGCCTCCCCAGCCCGTGCCAGCTCGTCCGCAGCCGCCGGATCATAGAAGAGGCCCACATGAAAATTCCCGTCGCCCGCATGGCCCACAATCGGTCCCTGTATACCAAGCTGCGCCAATCGCTCCCCGGCGAACTCGATCATCTGCGGCAGACGGGAGATGGGCACGGCCACATCGGTCACGATGGCCCGCTTGCCCGGATTGAGCGCGGCAGCCGCATAGTAGAGCTGATGGCGGGCCTCCCAGAGCCGATCGCGCTCCGCCCGCCCCAGGCCGGACCGAAAGTCCAGAGCTCCTTGCGCCCGGCTGCGCTCTTCGGCGAAGGCCAGCTCCGCTCGCACCGCCGCCAGGTTGCCGTGAAACTCCATGAAAAGCGTTGGCTTTTCCTCAAGCGCCAGCCCCTTAAAAGCGTTGATTGCCTTGATGGAGCCTGCGTCCAGCAGCTCTAGGGCCGCGGGTGCGATGCCGGCCTGCACGATCCCGACCACCGTAGCCGCGGCCATCTGCAGATCGGGGAAGCTGACGATGGCCGCGGCCATCTCCGGCGGAACGCCCATCAGCCGCAGGGTCAGCTCCGAGATCACCCCCAGCGTGCCCTCCGAGCCCGCTATCAGGCCTTTCAGGTTATAGCCGGAGGAGCTAAAACGCGCCTGAGAGCCGAGCCGGATCACTTCTCCACCGGGCAACACCAGTTCCAGTGCCAGCAGGTAACGCTTGCTGGCCCCATAGCGCGTGGCCTGTATGCCGGCGGCGTTGTTGGCCATCATACCCCCCAGCGCGGCGGGCGCTCCCGGATCGGGTGGGAAGAAAAGGCCATGCTTGGCCAGGCGCTGGTTCAGCTCCGTATGCAGCAGACCCGGCTGCACGATGACCAATAGATCTTCGGCCCTGATGTTTATTATTTTGTTCATCCGGCGCATGTCCAGCACCAAACCGCCATGGGCCGGGATGGGATTGCCCTCCAGGCTGGTCCCCGCTCCCCAAGGGGTCAGCGGAACTTTTTTCGCCTGGGCCCAGCAGAGCAGCCGGGAGATCTCCGGCGTATCGAGGGGATAAGCGACCGCATCGGGCAGATGCTGCGGATGCGGTGACTCGTCGTGGGCGTGCAGGGCCAGCTCGGAGCTGCTGCGCACCAGGCGTGCCGGATCGGCCAGCAGCGCTTGCAGCTCCTTAAAATCTGCTTCGTCAATTAGCTCGTGCATTCAGAAGCGGGCGGCGAAGCCCAGCAATATCTGACCCTCACGCCAGGAGATTTCCAAGAAAATAGGCGTCCGATTGGGATTTTCGATCGCCACCCCGGCTGCCAACTGCTGGATTACCCCCAGACCAGCGGCAGTGGAGAGCGTCAGGCTGGCGCGATAGGCGGCGTAGGGGGTGAGCACCCCGAAGGGCTGGCTCAAGTAGAGCGAGATGTCGCTCAGCAGGCTGGAGAAGGAGAGCGCGCCCAGCCCCAAGCCCAAGGTGAAATCCGGCCGATGGTGCAACTGCCGGCGCACATCTGCTACCAGGCCCAAAGGGGTGATCTGGCCGCTCTGAGGCGTGATCAAGAGGCCGCTGCTCACTCCCAGGTCAATGTCAGGCGCGACGCCGTAGCGCAGGTGCAACTGCGGAGCCCACTGGCTGGGACTGGCGATGAACTGGCCGCCCAAGCCCAGCAGCCAGGAGAAATGGCCCGGTGGCAGCGTCTCGCCGGTCTGGAAGACGTTCAGAAAACAGCCGCCCAGCGTCAGCGGCAGGAGCAGCAGCGCGCCGAGCACCAGCAGCCTACGCGCGAGCCCGCTCATCGCTCCCTTGAGAGGCAGTTCCGTAGCTCCAGAGGGTCCTCCGGTCCTGGTCCTTGAGCTCGACGCCCAGCCGGCTCAGCCGCTGGCGAATCTCATCGGCCAGTTGGTATTCGCGCTTGATCCGCAGCTGCGAGCGCACCTCGATGAGCAGCTCGATCAACTCTCCTTGCAACCCCTCCTGGACCTCCTGCCAAGGCGCTCCCTGGAACAGGCCCAGCGGCCGGCCCAGCTCGCGGATCAGTTGCTCGCCGGCCCGCAAGAGCGGGAGCTCGGCGGGCTGGAGGTCCTCAGAGATGCATAGATTGAGCTCCCGCACCAGCTCGAAAAGCTGACCTAAGGCGCCGGCGGTATTGAAATCATCGTCCATGTGGCTGATGAACGCTTCACGGGTTTGAGACAACTTGCCCAAGAGAGCTCGGCCGCGCTCGGAGAGCTGTGCTTCATTTAATTCTGGCTCAGCGGCCGACTGTGCTTGAGACTCGATCTCTTCCAGCAGTCGGTAGACCCGCTCCACCGCCCGCCGGGCCTCGGCCATCGCCCGATGCGAGAAGCTGATCGGGGTGCGATAGTGCTTGGCAAGGTAGAAGTAACGCACCGCCTCCGGGCCATAGCGCTCGGTGATCTCACGGGCATACTCAAAGTTGCCCAGCGATTTGGACATCTTCTCGCCCTCGAAGTGCAAGAGCTCGTTGTGCATCCAATAGCGCACGAATCTCTGGCCGGTAGCCGCCTCGCTCTGGGCGATCTCGTTCTCGTGATGAGGGAAGATCAGATCGGTTCCCCCGGCATGGATGTCCAGCGTGTCGCCCAAGATGGAAGTGGCCATCACCGAGCACTCCAGATGCCAGCCGGGCCGACCTTCGCCCCAAGGGCTGGGCCAACTGGGTTCACCCGGCTTGGCTGCCTTCCACAAGGCGAAGTCCAAGGGGTCCTCTTTGCGCTCATCTACGGCCACCCGCGCCCCGGATTTGAGCTGATCAACCGATTTGCCGGAGAGTTGGCCATAGTTCTTGAACTTGCGCACTCTAAAATAGACATTGCCATCGTGATCATAGGCGTAACCCTTGTCTATCAAGCGTTGGATGAACTCGATCATCTGGGGGATGGTCTCGGTGGCCCGCGGCTGCACATCGGCTCGATGGATGTCCAAGCGCTCCAAGTCCTCGAAGTAGGCCTCGGTGTAGCGCCGGGCGACCTCCTGGGCAGCAATCCCTTCAGAGGTGGCCTTATTGATGATCTTATCGTCCACATCGGTGATATTTTGTGCCAGGGTAACCCGGTAGCCCCGATATTCCAGATAGCGGCGGAAGACATCGAAGACGATGAAGGGTCGGGCATTGCCGATGTGAAAATAATCATAGACCGTCGGGCCGCAGACGTACATCTTCACCCGACCCGGCTCCAGGGGGACGAACTCTTCGCTCTTGCGGGTCAGCGTGTTGTAGAGTTTCATAGTGAAGCTCTTGGCCGGATTCCAGTCATGCTGGAAAGTATAATCAGCAACCCCTACAATAGCAACGGGTATGGATATCTGGCAAATGGCTTTGATCGTGGTGGGCGTGGCGATGCTGCCCTTGAGCGAGCTACGGGGGGCCATCCCGCTGGCGATCATTCACTATCATCTGGCTCCACTGACTGCCTATCTGCTGAGCGTCACCGGGAACTTTCTGCCGGTCATCCCCCTGCTGCTGGGACTGGACCGGCTGGTGGGACGACTCAGCCGGAAAGCCACCTTGGATAGGCTGATCACCCGCTTCTTCGCTCATACCCGTCGCCGGTACAACGGCCGCATCTCCGAGGCCGGCTCCTTAGGACTGGTGGCTCTGGTGGCGATCCCCCTGCCCTTTACCGGTGCTTGGACCGGGGTGCTAGTCGCTTGGCTCTTCGGGGTGCCCTTCCGCTACGCCTGGCCGCTCATCGCCTTGGGGATCCTGATCGCCGGCCTGCTGGTGACCTTCAGCACCGTGGAAGCGGTGCACCTCTTCTCCTGATGCTCATCATCGTTCATCATGTCCTGTACGCTGTAGGGGCAATCCCTTGTGGTTGCCCTTCTTCTGGGCAGGTTGCCCTTCTCCTGGGCACGTAGCTTCTTCTGGGCAGGCACAAGGCCTGCCCCTACTCGTAGCGCAGGGCTTCCAGCGGCTGTAGCCGCGCGGCCCGCCTTGCCGGCAACAGGCCGGCCAGCGCGCCCAACCCAAAAGCGAAGCCCAGCGCGCCCGCAATCAGCCCCGGCGTGACCTCCGGAGCGAAACCTATGCCGGCGAAGAAGCGCGCGACGATCAGGGTCACGCTCTCGCTCAAGCCTATGCCCAGAGCCAGCCCCAGCAGCCCTCCCGCCAGTCCCAGCAGGCCGGACTCCAGGGTGAAGAGCAGCAGGATCTGGCCCTGGCGCGCCCCCAGCGCCTTGAGTATCCCGATCTCGCGGGTGCGCTCCAAGACGACCATATACATCGTATTGGCCAAGCCGATTCCGCCCACCAACAGCGCGATGGCCGCGATCCCTCCTAGCACCCCGCGCAGCAGGCCCAGCAGCTCGCCGGCAATTCTGGCCAAACGCTCGGCCGTCTGCACGTTCACCACCGGACCGCCCGCCTGACTAATCACGCTTTGCAGCTCGTTGGCCAGCCGCCGGGCCGGGTAGCCCTGCTTGGCCCGTGCCACGGCCAGCGTCACCTGGTCGGGCATCCCGGTGAGCTGCCACAGGGCGCGCAAAGGCATGAAGATGGCGCTATCGCGCTGGGTCACCCCGCTGGGCTTCAATAGGCCGACGACCCGAAAGCTCTGGCTGTCGATCTCAAGAGCGCCTCCCGGCTTCAGGTGCAGCTCGGCCGCCGCCCGGCTGCCCAGCAGCGCCTCCCGCCGACTGCCCGGGCTAAAGAGCCGCCCCTTGGCCAGCTCGAAGCGGGAGGCAAAGCCGGAGCTCATGGTCAGCATGGTGGGCGAGAGGCCGACGATAGCCAGGAAGCCTTTGGTCTCACCTGCACGCACCGGCAACGTCCGGCGCAGCTCCGCCCCCAACTGCGCTACCCCGCGTGCCTGGGCCAGCAGCTCCAGCGGCAACTTCAGCGGCTGCGGCGGGCCAAAGCTACCCGGCGAGCCGGGCAGGATCAACACCAGATCATAGCCTAGACTGCCGAGTTGACGATCGAGCGAGCGCGCCAGCCCACCACTGAGCGACCAGAGGGCTACGATGGCCGCCATGCCGATCGTGACCCCCAGGACGGTCAGCGCCGAGCGGGTGGGGCGGCGCAGGAGATTGCCTAGCGCCAGACGAGCGATATCACCGATCAGGCGCAGGCGAGCTCGTCGGGCTGCGTAGGGGCGTATGGCCATACGCCCCTACTGACGAGAGAACTCGACCAGCTCTAACTTAAAAGTCGTCCGGTAGCTTCCATCGGTGAGAGTCTCGGTCTCGATCAGCGGAGGGAAGGGCAGAGTGAGGGCCGCCTCACCTTGGGCCAAGGCTAGCCGTGTGCGCTGCCCCGGTTTTTGCGGGTCGGTCAAGAAGCCGGCGATGACCGGCGCGCCGGCGATTTTTTTGCTCTCCTGAGCGCTGAAGCGTGCTCCGCCGGGCAACACATAGGTGGTGCCCACCTGCAACTGCTGGCCGGCCAGTGCCTGGACCGCCGGGTTGGAGACCGCCAGCTGAGCCGCCGCCATCCCCTCGAACACTCCACCGGACAGCTCATCCCGGCTGGCGGTGACCTCATTGGTGGTGATCACCGTCAGTTGGTCCCCGGCAGCCGGCTTGACATCGAAGCCCAGCTTGATGGGATTGCTCAGTTTGGCATCGCTGATCTGATAGACTGCGTGGGTCGTGCCGCCGGGATAGCTTTGGAAGTAGCCAGACTGCTGTGCCTGGGCCAAGACGGCCAAGAGCGCCAGCCCCAAAAGCAGCGGCAGCCGCCGGGCCAATCTCAGCATCGGTTATACCTCCATTTCGGCTCAGCGCAACTGCAGCGTGGCTGTGATCCGGTTGTTGTGCTCGTCGCTCTCTTTCACCTGATCGCCAGCATCAATGATGACTACAATCTCGTAGCTGCCGCTGGCGCGGAAAGCCGTCTGCAAGGTGGCCTGGGCCTGGGTGCTCTCGCCCACCCCTAGGCCGGAGAAGGTGACCCGGCCGAAGGGAGCGAAGACGTCGCCGGCGATGTCGGAGCGCCGGATCAGGAAGTCCACCCGGAAGGGCCCGGCCGGCTGCGTGCCGGCGTTGGTCAGGGTGACTTGCACCTTGACCGGCTGGCCTCGATTGACTTTGGCCGCGGGAGACAAGCCGATCGTCAGCGGGCGCAGATCCGGCTCCAGCGGGCCCAGCTGCAAGGGTCGGTCGGACGGAGTGCAAATCCGGTTGTTTGCCTCATTGCTCTCCGGGATATGGCCGCGCGGATGCTCGGCATCTGTCGGGTCCAATGTGGCGCAGAGCTCGTAGGAGCCGAAGGGCAGCGCGCTGGTGTCCAAGATGCCCTTGACCGCCGCCCGCTCTCCCGCCCCCAAGCCGGGCAGGGTCCGCTCATCGAACTGCTGTTCTCCGGCAGGACCGCTAGTCCCTTTGGGCAAGGGGGTCAGCCGGCGCAGGCTGAAGCGGGTGATGAAGGGTCGCAGCGCCGGGCCGGTGCCCTGGTTTTCCACTTGCACGAACAGTTCCAACTGGGCACCGGGCAGCGTGGGCCCAGGAGGATTCAGGGCCAAACTTGTCGGTATTAGGTCGGGCGGCGGCAGAATCTCCAGCGGCTTGAAGACCGACTGCAGCAGCGACTGGCTATTATTATTCTCCAGTTGCTCGGCCACCTGACCGGAGGGCCGGCTGGAGGTGGGCGGATCGGCCTCCACTAATATGTCATAGAGGCCGGGCGCAATGGCCGAGCTGTCCAGCGAGGCCGAAGCCTGAGCCGGCTGGGGCAGGGTGCGTCCCAGCCCGGTGAACTGTTGACTGCCGAAGGGGACGCAATTCTGGTGCTGGGCCGCTTGGCCGATCGTGCCCAGCGGGCAGAGCGAGAAGCGCACCAGGAAAGCTCCGGCGTCCTCCAGGCCGATATTGGCGATCTGGGCCGTAATTTTAGCCTGCTCGCCCTGGGTCATTTGGATGGTTGGGGTGGGCGCTAGCAGCAGGTTCGACGGCGCGAACTCGATGCTGAGCTTCAGTCCTTGCACGATCAGGTCCGGTCCGGCGATCAGCAGGGTAGTTATGCCGCTGTTGTCGCTCTCGTTGGACTCGAGCACCGCCCCATCGGGCGCGCCGGGAGTGGCCGGATCTACGCTCACTTGGATCAAATAGGTTCCGGGCGCGAAGTTGGTAGTGTCCAGTCGGCCCACCAACTCCGCCTGCTCCCCGATGGCCAGCGCAGCGATCTGCTGACTGTCGAAGGCCTGGAAGCCGGAGGTGCAAGGCAAACTGGCCGGATTCTGCACGCCGGGCAGCGCTTCCACCCGGCAGCGGGAGAATTGCACGCTGAACGGCCCGGCAGCATGATCACCCTGATTGACGACTGTGCCTAGTACCCGCACTATCTGGCCCCGCCGGGCAATGCCGCCGGAGAGGTCCAGCTTGAGATCGCTGAGAATCAGGTTGGGCTTGCGCGGCGAGAGCAGGGTGAGCGTGGTGCTCATCTGGTTATTGGTCTCATCGAGCTCCGGGACCTGATTCTGCGGGTCCACCAGCACACGAATATCATAGATGCCCGGCGCCAAGCCCAGCTCCTCCAGCGCCAAACTGCCTTGCACCGTCACCGTGGTCCCCGGGGCCAAAGAGAGCCCGCGGCAGACGGAGCAGAACTGGGGCTGCAACGGAATCCAGCGCACTCCCACCGACGGGCGATAGGCCAGCTCAACGTCAAAGGCCTTGGCAGCCTGCGAGCCAGAGTTCTCGATGACCGCACTGATGGTCACGCTGCGGTCCCGCCCCCGCTCCAGCGGCGAGGGCCGGTTGAGCCGGATGGCAATCGGGTGCAGCTCGGCCAGCCGCGGCAGGGCGGCTTGGAGGGTCAGCCCCGTCTCCAGCGTATTATTGGTCTCGTCCAGCTCCGAGATGCGCTGATTCGGATCTACGACTATCTGGATCTTATTGGCCAGGTCGCTGGTCAAGCCCAGCGTGGGGTCGCCGGTGTTGAGCCGCCCGCTCAGCTCGGCGCTGCTCCCTCCGGCCAGGGTGGCGCTGGTGCGGGCAAACTCCTTGCCATTGATATAAAAGACCGTCTCGAAGTCGCGGGCGGTCGCGTTGCCCGAATTCTCCACCTTGACCAACAGATTGACCTGGTCGCCCAAGCGCACGAAAGGCTTGTCCAGGCGCAGACCGATGGGATGCAGCTCCGCTCCCTGCACGTCCAGACCCGTGATCAAGTCGTTGTTGGACTCATCCTGCTCGTTGACCTGCCCTTGGGGCCGATCTGCGGTCGGCGGGTCCACCAGCACCCGTATCTGGTAGGTGCCGGGGGTCAGCCCCAGGTCTTTGATGGACAGCTCGGCACTGGCAGTGAGGCTGCCGCCCTGCACCAGGGCGCTGAAAGCGCTGGTGCGCGGGTCGGCCGGAATAGGCTGAAATTCGTCCGAACTGCAAACACTGCGGCTGGGACTCAAGCGGCAAAAACCAAAGCTGACTGAGAAAGCGGTCGCGTCGCGCGTCCCGCTGTTGACGATCTTGGAGGCCAGGGCGATCGTCTGCTCTCCGGTCACCGGTGAGGGCGGAGTGAGAGTCAGGGTGGCCGGGTGCAGATCAGGCTGGCCCAGCCGCGAGGGCACGATGGTCAAGCCGGTGATCAGCTCGTTGTTGGTCTCATCTTGTTCGGGGATTTGGCCCTCGGCATCTACCAAGACCCTAATCTGAAAGCCGCCCGGACCGAGCTGCGGAGCGGCGGTGTCGAGCGTCACCGTCAGCTCGGTAGGCTGATCACTCGGCGCCAGGCCAGGCAAGAGCTGAGCGGCAAAGCCGGTCCAGTTGCGGCTCTCCCCCTGGAGCGGGCGATAGAAGAAACTGACTTTGAAGGCATCGGCTCCGATTGCCCCGGTGTTAATAATTTTAGCGCTAACTTTGACCTGCTGGCCCCGCTCGACCGGTGAGGCCGGCAGCAGGAAGAGGGCTACCGGGTGAAGCTCAGGTTTTTCGCTTTGACTATAGACGCGGTAAGTCCAATTGACGATGAGCAGTGAGAGCAAGAACATGCCTCCCAAGCCCAGCGCCACGATGATCCTGCGGGTCGTCGTCCCCCTTCCCCTAGCGGCTGGCATGATGCCCCTCCTCAAAGTATTTTTACGGCTGGCTCTCGTAGCGGACTTCGACTCGGACCGCACTATTGGCCCCGAAGAGGATCGCCCGCAACTGTGTGTCGGTCAGGGTCACGATCACCGGCGCGGCGGCCAAGGACCTCCCTAAAGATATGGGTGAGGAGTTGAGATTCTGCCGGCTGGTGCTGGAGAGCGTCGTCCTCTGAGTGCAACCCACCAGAGTCTGGCCACTCACTTCGGTCTGTAACACGTAAAGATTGCCGTCCTGCGAGGCGACCAAGGCGATGGCACCGAACTTGGCCGGCGGGCTGGGGTCCACGGTAATGGCCTTGATCGGTCCCTTGGCACTCAAACAGAGCTGCGCGATGGGCGGCGTGCGGGCCGAGACTGGAGTGCTGCTGTTATCTTTGAAGGGCAAGCCATAGACGAGATTATTGGCCGTGCCCAGGTAAAGCCCGCCGGTCGTTTTTAGATCGACCCCCAGGGCCTTGACCGCCCCGCCCGTCTGATCGCGCGGCGTGTTGCCCTCGGTGTCAAACTGCCAGTTGAGCTGACCGCTGCCGGCAAACAGGCTATAAACGCTTTGATCGTCCGAGCCGGCATAGACGAAGGTCTTGGAGGTGAAGTCGTCTATGGCCAGCAGGTTGATCGCGCCAAAGAGCACCTGACTGTTCTGATCGAAGGAGTTCCAACTGGCCTGGATCTGGCCGAAGCTATCGCTATCGGGCTTGATGGCGTAGATCAGCCCGTCGGCGGTGCCGGCATAGAGCTGCTGCAGGTTCCGGTCGGTGGCCAAGGCGTTGATCGCCCGGTCCTGGCTGGTGCTCAACCGCTTATTGCTGAAGGTCCAGCGGGTGCTGCCATCGGGGCGCAGGGCATAGATCAGGCCGTCCTGAGAGCCGGCGTAGATCAGCAAGGGATCGCTGCCTACCGGCCCGCGCGAGAGGGCCAAGGAGAGAAAGGGCACCGGCGAGCGGGAGCTGGGGGTGAAGCGCCAGCGCACCGTCGGCTGTGGTGGGTTGCTGCGCGGGGCCGGATCGGCGCTGAGCGCATAGATCGTCCCGTCCTCAGAGGCGAGATAGATATCATGGCTGGAGGCATTCCCACGGTTATTATCAATCACTATCGCCCGAATGGCCCCTTGAGGCTCGTTGAACTGCCAGATCAGGTCCGTGCAACCCTGCTCGCTGCAGGAGTCCAGCGCAAAGGCGGAGACGGTGCCACCGGCCGTACCGACATAGACGGCGTTGGGGGCGGGCAGAACGCGGCGATTGTCCACGGCCAGAGCGCTGAGGCCGCTCGAGGCCGTTCCGGAACCGATGGTCAACAGCGCGGTTAGCTCGTTATTGTTCTCGTCCAGCTCGGCGACCTGATCATCAGGGTCCACCTGTACCCGGATGCGCAACAGGCCGAATCCCAATCCCTGGGTAGCAAGATTGAGCACCCCGGAGACGCCGGCCTGACCACCGACCCCCAGGCCCGACACGCTGCTGGGGGTGCCGAAATCACTGTAATTGTTGTCGGTGCAAAAGCTCACCTGGCTCTGCCGGCAGAAGGAGAATTTTACTCGGAAGGGACCGGCACCGGCGTTGCCGGTGTTGACCACTTGAGCGGTAGCGACTACTAGAGTAGTCGTAGTCGGATCGACCGGCGAAGCGGGAGTGAAGACCAGGCTGATCGGATGCAACTCCGGCAGGCCGGCGGCAGATTGGGCCCAGAGGGCGGTCGGTCCCACCAGCCCCAGCAATCCCAGCACGAAGAACAATAACAGCAGGCGCTTACCCCATCGTTGATGATTCACCTCTGTCACCTCCCTTTGACTTTAACGATGATTATAGGGCAAACTTTCACCGCTGACAAATTAAGCTGAGCGGCGGGCCGGGGGGGAAAATACGAAACTTTCCCCGCGGTCAACTGTAAAGCAATAAGGCCACCAGTAAGAGTTGCTCAGCAGCACAGAAGTGGCTATGATGCGGAAAGGAGGTGTCTTATGCTCAAGAGAACTGTCCTAGCGTTGGCACTGGTCCTCGTCTTAGCCTTTGGCGGCTTGGCCCAGTCCGACAAGCAAACGGCCCAGCGCGAGACCTTGCAAAAGCTGCTGTTGACTCAGGATGAGATCGTCTCCATCTTGGGGAGCGGCTGGAGCTTGCAGACGACCGGCGATCTGGCCAAAGAGCCCAACGGGGCGATCAGCGCCGCGGCGGTCTATCAGAAGCCGGGCGAGCAACGGGGCCAGGTCTCTCAGGTCACCGATGCACTGCTAGAGTTCGCCGATGTGCAGACGGCTTCGGCCTTCTTCAGCGATAAGTTGCTCCAGGACCTCTTCACCAGCCCCGTCGTCCCCAAGGCCAACGATCCACAACTGGCCAAGATCAAAGAACAGTTGGGCGTCGGCGGTCGGGACAATAAGGGCGCCGATAACGCGACCTTCGCCACCTTGCAAGAGACCGACGAGCGCTTGATCGCTTTTGTTAAGGACCAGCGCATCTCCTTCGTCCGCGGGAACCTCTCCCTGGACGACCTGCTCAAGTTGGCCAAGAAACAGCTTGATATCCTGGTCAACGGTCGCCCCTCAGCTTGACGAGACGCGCTGCCGCGACTATTCCTGAAGAAAGAAGGCTGCGCCCAGGTCCGAACTTCCCTCTGGGCGCAGCCTTCGCACCGCCAATGTGCCCTGCATTACAGACAACTGCCTGGGTATTTGCTATAATCTCAACTGTCCCTCTACTCTAGAATTTCCTCTCACCACCGCAAGTGGGTGGTTAAAGAGTCCCCGCTCTCCACCAAGGCGGGGACTCTTCTTTTAGCGCTTAAGGGTCAACCTACTCCGTTGGCCTAACCCCCCTGCGCCGGGTTTCCCTTGAGGTCGTTTTGGAGCTCGGCCTTGGCTTGGCCGGGCAAGCTGCCCAGAAACTCCTGGCTCAGCTTGCTGGGCTGACCGACGATGATCAGGCCCACCATGCCCAACGCCTCATGGGGCACGCAGAAGTACGCATAGGTGCCCTGGGGAGCATCGGCGGGAATCTTGACCTCGAAGCTCTGGCCCGGCTTGACCAACATGCCGGAGTTGAAGCAGAGCGAAGTATCGGCTGCTGCGGCCGGGATGCCCAGTTTCTTGCTGTTCTTGGGACAGTAGGCCGTGGCCGTGTGCACGCCGCTCTTCAGCACGAAGCGCAGGGTGTCGCCCGGTTGCACCTTCACCACGCCCGGATCAAAATCGTTGTCGCCGTCGGCGGTGGTCATCAACTGGATCTCCCAGGTCTTGCCCCGCGCTTGAGGCTTCAGGCTCACGGCCGCCTGCTTGACCTCGACTTTGACCGTCGCCTGGGCGGTAGCCCCGTTATTATCGGTGACGGTCAGCGTGGCCGTGTAGTCGCCGGGCTTGGCGTAGTCGTGGCTGGCCTTGGCACCACTGCCCTTGGCACCATCGCCGAAGGCCCATTCATA
>CAJXGD010000051.1 GCA_913053845.1 uncultured bacterium | reverse complement strand
GCCCTAAAGGGCAACAATTCCGTAGATGGCTTGCAAAGCTGGAAGCTCAAGATTCTAATGAAATTGCAGGTATGTACGTGGAAACGTTGACGAAGAAGCACTGGTCGAAGAGTTGGCCTGTACGAACGATCCGCTTCATCATCACATCCGGCATAGGGGCAATTCCTGGGATTGGCTCAATTGCAGGACCAACTGCCGCAACGATTGATTCTTTCGTTTTGGAACGTTTGTTACAAGGCTATACCCCTCAACTTTTCTTGGATGACCTTCGTAATCTGTGGGATGAGGCACACCCTAAACCCGCGGGAAACAAGCCATGAGAGGTTCCCTAGTCTTACTCCACAAGACAATTCAGCTCCTCGATACCCCGAATTATTCACATTATTCATCCGGCAAGGTCAAGGCCTACCCCGACTATTATGCTGGTGAACGGCCTGATGAAGAGACGTTGATCGCTTCAGTTCTGTTACCCGAGTTCCTTGAGGAGGTCCTGGGCTTCCAGCGAGGTCAAACCATCATTGCACAAGAGCGCACCGAGACAGGGAACCCCGACTTTGTTCCTGTTGATTTGCGTACTCATCCCTTCGTTTTTGAAGCTAAAGGCTCCGATTCTCAGGACCTATCCCGGTACTACGCTGAGAAACGCAAGTATTTAGAGGTTCATGATGTGCGATACTTGATCATCACCAACATGCGGGATCTCGATGTCTACACCCTAACTTCATCCGAAGAACTGGAAGAGTTCAATTTCAGCTTCCTCCAACTCTATCGTGATTTCAAAGCTGATCCCAAGGGCATCTTGGCCAAAGAGAACACCAGGCGGTTTCTTAGGTTCACTGAACATTTCTCGTTCAAAGAACTAACACCGCAAGAGAAATTACAGCGGATCATCCAGGCCAAGCCCTGGCGGGGGGATGAGGTGTTAAACGTTGAGCTGCTGACCAACCGGTTGCGCCTGATTGTAGAGTTACTCTATCAGGACGCTAAAGCCCAACGGGAAGAGATCGCCGCTTTCTTAGAACCAGACCCCCAGCGTGCCCAAACCATTGCCAAGGAGATCGAATGGATCTCCTCAGAAATCTCACCATCCCATAAGCCACAAGAGATATCCGCTCACACACTGCAAGAGATATTGCAAGCCCGGCCTGATGATCTTTATGGCCGTGCTCTTGATGTTTTCACCTATCGTGTAGCTTACTTTACTATGACCCGCATTCTACTGGTCCGCACCTGGGAGGATATCGGCTTCATTGACCAGACACTTTATGATGGTGGATTGGAGAGATTCTATCAGAATTCCAACCGTGAGCTTCGGCGAGTACTCAAGTACGCTTTCCAACTGGCTGCCGAACGCTACAAATGGCTCTTCAATGTCGAAAACAACTATAGCTGGTACGAGCCGTCTGTTGATACTCTGATCGAAGTGCTCTACGAACTCTCCAACTTTAACCTGGGGAAGCTCAATCAGGACGTCTTGGGCACGATTTACGAGGAGTATATCGACCGGATAGACAAGAAGAGCAAAGGGCAATACTACACACCGCGAGAGATCGTCAGCTTCATTTGGGATCGCGTGGGTTTCAATCATCCTCAAGCCTTCTTTGACCATGCAAAGGGCAAACGCAAGCCGAGGCCAATCTTCGATCCAGCCACAGGGTCTGGAGGATTCCTGGTTGAAGCGGCACGAAGACTGCGCGAAGAAGCTCAACTCGATCTCAATGACAAGCAGGATGTGCTTGACGTGCGCAGTGCGATCTTCATCGGGCTATTCGGCGCTGAGATCTCTCCATTTCCATACTACATCACAGAGGTCAACTTGCTAATCCAGCTTACACCGGTGATTTACCAGCTTGCGCAGCTCCAGCCAGCTCTACAAAAAAGAGAAAGCTCGCCACTGGCTGTAGTCTTGGTAGACGCCCTCTCTTTGCACAACGACCACAAGTTAATCTCTCAAGACGACGATTATAAACCTGACCCCTTACGCTCCATCTTGCCGCTAGGTCGCGGCAAGAAGTTCATTTTCGACAAGATCAAGAACCAGCTAGCCGGCAAGTTTACCTATTGCTGTGCCAACCCACCCTACATTGGCGAGAAGGGTCACAAAGAGCTCTTTCGCAGCACACGCGAACGCTATTCTTATTGGCAAAACCACTATCAGGGCAAGATGGACTATCTTTACTGGTTTATCATCCTGGGCCTATCGAAGCTACGGGAAGGTGGGCGGCTTGGCTTCATTACCACGGCTTATTGGCCCACTGCTGACGGCGCTACCACACTACGGCAATACATCCTTGCGAACGCCAAAATTCAAGAGTTGATCTTCTTCGAAGATGTCAAGATATTCGAGCACGCCCAAGGTCAGCACAATATGATCTTCATCTTAGAACGCTGCTCAGACCGTAAAGAGCGTGACAAGAACCAAATCAAGGTCGTGCGAGTGCTGGCCAAGCACAAAGAACTACTCAAGGATAAGGCAAATGCCACGATTGGTGAGAAGCTACGCTTCATCACCAAACACATTCAACAGCACATTGGCGAAGAAGAATATGAAGATCGGAACATTAAAGTCCACTGGAGCCCCATTGCTCAAGGGCAGCTACCGCCGAACGGCGACCCTTGGGCCACTCTCTTGGTTACCCCATCCGCTTATGACTTCATCATGCAGGTCGAGGGAAAGGGCCAAAAACTAAGCTCACTTTGCAAAATTGAACAAGGTATAGTTTCGGGAGCTGATCGAGTTACTAAACGCAATATAAACCTCTTACCAAAATGGAAGATCGAGGGAGGAGATAGAAAGTCAAAGATACAGATTGGAGATGGTATTTTCATCCTAACTGGAGCTGAGAAGCAAGCCCTTAAGTTATCTTCTGATGAAGAGACGCTTGTCAAACCCACCTACAAAAACTCCTGGATTGGTCCCTACTTCGTCGATCGAGGAGAGGAAAAACTCTATGTCATCTATGTCACACAACACCATGATATTGATGCTTACAGTCATCTTAAAGATCATCTCGGATATTTCCGTGAAATATTAGAACAAAAGCGCGAGTGCAAAGAGGGTAGGATGCCTTGGTACGGCCTACATTGGGCCAGAGATGAGAGTTTACTCCTTGCAACAAAAATTGTGACCCCGCGCTGGGGTGAGACGGATTTGAAGCCCTTCGGCTTGCAAACAGGCCAATTTTACGAGAACTCCGATATCAACCTCATCGTACCGCAGACTGACACCAAGGAAGATCTTCTTTACACTCTTGGAGTTCTCAATTCAAAGTTGATCAATCGCTGGATGATCGAAAAAGGCAGGCAGCGAGGGTTAACCCGTCAGAAGATGCTAGAACAAATCCCCATCCGCCGCATTGACTTCAGTAACCCCGATGATGTGCAGCTTCACGATAGCATCGTTGAGAAAGTGCAAACTGTTCGCGAAAAGCTGGCAGGGCTCGCAAAATACTCAAGGTATTTCGATGGACAGCGGTTGCCTAAGCTCAAGTTCGATGAGGCGCTGCCGCCGATCAAAACCACTATAGTCCTGCAAGAATTGCCGGATGACAAGCTCTACTCTTTGCGAACGCATCCCAGTATCAAGATCTTAAAGTCGAGAGAGTTTCATGGCGATGATTTCCGGCTTCAACACACTGGCAAAGTTGGTCAGACTCTAGAAGGTCCACAGCTAAACCTCAGAAGTAAAGATAGACAGGTGCTTACACTGGCAGGACCAGCACCTCTATTGGAGTTAGCAGCGAAGTTACTCAATGGCAGAAAAGGCCAATCATGGGAGCAAATCAATAACGAACTCTTGTTACCAGAAACCAATGAGCTCTTTCAGCACTTTCAAGAGAAGCTGCTCGCGGACGTTGGGTGGCTCCGCTGGGAGATACTGAATCTACAAATGGAAATCGATGAGAGCGTTTATAAACTCTATGGGTTGGAGGCTTAAGTATTCTATGAGATCTATCCCAGGTGTCCAAAGATGAAACTTCTCTTGATCGGCGGCGGCGGCCGCGAGCACGCCCTGGCCTGGGCGCTGACCCGCTCGCCCAGATTGAAAAAACTCTTCTGTGCACCAGGCAACGCCGGTACCGCCCGACTTGCCGAGAACGTTGCTATTCAGGCCACCCAGATCGAACGTCTGGTCGAATTCGCCCAAGCCAACGAGATAGACCTGACCATCGTCGGTCCGGAGCAGCCGATCGCCCTGGGCATCTACGACGCTTTCAGCCGGGTCAGTCTGAAGATCGCCGCACCCTCCAAGCGAGCCGCTTTGCTCGAGACCAGCAAGGCGAACGCCAAAGAATTTATGAGCAAGTATGAGATCCCTACGGCCCGCTTCGGCGTCTTCGCCGACTATGAACGGGCCTGTGCTTTTCTCGATCAGCTCGCGCCACCGGTGGTCATCAAGGCCGATGGACTGGCCGCCGGCAAGGGCGTGGTCATCGCTCCGACGCGCGCCGCAGCCGAGCAGACGTTGCGGCAGTTCCTGGTCGAGCGGCGCTTCGGCGAGGCCTCGCGGCGGGTCGTCTTGGAAGAATATCTCTCTGGCCGCGAGTTCTCGCTCTTCATCGCCTCAGACGGCCAGAGCTGGTGCTATCTGGGCACGGCACAGGACTACAAGCGCCGCGGCGAGGGCGATCGGGGTCTTAACACCGGTGGCATGGGCGCAGTTTCGCCGGTCCCCTGGCTGAGCGACCAAATGCTCAGTCAAACCCAGCAGCAGATCGTCCGACCGACTTTCGCGGGCTTGGCCCGCGAGGGGATTCGTTATCAGGGGATTCTCTACTTTGGACTGATTTGGACCGCAGGTGGTCCGCAGTTGCTAGAATACAACGTGCGCTTCGGCGATCCGGAGACCCAGGCGCTGGTGCCGCGCTTCGACTTCGACCTGCTGGAGTTATTCCAGCGCATCGTCGAGGGGCGGCTGGCTGGATTTACCTGCCGGCTCAAGCCCAAGACCGCCGTCTGCGTCGTCGCCATCAGCCAGGGCTATCCGGGTTCGTACGAGATGGGAAAGCCGATCAGTGGTCTAGAAAACCAAGTTGAGCAGCCTGATCTATTCATCTTCCATGCCGGCACAGCTCGCAACGATGGTCGGTTGGTGAGTGCGGGCGGCCGAGTGCTCAGCACAGTAGGACTAGCTGCCAGTTTGGCGGAGGCGCGCGCCAAGGCCTATCGCGCTCTCCAGAAGATAAGCTTTGCCGGGATGGGCCATCGCCGCGACATCGGAAACTGAGCGGCGGCTCACAGCTCGCGCCCCAACTCCTCAATCAACTTCCGCTGGCGCGCGGAGAGCTTGGTCGGCACGACCACCTGGACCTTCACCAGCAGATCACCCTTCCCTCGGCCTCGCAAATGCGGAACGCCCTGCCCTTTAAGCTTGAAAACCTCGCCCGATTGGGTGCCGGCCGGGATATGTAGCTCCTCCTGACCGGTGAGCGTCGGCACTTGCAGCCGAGCCCCCAAGGTCGCCTGCGCGAAGCTGATCGGCAGTCGCAGCCGCAGGTCGTCGCCGTGGCGGGTAAAGCGATTGTGGGGGGTGACCTCGACCATGATATAGAGATCGCCCGCCGGTCCACCGAAGCGTCCGGCGTTTCCCTCGTTCTTGAGCCGCAGGCGCGACCCGCTGTCCACCCCGGGGGGGATGCGAAGGGTCAAGCGGCTCTGCTCCTGCACCCGCCCCTGGCCTGAGCAGTGCTTGCAGGGTGAGCTGACGATCTCGCCGAAACCACCGCAGCGTTCACAGGTGCGGACGTTGACGAAACTACCCAGCATAGTCCGCTGATGATACTCCACCTGGCCCCGTCCCTGGCAGGCCGGACAGGCAGTCGCTCCGGTGCCCGGCTCTCGCCCACTGCCCTGGCAGCTCGAGCAGACGGCGTAGCGCGGGATGGTTACCTTCATCC
Organism: uncultured bacterium; assembly: GCA_913053845.1. Taxonomy (GTDB): domain Bacteria; phylum Bipolaricaulota; class Bipolaricaulia; order RBG-16-55-9; family DRJF01; genus DRJF01. The sequence goes on along the minus strand of CAJXGD010000051.1, from coordinate 9,823 downwards.
GCGTGCCCAGCGCAGCGTCCTCCAAGGTGATGCGCAGCCGGTATTCTAGGTCTTCGCCCGGCTGGGCCCGGCTGCGCTGCCGCTGACGGGTGCGGGTGGTGCGTATCCCTTCGCCGAAGAAGGCGTCGAAGACGTCGTTCCAGGACGAGCCGAAGCCGAACTCATCGAAGGCCTCCCGCGCGCGGCTAAAGTCGGTCGGGCCGAAGTTAAACTCCTGCTGCGGACCTGCATGACCGAAGTGATCATACTGCAAGCGCTTCTCGCGGTCGGAGAGGACCTCATAGGCCTCGGTGGCCTCCTTGAACTTCTCCGCATCGCCTCCGTTGGCCCGGTCAGGGTGAAACTGCTTGGCCAACCTGCGATAGGCCTTCTTGATCTCCTCCGGCGAGGCATCGCGGCCGACGCCTAAGGTCTCGTAATAGTCTCTCTGGGCCATTGGTGTTCTCGTTCACCTTTAATGCTGGTCCTCTTTTTTGTCCTCTTTGGCATACTCGGCATCCACGTAGCCCTCTTCTCCCGGTTGGTCCTGTTGATCCGTGCCGGGCTGGGCCTGCTCCGTCGCCCCCTCGCCGGAGTCACTGGACTGTGCCTGCTGAGTCTCACTATAGACCTGCTGGCCCAGCTCCAAGGAGGCCTGACGCAGCTCCTCGGTGGCCTGGCGCAGCTCCACCACCGGCGCGTTGCGCTTGAGCGCCTCATTGAGGGCATTTATCTTGGTTTGAATCTTCTCTTTGGTCTCGGCACTGACCTTGTCGCCGAAGTCGCGCAACGACTTCTCGGTGGCGTAGACCAACTGATCGGCTTGGTTGCGCGTCTCGATCTCCTCCACCCGTTTGCGGTCCTCCTCGGCGTGGGCTTCGGCCTCATGCTGCATGCGCTTGATCTCCTCGTCGTTGAGCCGCGAGGACTCCTTGATCACGATGGAAGCGGCCTTGCCGGTGGCACGGTCCTTAGCGGTCACGTTCAAGATGCCATCGGCATCTATGGCGAAGGTCACCTCGATCTGGGGCACGCCGCGCGGGGCCGGGGCGATGCCAGAGAGCTGAAAGCGCCCCAAGCTCTTGTTGTCCTGGGCCAGCTTGCGCTCGCCCTGAAGCACGTGGATGTCCACCTGGCTTTGACCGTCCTCGGCGGTGGTGAAGCTCTTGGTCTTCTCGGTGGGAATGGTAGTATTCTTCTCGATCAGCGGTGTAGAAACGCCGCCCAGCGTCTCGATGGAGAGGGTCAGCGGCGTGACGTCGAGCAGGACGATCTCGTCAATCTCGCCGGCCAGCGCCGCTCCCTGGATGGCCGCGCCCAGGGCCACTACCTCATCGGGGTTGATCTCCTTGTTGATCTTGCCCGGCAGGATCTGCTCGATGAGTTGCTGCACCTTGGGAATGCGGGTCGAGCCGCCGACCAGCACGATCTGCTGAATGTCCTTTTCGCTGCGCTTGGCCTCACGGAGCGTCTGATGCACCAGCTCAATGGTGTGCTGCAGATAATCGTCAATGAGTGCTTCAAACCGGGCTCGGGTCAACTTGTGCTGCAAGTGCTTGGGACCGGTCTGGTCGGCCGAGATATAGGGTAGATTGATCTCGGTCTCCTGTTTGAAGGAGAGCTCCTGCTTGGCCGCCTCGGCCGCGTCCTTGAGCCGCTGCAGCGCCGCCCGATCCTGGCGCAGGTCAATTCCGGTCTCCTCTTTGAACTCGGCGATCAACCAGTCTATGATGCGTTGATCGAACTCCTTGCCCCCTAGCTGGTTATCACCGCCGGTGGCCACCACCTGGAAGACGCCCTCGCCGATATCTAAGAGCGAGATGTCGAAGGTGCCTCCGCCCAGGTCGTAGACCAGGATCGTCTGCTCGCCCTGTTTGTCCAACCCGTAGGCCAGCGCGGCCGCCGTCGGCTCGTTGATGACCCGCATTACCTCTAGACCGGCGATCTCCCCGGCATCCTTGGTCGCCTGGCGCTGAGTATTATCGAAGTAGGCCGGGCAGGTGATCACCGCCTGCTTGACCACGCCGCCTAGGCGCTCCTGGGCATCCGCCTTGAGTTTGCCTAGGATCATGGCCGAGATCTCTTCCGGCGAGTACTCTTTGCTGCCCTTGGCGGTGGTGATCTTCACCCGATGGTTGCTACCCATCTCGCGCTTGATCTCGGCGATGGTGCGCTCCGGGTTGGTGATCGCCTGACGACGGGCCAGTTTGCCCACCAGCCGCTCGCCCTCTTCGGTGAAGGCCACCACCGAGGGGGTGGTGCGCTCGCCCTCCGCGTTGAGCAGGATCTCCGGTTTGCCACCTTCCAGCGCAGCTATCTCCGAAAGCGTCGTCCCCAAATCAATACCTACGATCTTCGCTTTAGCCATCGCTTTGTTCCTCCTCTGCGACGGGGTGACCCTGAGAGTCACCCTGACGCTGCTCGGCTGGGGTGGGCTGCCGGGTCACCTTGACCCGACTGGGCCGCAGCAGCCGTTCGCCGCGGCGGTAGCCGCGCTCGAACTCCTCGATGATGATATTCGCTTTCTCCGTCTCGGTCTCTACGCTCATCAGTGCCTCATGCCAGGCGGGGTCAAAGGGCTGACCCAGCACCTCCAGAGGTCGTATCTCCTGTTGCTGCAAAAAAGCGTTGAACTGGGAATATACTTGTTCTAGCCCTTCGATGAACGAATCTTTATCGTTGTTCTTGGCCAAGGTGCGAAAGGCCCGCTCGAAGTTATCATAGATGGGCAGGATGGCCCGCAACAACTGATCCTCGACCGCCTGCTGATAGGCCTGTTGCTCACGGGCAACTCGCTTCTTGTAATTGGCAAAATCGGCCTGGAGATGCTGCAAGCGGTCCAGATAAGTCGCCAAGCGTTGCTCCCGCTCGGCCAACTGGGTCCGCAACCCTTCCAGTTCCGCCTGCTCCTCAGGGGCGACTTTGCCAGCGCGTTGGGTCTTTTGCTCCGTGCTTTCTTCAGGCATCGCTTAGCTTCCCTCCTGATGCGCTCGCGGCCCGGCTGTCCCGCTGGGCCACGGTGAGAATTGCCCTCAGCCGGTTGCTCACATACTGAGTCACCGAGAAGGCCTTGCTATAGTTCATCTGCACCGGTCCCAAGAGGCCCAGCACCCCGCCGAAGCCGTAGCTTTGCAGCACCAGCGAGGAGCGTCGCAGGGCCTCTAGGGTATTTTCCGCCCCGATCAGCGCTCTGGTCTGGTTGTCCGCCTGGCGGTAGAGATAGGCAGCCAGACGCGCCGGATCGCCCGATAGGGCGGCCAGCGCCTGCATCTCTTCCAGATCACACCGCTCGGCGATCATCTGCTGCAGCAGTTGAACCAATCCCTCGGTATACAATCGTCGCTTGGCATGGCGGTCAATCGCCTCACGCAGCAGGGTGAAGGCCTGGCGCACTGTGCCCTTGGACCAACCCTCCGTCTCGGAGAACCGAATGGCCTCATTGCGGATCTCGGCCAGGCGCTGACCGCGTAGTCGGCGATTGAGCAGCGCGACGGTCTCGGCCAGCTCGGCCTCGCTCAGCGTCGAATGCACCATCCGAGTCTCGATCAGACCCAGCTCGGAGAGGATGGCCACCAAGACGTTCGTCTCATCCAACCGGACCAACAGGATCGAGCGCAGTCTGGTCTGCTCGATCCGAGGGGAGAGCACGAAGCCGGCATAGCCGCCGATCTTGGCCAGCAAGAGAGCCGTCTGACGCAGCAAGGCCCCGATCTCCTGATGCTGAAACTCGTAGGACTCGGTGATCGCATGTTGCTCCTGATGACCCAACTCGGAGAGCTCCACCAGCCAATCCACGAAGAAACGATAGCCCCGCTCGGTGGGCACCCGCCCGGCCGAGTGATAGGCTTTGGTGATATAGCCGGCTTCTTCCAGGGCCTTCATGTCGTTGCGGATGGTCGCCGAGCTGACCGAGAGCCCATAGTCGCTCAGCAGCGCTTGGGAGCTGACCGGTTGGCCGCTTTTGATGTAGCGATCCACTATTTCCTTGAGCACCAGTCGCTTGCGGCTGTCCATCTCGGCCATTGTTAGCACTCTCCATTGACGATTGCTAACGACATGATAGCAGCTTGCCGGCCGTCTGTCAAGCGCTGCAAGCAGTCGGTCGGAGTTAAGCCGATGGGGACCCTTGGTCCGGGCGGCGCAGCTCTTCCAGCAGCTCGACCGCCCGGCGCAGGTGGGGAATGACGATCGAGCCACCGACCACCAGCGCCACGCTGAACGCTTCAAACAACTGCTCATCGCTGAAGCCGCTCTTGGCGCACTGAATAATATGATAACTGATGCAATCATCGCAGCGCAGCACCAGGGAGGCCACCAGTCCCAGCAGTTCTTTCGTCTGGGCCGGCAAGGCTCCCTGGCGATAGGTCTGGGAGTCCAAGCTGAAGAAACGCTTGATCTGCAAGTTACCCTGGTCCAGGATCTGCTGATTCATCTGGCGGCGATATTGGTTGAAAGTTTGGAGTCTATCGGTCATTGCTCCGCTCCTCCTTGACAAGATTGGGGTTTAAGGGTCCGGCTGCTTGGTCCTTGCGGCGAGATATTTGGCCAACAGGGGCTGCGAGCCCACCCCGCAACTGATAATCGAGCGCACCGCCGCTTCCGCCGGGATATCTATCAGGTGCACCGCCTGAGCCGGCAGGTGATAGATCAGGCCTGAAGTGGGATTGGGGCCGGTAGGGACGAAGACGGTGTAGTAGCCGTTGGCGTGTTCATCGGTGACAAATGCCGTAGTCAAGGTCTCGTTGCCGAAGAGCTGCACCAGGGCCACGGAAGAGAAGGGGGATTTTTTGGCACCCAGCACCTGCATGACGATCTCTTTGACCAAGTTATAGCCGGGGGCCACACGCAATACCGATCTCTCCAAAGCGTGAAACAGCCAGGCGCCCAGGCGGGTGCGCACCAGCACCCCCACCGCGAAGCAGAAGGCCAAGATGATCACAATGGCCAACAGCTGGGCCACGAAGACCTGCAACTGCGAGCGGGCCACCAGCAGGTTGGTCAACGGTTGGACCAGTTGGGTCACCCGGTGGAACAACCAATGGAAGACTACCCAGAGGATGGCGACCGGCAGGATCACAGTCACGCCGCCCAGAAAGGCGGTGCGAATAAAAGAGTTGAGTTGTTTTAGCATTAGACCTCCCGCGAGCAAGGAACCGATGAATTGAGGATTTAACTGATCTCAGTCGCTTCCTTCCGCAAACTCGGTGACTAAAATTCGCTTGACTTGCTTAAGAAGCTGTGGGATTTTGCTGTGAACAATATCCCAGATGATGTCCTCATCTACCGCGAAATATTCGTGTATGACAATATCGCGCATACCGGCGATCTTCTGCCATTCAACTTCGGGATTGCGGTCACGCACTTCCTGAGGAAGGTGCTTGACCGCTTCACCGATGACTTCTAGGTTTCGCAATACTGCATCGAAAGTCTTCTCATCACCTATGAACTGATCAAAGCTGAAGCCACGAGTATAGTGCAAGACCTTTTCGCAACTATCTCGAATATCTTCTAGAAAAATGTCGTAATCACACGACATAGACAGCCTCTCGCTCAATGTAGGGCTGCAAACGCGGCTTCAAGCCTTTCCTGGTTACTAAGTCTACCGGACGACTCAAGAGAGCTTCCAGGAAGAACTTGAGCTCCATGTAACGGTCGAAGGTGGCAATATCTGCAAACTCCACCAGAAGGTCTACATCACTCTCCGGTCGGGCTTCACCTCGGACCACTGATCCGAAGAGGGCCAAGGACTTAACCCCAAGGCTTTTCAACTCCTCTTGATGTGCAGTTAGGACAGGTAAGACTGAGAAGGCCTCATCGTGCCTTATGCTATTCTTCTTCATATGTTAAGTCCCCTATTTTCAGGCATAACTTCTCTTTAACACGCTCCAAGCGATGAGTCAAAAGATCAATTAAGATGAACATGCCCCCTCATACTTCAAATCGTGCCAGATCCTCCGCCAGCTCGACCTGTCCGGCGAAATGCTGCTTCACCGAGCGAATCATCTCCGCCTCACACCCCTGGGTCGGGGGATAGAGATGCGTTAACACCAGCTTGGCTACATCGCAGTTTGCCAGCGCCTCACCCAGCTCGCGCGGCCGGCTGTGATGGGGAGCCTCTACTCCATCGGGGAGCGAGCACTCGTGGAGCAATAGCTTACAGTCACCGGCAAACTGGGCCATCTCGGTCAGGGGTACCGTGTCCCCGGAGAAGACGAAGCGTCGGTCGAACTTATAGGCCAGTGCCGGCAGCCCATGCTCTGCTTTCAGGGAGTCTATCTGAAAACCTTGGGCTTCGAAGGCCATACCGCCCTGCAGCTCGGTGATGCTCAAGCGCACATGCTCCTGGACGTAGTCCCAATGCGCCATCAGGTCCTGCAAGAGCGCCTCGGTTCCCTCCGGCCCGTAGAGCCGCGTCTGCACTTGTCCGTTGAGCCAGCGCGCGGTGAGCAGCGGCAGCAGATCACTCATGTGATCCAAATGCAGGTGGGTGAGTAGAATGGTGTTCAGTCGAGCCAAGTCAATCTCGGCCTGCGCCAGCCGCAGGAGCACCCCGCTGCCACAGTCCAGCAATAGGCAACCTTCAGTGCTCTCAATGAAAATGCCGCTCTGCGCCCGTCCCCCTGGCGGTAGTGCCCCCCCGGTGCCCAAGAGAGTGATCTTCATCATCATTCGGCCTCCTTTCGCTCTATGCTGCCGATCAAAATAGCATACTTGGCGCTTGGAAGCGAATCGGAGTCTTTGCTATCACTTCTGCTCAAGTGCGTTGCTTAGAGCGCTGCTGTAGCGTATAGTACCAAAGCCCATGATGGCAAGATTATCATCGTTTAGCGGGATATTCAAGGGCCGGCTGGAGGACGAGGCGGAGTACGTACTGCTCGGCCTACCCTACGATGCGGGCAGCTCTTTCAGGCCGGGCACTCGTCTGGCACCCGCTCAAATCCGTCAGATGGCCGAATCGCTCAGCCCCTGCACCGAGCGTGGCCTCGATCTCTCCGCTCTTCCCGCCTTAGATCTGGGTGATCTGTCGCTTGGCAACCGTGCGCCGCTCGTCTTCGAGCAGATTAAAACCAGGGTGGGCGGCATATTCGACCGCAATGCGGTGCCCATCCTGCTGGGTGGAGACCATAGTATCACCGTTCCCTGTTTTGCGGCCGCACTGTCGCGCTATCCTGGTCTGAGATTGCTCTATCTCGATGCACATCCCGACTTATACCCTGACTATCAGGGGGATACTTATTCTCATGCCTGCGTCGTGGCCCGCATCTTAGAGTTGCAGGGCATGACCGGCGAGTCGGTCACCCAGGTGGGAATCAGGGCTGTTAGCCCTCAGCAGCTCGAGGTGGCCCAAAGAGCGGGCATCCGCCTCGTCCCCAGTTGGGAAGCCGACTCATTCTGCTATGCCGAAGAGGGACCGGTATATCTATCTGTCGACATTGATGTACTTGATCCGGCCTATGCGCCCGGCTGTGGCAATCCGGTGCCTAGTGGGCTCAGTTCGCGCTGGCTGCTCTCGCTGATTCAAGGACTGCGCGCCAAGATCGTGGCCCTGGATGTCGTTGAAGTCAACCCTCTGATAGATCCTGCCGGCATCACCGCCCTAGCGGCCGTCCGAGTGGTCACTGAAGCGTTGGGGACGATGGCCGCTCTGGAACGTGCCCGGGCACTTCGCCGCCAGATCGGCGCCCGCGCCGGCGGGGAGCTGCCCGATTCGGCCCAGGAGCTCAATGACCTCCGCGAAGAGCGTGCCGAAGGACTCCATCGTCTGCGTTGACGCCAGCCTGGTCATCAAAACTGTATGCCGGCTCAAGCTGAGGCGCTCGGACAGCTCAAGGCCTCAAAGAAGGGCTTGGCCTGGGTGAGCGGCGCGAGGCCCAGCGCATCGCCCACAGTGCGCACGACGTTGAAGTGATCCACCCGCTGGTCGTAGCACCCCGGACGCACCGCCGGCCCCCACCACACCATGGGAATATGGTTGGAGAAGCCGAAGCTACTCTCGTCGAAGGTGAGGATCAATAAATCCCGTGTGCCCAAGCGCGCGAGCCATCTGGGCAGGTGCTGGGCTAGCCAAGCATCCCCACGGGCGACCGAGCCAGAGTGCATGTCATCGCGCTGGTTGGGCACGATGAAGCTCAGCGCGGGTAGGGTCTCCGGCGGTGCGAGGTCGGTGCTGCGCACCAGCATGCCGTTCTCCGCGAACGATACCCAAGGGGCGTGCTTGCCCACCACCGGAGGCTCCTCCACAGCGAGCACGCTCCGGCCCAACAGGGCCAGGCGTGTGCCAAAGTTTGCACCGTGAAAGTGGCCGGGGCGCACCACATCATCGCGAACGCCCTGGGTGGAGCCACTCCACCAGGCCAGATAGTTGGGTTGTGAGGGGTGTGCCACGCCGTACGCCTCGGTGAACAGCGCCCCCTGCCGGGCTAAGCCATTGATAAAGGGCGCTTGCGGGTTGCCGATGATCTGATCGAAGCGGTGATTCTCTTCGATGACCACCACTACGTGCGCCAACTGAGGCACGCAGCCCGATCGGGTCTGGGGAACCGTTTTCCCGACCAGTGCCCACAGCAGCACCCCGCTCAACACCAGGACCCAAACCCATTTAAACATCGAGTGACCTCCTCGTTGCGCTGCTATCTGCAGCAGATGAGCGGTTATTCCCCCACCCAGCTCACCCCCTCACAACAACCGGGCAATGGTTTGGCTGAGATCCCGCAGTGTCAGGCCACCATGCCAGAGGGCGACGTCTCGCTCTAGGATCGCTAGAGCGCCCCCGTCTAGCAGGATTCGCGGGTTAGTGATGCCGGTGCTCATGGCGGGGCCGATGATGTCCTGACCGTCCTCGGTGATGGTGTGATTTACTGAAATAGCCAATCGCGATCCTCACGAGGATAACCAGCAGGACCAGGAGCAGGGCAGCACCAAGCACCAGGCGACGCACACTCGCACCTACGACAGCTTCGCGCAGACTACCGCGTGCTTCGGGATCCAGTAGCGACTTCCGTCGCTGCCCTTGAAAAGCAAGTTATATTGGTCAAACCGCTCGATCTGCCCCTCCAGCTCGGCCCCGTCACACAGGATCAGTTCCAGCTTGGTCTTCTTGCTATGTAGTTCTCGGATGATGTCCAACCTCGGTGGGAAGGTCTTCGCTTCACCTTTACCCGCTGCTCGTTCAACCATAGAATCACCCCAGGGGAAGCATAGGGCATGAGCCTAAGAAAGCCAAATCAAGGCGAGATGGGACGGAATGCTACTGATGATGTCGGTGCTCACGGCGGGCGAGGCGAATGACCGTAGGTCGGCCCGAGCATGAGCGCCTTGAGCTGCTGACGGGCTTTGCTGCGTTCGTTCAGCAGGCGCGCCTTATCACTCTCTAGGCCTGCGGCTGGCCCGCTGCGCGCAGGGTGCTCAGCTCGCACTCGTTAGACGGGGGGGAAAGGATGATGATCAAACGCCGAGATAGTCCAAGGGGTTCGGAACGTCACAATCCAATTCACATAGGATCGTACGGTGTGAATGAAATAATGGTGTAGACGGAAGACATTTCGGGTTTCATCAAGGAGTTTCGGTTGTTGACTTCTCGTCGCGTCAGGCATATAATGCCTCCGTCATGGTGTACTCAGATTGCTGATACTGGGTATCGGGCGAAGTTACCCAAAGATTCTACTAATATGACATTATCATGGCAAGTGAATCAATGGTTCTGTCGCTCAGCCACCGAAAGGGATACGGACATTGGAAGTGAACCTCCCTACAGACACCGACGGATTCCTTTCGCGGGAATGCCCATTTTGGATAGTCACCCAGTTCAGAGTTGATGATGTTCCTTCTTTCCCTTGTAAGAGAC
>CAJXGD010000050.1 GCA_913053845.1 uncultured bacterium | reverse complement strand
GCTTCCCTCACAGCGAAGGCCGCTGCGTTCAACTCTTTTCTTCAGCAGCTAATTCAGTTAATTACAGCCGGGGATGTAACTACCTTGCAGACCAGGGTAGACCAGCTACTCTCGTTAGATGCTACTTTCTCCAATGTCATTGAGTCAGCAAGTAACCAGATCTATGCTGCGGCTGGGAAGTATTTCGCTGAAGTCCCAAACTTCCAGACACTCTTCATGAAGGTCGTTGACACCAAGAGCGCTTCCTCACTTGGAAGAGCGTTATTATTCGGTAAATTAGCTGAATTCATTTCCAATCCGGGTGACCCAAGTACAAGGCAGGCAGCTATTAGTCAGATTAAGGCAGTAAGGCAGGAAAATAACGAAGTAGTATCAGCTATTAACAATGCTTTACTTGGTCGGCAGCCAAGCATCCCAATTCCCACACCCAAGCTGATCTCTCCCCATGCCACCCGCGCTATTGCCGAAGATGCGACTCAGCCCTCAGACGCCGGCACCTTGACCGAAGGAGAGACACGTTGGGTCGTCTTGCAGCGACTGGACATCTGCAATGGTGGCTTCATGGCCGTCCGCGTTCCCCCAGAGCCTCCGGCTCATCCAACCTCCTATCCTAGCTGTGAGCCGTTTCCCTCTGCGGTAGGCCCGGACCCCTTGCTGATCAACATCCTGCAGGTCTGGCGCTTGGCCGGTCATGTCTCACCTGGAGTGAAAATACCGCTACGTCTATGCATTGACCGCAATGGCGACCAAAGGTGCGGACCAGGCGAAGCTCTCCAAGAGTTGCAGGCCGATTTCAGCGGCAATCAACCCAATGTGTTTGGCAGCTTTGGCAAGCTGCTGGTTGACCCAGGGATGGGCATACCGGGCCTTGCGCCCTCCAACCAAGGGATACTGGGCGTCGGCACCTCCCCGCAAGGCGTCTGTCCGGCCGGCAGCACCTTTGCCGGTAAGCCCTGCGGTGTTGAGCTGATTATCGAGGGCAACTTCGCCAAGGCTCCATCTGGAACCAGCCTGCAGATTGAGAGCTGGCCGATGGAGCAGCCCTTGCCAGACCAAGGTCTGGATTATAGCTCTCAGTTCGTCCCGGTAGATATACCCAATATGAACGTCCACATCGCCTATCCGGTCGTCTCTGCCGGCGTGGTGCGGGTGATCAAGCGTCCCAGCGGCCAAGGGCAGGCGCCTTTAATCAAGCAGGTCCGGATGCAGGAGAACTCCCCTGCCGGACCGCTCGGAGTTGAAGTAGAAGGCCGGAACATTCAAAGCGTTCGGCTGGAGGTCTTTGATCTCGCCGGTGACCGACGTTATGCCAGCGCCTGGACTGTGGGAAACCGGTTGACCTGGAATCGGTTAATGAGCAATGGCAAGCCACTGGCGAACGGGGTCTATCTCTACATTGTCACCGTGCGGGGATACAATGGCAAGATCATCACCAGCAAGGTCAAGAAGCTGGTGTTGCTGCGTTAGTGAAGTGAACCCTCCGAGATTAGACAGACCCGTAAGTAAAGAGTAGAATTCAGCGATCGCAGGCCTGGCGAGAATATGGCCTCAAGGAGGGGCATAATCATGTCGAAGCTCGTTTCGAGGGAAATTCGCCTCAAAGCGCGCCCGCCGGGGCTACCTCGGGAGAGCGACTTCGAGCTCGCTGAGACGGAAGTGCCGCAACCGGAGGAGGGCCAGTTCCTGGTGCGGAACATCTGGATGTCCGTTGATCCCTATATGCGTGGGCGGATGGTCAACCAGGAGAGCTACGTGCCACCCTTCCAGCTTGGTGAGCCCTTGCAGGGCGGCGCGATCGGTCAGGTCGTCGCCTCCCAGCACAGCCGGTTCGCGGTCGGCGACTATGTGAGCAGCCTCTTCGGTTGGCGAGAGTATTTCCTCTCCAGCGGCGAGGGGGTGCGCCAGGTGGATCGAAACCTCGGCCCGCTCGAGGCCCAACTCGGTGCGCTGGGCATGACAGGCCTGACCGCCTATGTGGGCCTCTTTCGCATCGGCAAGCTGGCGGACGGGGAACAGGTCTTCGTCTCGGCCGCCTCAGGTGCCGTCGGCTCAGTCGTCTGCCAACTGGCCAAGGCACACGGCTGCTATGTCGTGGGCTCTGCGGGCTCCGCGGCCAAGTGCGAGTGGCTCGAAGAGCAGGCCGGCATTGACCGAGCGATCAACTACAAGAGCTGTGGGAGTCTCAGCCGAGCAGTGCGCCAGGCCTTTCCCCAGGGCATAGACCTCTATTTCGAGAATGTGGGCGGCGCACACCTGCAGGCCGCGCTGGGCTCGATGAACCCCTTGGGCCGCATCGTGCTCTGCGGCATGATCAGCCAGTATAACAACACTGAGCCTGAACCCGGCCCGAGCAACCTGATCCTGGCGATCAGCAGGAGCCTGAGACTACAGGGCTTTATCGTTTCGGATCACCTGGAGCTCACAGGCCAGTTTCAGGAAGAGATGAAGCGGCTCATCGCCGAGCGTCGGATGAAGTGGAAGCAGACGGTGGAGGAAGGGATCGAGAATGCACCCCGGGCGTTTCTCAAGCTTTTCAGCGGTGAGAATTTCGGCAAGATGCTGGTCAGGATCGGACCCGATCCGGCGAGTTGAGCGGGCAGGCGTTGTCTCCGCCAAGCGAGCCAATGGTGTGGCTATAAGCTGGTGCCCCTCCACGGGACTTACCCCCCTACCGGCTCAACGCATTCTGACCGATCGTTGGCCGGCGAGTGCTCAATCAACTCCCCAGCCCGCGCGAACTCCGCCTGCAAGTCACCAGTAACCAAGCGATCTTGCAGACGCTCCAAGATCTCTCGGAACTCTCCCAACGCATGATCAATCTCACTGGCATTCGTGCGCAAGACATCACGCCAGATCGGGTAAGGCGAAGCGGCCAGCCGGGTCATATCCCGTAGGCCCCCGCCGCAGAGTCGGAGATAACGCTCATCTTCCCGGCCCTTTTCGACGATCAGCCCCGCCAAGGCTACAGATAGCAGTTGGGTCAGATGGCTGGTGCGGGCCACAATGCGGTCGTGCTCCTCCGGACCGATGATCAGCACTCTGGCTCCCAGCATCTGCAGAAAACGCGCCAGGCGTTCCAACGCCGGCTCCTGAGCATCGCCGCAGGGAGTGAGCGCATAAGGTGCCCCTCGCAACAGCTCCGGATCGGCCGCCGCTAGCCCTGAGCGCTCGGAGCCGGCCAGTGGATGGCCGCCGATGAACCGCCCCGGCAGGAGGCGCTCGCCCATCTTACAGATCTGTGCCTTGGTCGAGCCCAGATCCGAGACCAGCGTCTGAGCGCCGATGAGCGTCGGCAGGCACGGCAGTAGCTCCAAGATTGCCCCCACCGGCGTCGCCAGGAAGACCAGATCAACAGAGGCCGGCTCGGCGCTCAGCTTCGGCGCGCCCCGCCCGATCAGTCCCAGTTTTAGGGCCAGCGCCACTGCCCGTCTGTTCCGGTCTACCCCGAAGAGCTGCACCCCGGGATAAGCGCGCCTGATGGCCAGACCCAGTGAGCCACCCATCAAGCCCAGACCGACGATCGTCACCCGGCGCGGCCAATCGCTCTCAGACATGGGGGATCAGGTCGGCAAAGCGGCGCGTCTGGCGACCGATCTGCCAGGCACCTTGAACTTGGCCGGCCAACCGGGCGAAACCCTCGGGGGTGAGCGCTTGCGGCCCGTCGCTCTGGGCTCGGTCAGGGTCGTGATGCACCTCGACCAATAGGCCGTCCGCCCCGGCGGCCAGAGCGGCCAGCGCTAACGGGATCACCAATTCTCGCTGGCCGGCTGCATGGGAGGGGTCCACGATGATCGGCAGATGCGTCCGGGCACGTAGCGCCGGAATGGCCGCTAGATCGAGCATGAAGCGACAGTGATCTACAAAGCTGCGCACGCCGCGCTCACAGAGGATCACCTGGTGGTTCCCTTCACAGAGGATATATTCGGCCGCCATGAGGAACTCATCGAGCGTGGCCGCCAGACCGCGCTTGAGCAAGATCGGCTTGTCGCTACGACCCACCGCACGCAACAGCGGGTAGTTCTGCATGTTGCGCGCCCCAATCTGCAGGATGTCGGCGTAGCGGCCCACCCGCTCGACCTCGGCCGGCTCCATCACTTCGGTGACGCAGAGCAGGCCGTACTCATCGGCGGCCTGGCGCATCAGCTTGAGGCCCGCTTCGCCCAGACCCTGGAAGCTGTAGGGGCTGGTGCGCGGCTTGAAAGCCCCGCCGCGCAGGATTTTTGCGCCTTGACCGGCGACGCAGCGGGCGATGGCCCTGATTTGTGTCTCGCTCTCGATCGAGCAGGGTCCGGCCATCAGCACCGGGACGCTGCCTCCGATTGCTACTTCGTTCAAACGCACGATGGTGTCTTGCGGCTGGCAGGCTCGACTGACCAAGAGCCGGGGCGCAGCGTCGGTCATGATCTGATTCTGGGGTACTCTGGTCTCAGCTTGAATTGCAGTAGGCATGGATTATCTTGCTCCTTTTGGTGCCCCCTCCCGTCCTGGAAAGAGGGTCAGGAGGTTAGGTCGGGCTTCGCTAAGCGGCACAGCAAGCGATAAACGCTTGGCTGTTTGGATTCGATGCGCCGTTAATAATTGGTCGGGAAGTAAAGGTGTTGTTGGCTCAGTAGAGCCAATAGGTGAGGCGATAGGTGGGATAGGAGTAGCGGTTCCTGGAAGGGAAAAGCATGAAGCTCTGAGCGTTGGCGTCAACGTTGTTCTCGGGCCAAACCCGATCACCTGAACGAATCATTTGCTTCACCTCACACGCTAAAGATGGCTGGAGTATAAGAGCAGGCCTTCGGGCTGTCAAGCGAGCGATGCGAGCCGGATGCAGCCAGACCGGGTGAGCGCTATACTTAATAACGATGCTGGGTAAAGTTCTGTCCCTGCTGCTCGCCGGTCTAGTGCGGGGCTATCAATTGCTGATCTCGCCCTTGCTGCCCCGTTCCTGTCGCTATTATCCCAGTTGCTCCGAATATGCCCGCCAGGCAATCGGTAAATATGGGCCGCTGCGCGGGGGCTGGCTGGCGCTCAGACGGTTGCTGAGGTGTCATCCCTGGCATCCCGGCGGGCAGGACCCGGTGCCATAGCGTTCCGGCCTTGCTTTCCGGAGCCTTCGTCTCTTTGGGAGGGCGTTTGCCGTGCGACAAGATATAGCGCTTGATCGAAAGCATGCAGGCCTCCTTGGTGCAGATGGAATAATGGTATACTCATTAAACCCTCCGGACCGTCCCCTTCCCTCGCTCGATCTCGCCTATGAGATACGCCCGCTCGCCCCGCTGCTCTAAGAACCTTAGCGCCTCATCGGCCTGCGCCGCAGGCAAGATGACGATGAAGCCCAGCCCCATGTTGAACACATCCCACATCTCATCGTCGGGAACATCACCCCAGCGCTGCAAAGCCTCGAATATTTGCAATCGCGGCCAGGCGCTCGCCTCCAGCAGCGCATCAACTTGCCTGCTCAGCACTCGGGGTAGATTGCCCGGAATGCCGGAGCCGGTGATGTGCGCTGCCCCTTTGACCGGGAAGCGCTCAAAGAGCTCCAGCGCTACCTTGGAATATATCGGCATCGGTTCCAATAAGAGCTGACCCAAGGACCGCTCACCCGCTTCCGGATAGCTTTTGCGCAGGTCCAGCTTGCGTTCGGCGATGATCATGCGGATCAGCGAATAGCCATTGCAGTGCGGACCCGACGCCGGCAGCCCGATCAGCCGGTCGCCCGGCCGGAGCTGCGCCGGATCGGGGAGCTTAGGCCGGTCCACTATGCCCACCACAAAGCCCACCAGCTCTAATGCCGACCGGGAGCGATAAAGATCAGTCAATTGCGCAGTCTCGCCACCGAGCAGCGTGCAGCCGGCCTGCTCGCAGGCCCGGATCAGCCCGCGGAGCAAAACTTCGCCCTGTCTCAAGTCCAGGCGCGCCGCACCGTAATAATCGAGGAAGAAGAGCGGCCTGGCCCCTAAAGTGGCCAGATCGTTCACGTTCATGGCCACCAGATCCTGCCCCAGACCATCCAGTTGTCCATAAGCTACGGCCAGTTGGGTCTTACTGCCGATGCCGTCGGTCGAGCTGACCAGCAAGGGATGCTTATACTCTTGCAGCACGCTCGCCAGATCGAAGAGGCCGGCGAATCTGCCGATCTGCTCCGCGCTTGGCCCCTTCAGAGCCTTGATCAGGGTGACGAACTGCTCTTGATCTTTTAGGCTGACCCCAACCTCAGCATAGCGCATTAGCTCACCTGGTTTTGCAGGTAGGGGTACGGCATGTCGCGCCCCTGAATAGATCGTCTTCGGCCAGACTGCCCGCTGGATAGCACCCGCTGAAGCAGGCGTCGCAAAAGCCACCAAGGGCAGGTACGAGACCTGCCCCTACGCCTGTGGCCTCAGCCAGTTCTGCCAGCGTCAGATAGTTTATCGAATCGGCCTGCAAGAATTCCTTGATCTCGGCCAGCGTGCGGCCAGAGGCCAATAGCTCAGCTTTGGTTGGCATGTCGATCCCGAAGAAGCAGGGCGCGATAATCGGCGGTGAGGCGATCCGCAGATGCACCTCAGCCGCGCCGAACTCGCGCACCAGCTCCACCACGGCCTTGGCGGTCGTACCGCGCACAATTGAGTCATCAACCAGGGCTACCCGCCGCCCGGAGAGCACCGAGCGCAGCGGCAAGAGCTTCATCTTGACCACCTGTAGCCTAGAGGCCTGCTGTGGCTCGATGAAGCTGCGCCCCACGTAGTGGCTGCGGATCAAGCCCAACTCCAGCGGACAGCCTAGCGCCTGCGCATAGCCCAGCGCCGCCGGCACCCCGGAGTCGGGCACCGGCACCACCAGGTCTATGGCTGATCCTTCCTTGCGCGCCAGCAGACAGCCGGTCCGCTTGCGAAACTGATAGACATCGTGGTCGAAGATCACCGAGTCCGGGCGGCCAAAGTAGATCAGCTCGAAGACGCAGCACCGTATGGCGCGCTCCGGGGCGAAGCGCCGCGCCTCTGGCTCCCGGCCGGGCCGAAAGATGACCGCCTCGCCCGGTCGCACCTCGCGCTCCGGCCTGGCTCCCACCATCTCCAGGGCCGCCGTCTCCGAGGCGATCAGCCAGTCCGCCCCACGTCGCCCGATCACCAATGGCCGGAAGCCAAAAGGATCGCGCGCGGCGATCAAGCGATCACCGTCGAGCAGCAGCAGCGAGTAGGCCCCGCGCACCTGCCCGGCCAGCCTGGCCAATCTCTCCTCCGGCGACGTTCCCTCAGGGGCTCTGGCGTAGAGTTGCAGCAGGATTTCAGTATCGGAGCTACCCTGGAAGACGACGCCTTGCTCGCTCAGCTCGCGGCGCAACCGGGCCGCGTTGGCGACCGTCCCATTGTGGGTCAAGGCCAGCCAGCGCCCTTGGCGGTGGAGCCCTATGGGCTGAGCGTTCTCCGCCGCGCTTTCTCCGGCCGTGGAATAACGGGTGTGGGCGATCCCCAGTTGGCCGCGGCGCAGCCGCACGTTGCCCTGCCGATAGACCTCCTCGACCGAGCCCAGGTCTTTGTAGAGAAAGAACTCTCCTCCGCGCGCCAGGGCGAATCCGGCCGCCTCCTGACCGCGATGTTGCAGGGTGAAGAGCCCCAGGTGCAAGCTCTCGGCGATTTTATCCTCAGTGCTGCAAATCCCGAAAAGGCCGCAGGCTTCATGCAAGCTCATGCGAAGAATCCTTCCAGTGCTTGCTCATGGGCTTGGCGCAGTTCATCCAGATGTAGAGACGTATGATGATGATCATGCGCTCCGATTAAGCTCAGGAGGGGTTCCGGGACAACCCGGCCCAAACAGGCCCAGGGCAGCTCACGCTCGCCTAAGAGCCTTGCGACCGAGTCGGCCGCTTCTGGCGCGACGCTGACGATGAAGCGCGACTGCCACTCGCCGAAGAGCTCTGCCTCCGAGCGCCCGTCCAAATCCAGCTCTGCCCCCCGCCCGCCGGCCAGCGCGCTCTCGGCCAGCGTCACCAGCAGGCCACCCTCGGAGATATCGTGGGCGCTCCGGATTAGACCCTGCTGGGCCAAGGCTCGCATTGCTTGCAGCAGGCGGCTCTCGAAGGCCAGCTCGACTTTATCTAGTAGGGGCGAAGCATTTGGCACAAATGCTTCGCCCCTACCATAGAAGAGCTTGAGGAACTCCGATCCCCCGATCCCCCCTCGCGCCCGCCCTATCCGATAGATCAGGTCGCCTGGGGCCTGAAAACCCATCGGCACACGTTTGTTAATATCTCGCAGCAGGCCGACCATGCCCACGATCGGCGTGGGCGGAATTTTGCGCCTGACCGACTGATTATAGAAGCTGACATTACCTGAAACGAACGGGATTTCCAGCGCCTGAGCCGCATCGGCCAAGCCCTGAATCGCCTGCGCGAAGGCCCAGTAGACCTCCGGATCGTTGGGATCGGCGAAGTTAAGCCCGTCGGTGATCCCCAGCGGCTCGGCTCCCACTGCAACCAGATTGCGCGCCGCCTCGCAGACGGCGATCGCTCCGCCCTGGTAGGGGTCGAGTGCCCCATAGCGCCCATTGCCGTCTATAGTGAGCACCAGTCCGTATGGCGTGTCTTTGATTCTCAATACGGCGGCGTCGCCCGCGCCCGGTCCCACCACGGTGTTGATCTGGACCGTGTGATCATATTGCTGATAGATGGGCCGCCGCGAGCCGATGCCCGGCGCGGCCAAGAGCGCTAGCAGCCGGGCTTGCCAATCGGCAGGTTTTTCCCAGGCAGGCTGGGGTGACGCGGGGGCAGGGCTTGCAAGGGCAGGCACAAGACCTGCCCCTACAACGTCCGGCGCGGCAAGAGCGCAATCCGGCGGTGGCGGTCCGCCGGCCAGGCCCTCAATGGGCACCTGGGCCAAGAGGTGTTGCTCCTGCCTGATGATAAAAGACTTTTCGGCGATGACCCGCCCAATGACTGCTGCTTCAAGACCCCATTTATGGAATATCCGACTGAAACGCAGTTCGCTGCCGGTGGGCACACAGAGTACCATGCGCTCTTGCGACTCGGAGAGCAGGATCTCGTAGGGGGTCATCGGCCGGGTGCGCAGCGGGATCTTTTCCAGTTGCAGCTCGATGCCCACCCCGCCGCGCGCCGCCATCTCCGGCAGTGCGGTGGAGAGCCCACCTGCCCCCAGGTCCTGCAGGCCGATCAGTAGGGGCAGGTCTTGTGCCTGCCCTCGTAGGGGCACAGCGCGCCGTGCCCCTACATTGCAAGCTTCCAGCGTGGCTTCGATCAGCAGCTTGGCCTTGAAGGGATCGCCCACCTGCACGTTGGGCCGCTTGGCCTCCTTCTCCCCGACCAACTCCTCCGAGGCGAAGGTCGCCCCGTGGATGCCGTCACGTCCGGTGCTGGCACCCACCAACAGGATGACATTGCCGACGCCGGAGGCCACCGCCCCATAGGGTTGTAGGCCCCTCTCACCTCTCTGGTGCAACAGGCCGACGCAGAGCACATTGACCAGGGGATCATCCGCATAAGCGTCATCGAAGTAAAGCTCGCCCCCCACGGTGGGTACGCCTACGCAGTTCCCGTAATGGGCGATGCCGGCGACCACACCTCGCAAGAGATCTAGTACAGGCGTATTACGATGCGCCCCTACATTCGGCTCACCGAAGCGCAGGGAGTCCAGCAGGGCGATGGGTCGAGCTCCCATGCCTAGAATATCGCGGATGATGCCCCCTATGCCGGTGGCCGCCCCGTTGAAGGGCTCCACCGCCGAGGGGTGGTTGTGGCTCTCGACTTTGAACGCTACGGCCAACTCATCATCTAGCTGGATGACCCCGGCATTCTCGCCCGGACCCTGCAGCACGCGCGGACTCTCGCTGGGCAGTTTTCTTAAAAAATGCTTGGAGCTCTTATAGCTACAGTGCTCGGACCAGTTGAGGGCGAAGAGACCCAGCTCCAGCTCGCCTGGCTCGCGGCCCAATATCTCGACGATGCGCGCCAGTTCTGCCGGCGTCAGCCCCTGGCGCGTGCCGGCTGCGAGCGTCTCGGCGCTAGGCCTAGCTAGCTTGGCAGGCATGTTATGTTTGTTTCAATCCTCGCAACAGCCGCAGGCCGTCCCCGTTGCCCAAGAGGAGCTCGGTGTTGCGCTCCGGATGCGGCATCAGCCCGAAAACCCTTCGCTTAGGATCGCAGATGCCGGCGATCGCTTCCTCCGAGCCGTTGGGGTTCTCGCCGGCATAAGTGAGGAGAACCTGCCGGTTGCGCTTCAGCTCGGCCAGGCCGTTGGGTGCTACAACATAGCGGCCCTGATCGTGAGCGATCGGCAGCTCGATCTCTTCGCCGGTTTGCAGGGCGCTTGTCAGCGGCGTATCGGCGTTCTCCACGCGCAGCCTGACCGTCTGGCAGATGAACTGTCTGGTGATATTGCGCGCCAGCGCGCCGGGCAAGAGCCCCGCCTCGGTCAAGATTTGAAAACCGTTGCAGATGCCCAGCACCAGGCCGCACCCTCTGGCCAGATAGTCGCTCAGGGCCAAGATCGCCGGCGAAAAGCGCGCGATCGCCCCGGCGCGCAGATAGTCGCCGTAGCTGAACCCGCCGGGCAGAATGATCAAATCATATTGCAAGAGGGGCGTATGGCCATGCGCCCCTACATCCTCATGCCAGAGCAGGTCGGTGGGCACCCCCAGCACCTGGCTTAGCACGTAAAAAGCGTCATGATCACAGTTGGAGCCGGGCAGGACGATCACCGCCGCCCTCACAGCGCTTCGACCTCCAGGGAGAAACGCTCGATCACCGGGTTGGCCAAGAGTTTTTGGCCTATCCAGTTGGCCCGCTCGCGCACCTCTTCCAGGGAGCCCCCCGGCAGCTTGAAGGAGATCAGCTTGCCCACGCTGGTCTCATGGGCCTCCGGTAGGCCCAGTTCTTGGATCGCCCGCTCGATCGCTTGACCCTCGGGATCGAGCAGGCCGGGGCGTGGCTCGACCAGCACTTTGACCAGATATCCGCTCATCGCACTCCCATGCGCCGCGCGACCTCCAGATAGGTCGCGCCTAGCTCGCCCTTGTCCTCGCGAAAGACGTCCTTGTCGAAGCTTTGGCCCGTCTCGCTGTCCCAGAGGCGCATGGTGTCCGGGCTGATCTCATCGGCCAAAATTATCTTTCCTTTGACACGGCCGAGCTCGAACTTCAGATCGACCAGCTCCAATTGCAGGGGTGCAAAATAGGCTTTTAAGATCCCCTGAGCTTGCAGGGCCAGCCGCTTGATCTGCTGCAGCTCATCAGGCCGGGCCAGCTCTAAGAGCTGAATATGAGACTCACAGAGCAGTGGGTCGCCCAGCTCATCTGACTTGTAGAAGAGTTCGATCAGCGGCGGCTCAAAAGCTCGGCCGCGCTCCAGACCCAGCCGCCTGACGATGCTGCCTGCCGCCCGGTTGCGCACCACGACCTCCAGGGGGATGATCTCGACCAGACGGGCCAGAAAGCTGCGCTCATCGAGCCACCGGAGCAAATGAGTAGGAATCCCTGCTGCGCCGACCAGTTCCAGCAGCTTGAGCGAGATCGCGGCCGATAGAGTACCCTTCTCAGCGATCTGGGCCCGCTTGGCCGCGTTGCCCGCGGTCACCGAGTCCTTAAAGCGGATGATGACCGTGTCCGGCTCCGGCCCTTCAAAGAGCTGCTTCGCTTTGCCCTCGTAGAGCAGTCCCATAATTTTTCAGCACCTCCTCGGCCCAATCGTACTGCAACCCCAGGATGCGCAGGGCCAGCAGCACCGCGTTGATCGCCCCGTGAGTGCCGATGGTCATGGTGGCCACCGGCGTGCCGCGCGGCATCTGTACCATGGAGAGCAGCGCGTCCAGTCCGCGCAAGGGGCCAGCTTCCAGCGGCACGCCGATCACCGGCAGCCGAGTGCTGGCAGCGATGATGCCCGGCAGATGGGCGGCCATGCCCGCCCCGGCGATCAACACCTGGCCACCGTCGGCCTCAAAGTTCCGCACGAACTCCAGCAATTGGGGCAGATGGCGATGCGCCGAGAGGATTTTTAACTCGTAGGGCACCTGCCCCTCCTCGAGCAGCCGCCGCGCTGCGGTGAAGACCCCTAAATCTGCCTTGCTACCTAGGATAATCGCTATTTGCCTCACGCACTATTCTAGTCCCGCTCCCCTGGCCCTGTCAACCTGCCGGCTCCTCTTGAGCCGGAGGATTCTGGCCCGGGATGCTCAGTTTTGACGGAGGAACGGCAGATCGTGTATAAAGTAGCGATCACGACCCATACGATCAAGTTACCGAGATGGATTGGAGATGCGCTAAGTGGAAATTTATGAGCCTTTCAAAGATATTTGGGTGCTGGTGAGAGGGGGAGGTGAGCTGGCTTCGGGAGCGGTCAAGCGGCTCAACTGGGCGGGATTCCCCACGGTAGTCTTGGAGCTGGAGCAGTCATTGGTGGTCAGGCGGCTGGTCTCCTTTGCCCAAGCGGTTTTCGCCGGGGAGTGCGAGGTCGAGGGTGTCACCGGCCAATTGGTGCGAAATTTGGACCAGGCGAAGAGATATATTCAGGAGAGCGGGGGAGTGCCAGTCCTAATAGATCCTGAAGCCAAGACGCTCGCCGAGTTGCAGCCTACGGTGTTGCTCGATGGGCGGATGGCCAAGCGACCTTTGGACACCAGTATTGACCAAGCTCCGATAGTAATCGCCCTGGGGCCGGGAATCGAGGCCGGGGTCTGGGCCGACGCCGTGATCGAGACCAAAGGCGGCTCCCAGGTCGGTCGGGCGATCTACCGCGGCAGCACCATCCCCGATGACGGTCTACCCTGCAGCAGCTCCGGCTATCGCCAGGAGCGGGTGCTCCGGGCTCCGACCTCCGGATTATTCCGGGGGCGGCGAGAGATCGGGGATACGGTTGAGGCAGGCGAGATCGTCGGCTGGGTGGATGACCAGCCGGTAAAAGCGGGAATTTCGGGCGTCTTGCGTGGGATACTCTATAGCGGTCTGGAGATAGAGCGAGGGACCAAGCTGGGGGATATAGACCACCGCGGGGAGTCCTCAGATTGCTGCCGCACCTCGGAAAAGGCCGACTCGGTAGCCTGCGGGGTGCTGGAGGCCATCTTTCATCTGGGCCTGGAGAAGGGAATTTTCGCCTGATTGAGCCAATTAGCAAATGCTGATCAAGAATATCGCCGCGCTGATCATAGAAGCTGGCCAGCCCTATCTGCGGGATGCTTATCTGCTGATCAAGGAGGGCTTGATCGCCGAGGTCGGCAGTGGCCCACCTCCCCCATCTGGCGCCGATCGGGTGCTGGATGCCGGTGGCAAGCTGGTCCTGCCGGGCTTCGTCAACACCCATCATCACCTGTGTCAGACCCTGACCCGGGCCTATCCTCCGGTGATGGACGCGCCGCTGTTCGACTGGCTGAGAAAATTATATCCCCTCTGGGCCAAGCTGGATGAAGAGGCGATCTATCTGAGCAGCCTGGTCGGCATGGCCGAGCTGCTGCTCTCCGGCTGCACCACCACCACAGACCATCATTATGTCTTTACAGCTAAGTTAAAGCAGGCGGTAGATATTCAGATCGAGGCCGCTCGCGAGATCGGGATGCGCTTTCAGCCCTGCCGGGGCAGCATGAGCTTGGGTGAGCGGGAGGGCGGCCTGCCGCCCCAGAGCCTGGTCCAGAGCGAAGAGGAGATACTACAAGATTCTGAAAGACTCATCGAGCGGTATCATGACCCCGCCCGCGCCGCACCGATCCGGATAGCGCTGGCCCCCTGCTCGCCCTTCTCCGTCAGACCGGAGTTGATGCGCGAGACGGCTAAGCTGGCCAGAAAATATGGCGTGCGGCTGCACACCCATCTGGCCGAAACCCAGGACGAAGAGAGATTTTGCCTGGAACGCTTTGGCTGCCGGCCGGTGGATTATTTGGAAGAGCTGGGCTGGCTGGCCGCTGACGTCTGGATCGCCCACGGGGTCTATCTTAACGAAGAAGAGATCAAGCGCCTGGGCCAGGCGGGGGTAGCGCTGGCCCACTGTCCCAGCTCCAATATGCGCCTGGGCTCCGGGATCGCTCCCATCGTAGCTTTAAGAGAGCAGGGCGTAGCGGTGGGGTTAGGGGTGGACGGCAGCGCCTCCAACGACTCGTCCAATATGCTGCTGGAGCTGCGGCAGGCTCTCTATCTCCAGCGGGTGATCCACGGCCCTGCCGCGCTCAAGGTGCAAGACGTATTGGAAATGGCCACCCTGGGTGGAGCGCGCTGTTTGGGCCGGGAGGAGCTGGGCAGGCTCCAAGTGGGTCAGGCGGCCGATATAGCCCTCTTCGATCTTGGAGAACTCAATTATTCCGGAGCGGGCGATCCGCTGGGCGCCCTGGTGCTCTGCGGTCCGACCAGCGTGGAGACGCTGATCGTCGGAGGCCAAGTGATAGTCAGTGAGCACCGGCTGCAAACTATAGATTTGGAAAAGATAAAAAGGCGGCACCGAGAGAAGGCGAAAAAGATCCAGGGGGACTGGCTTTAGAGAAGCAGCGCCTAGTTAGGTAAGGTGTTCCATGCTCCTACAATGCTACTTGCAGGACTTTCTTCAGCGCCGGTGGCACTTTGATCGGGAAAAAACGATCAGATGGATAGCCATAATCTTCACCGCTTTCGTCGATGACGCGCAAGTGGCCATGTGAGGCCGCCTCGTCGTCGGGGATGATACGATACAGCTTGCCCACCTCCAGCGACGCCGGATAGCCTTCGTTATTAACACAAACGGCGAATTGCACTTCCATTTCAGTCGCGCTTTTCATGGCTAGTTACTCATGGTTCGCTCAAATTGGGCAGCGGTTTTAAGAAATGCTGACAAACCCGCGAGTAGACATCGGGAGGCAGGCCCAACAGGGACAGAATGCGCCGGTGCACCGAAGAGAGTGGCGTCATAAGCCGCTGTATCCGCCCGGCCTGTTCCACCACCGTCAGAGTCAAGCCCTCAAAGGCTCGCAACATCATCTCCGTGCTGGGTCGGGCAGTGGCCCGTTTGGGGTTTCCAGGGTAGATCCCGGCCAGCTTCCCGTCTTCCTGTTGTAACTGCCGCCGAGCCTGAAACTCCAGCAGCGTTAATACCCGCAGCCCGATCATTAGTAGCCGGATCAGCCCGGTGACCCGCTGATCGGAATCCAGATAGATCGGGGTCAAGGACAGTGGTTTGCCTTTGAGCCGCCCGAAGCCACGCTCGACCAGATACTCGGCTCGGTAGGCCAACACCGCCTGTTCCAGCGACAACTGCTCGGCGGGTTGGTTGCTGGCATAGACCCGCCAGCCCAAGCGCTCAATGGCCTGGGCCAGAGCAGCCTCATCGACCTGGGCGCTGACCTGGGCAACGCACTCCTGGATCACCCGGCCAGGACGGTCGCGGTAGCCTCGCACCGTCCGTTCGCTCACCTGGATGCTGATCTGCCATTGGATCAGTCCCTTCACCCGCTGCTGGGCCACCAGTTGCTGGACGGTGGCAGCCAGCTTGGCTTCCTCGCTCCAACGCTTCTTGCCCTGACGCCGCTCATTCAAACCCACGATCGCTGCCAGCGCCTGCTCCACCCGCCGACGCAGCGCTTCCTTCTGACCTTTTGCCAGCTTCAGCGAGCGCACTACCAACCGCCGCTCCATCCACTCCAGGGTCCGGCCCTCAACCGTGGCCCTCAAGGCCAAGGAAGTCTCATAGCCCTCGGCGATCTTCTCCGGCTCAGCGCTAGGATCGCTGGAGCGGTAGACTGGGATCAGCGCCTGCTGGACCGCTGCCAGTAACTGCTCCCAGTCCTCCTGGCTCACCTGGACCTTCGTCAGCGGGCAGAGGTAGTAGTCGCCGCTGGCAGCGATGAAGGCTCGCGTCTGCTTGGCCGCCATCTTACAGTCGCCAATGTAGGTGACCCCGCTCCGTCCTAGACTCTGCTGCACCCGTTGGATCTCCGGCAGATACAACGGGTCATCAGCCCGGTTCCCCGCCACCACCGTGGTGGTCACCGGCAGACCCAGCGGATCCAGCACCGACAGATTGATCTTGACCTGAGGCAGGTCGGGTCGGCGATCCTTGCTGTGACCCAACTGAAACAACCCCTCGGGGGTAACCTCCAGGTAGCCCTTGGCCGTGGTACTGTCAATGCGCACCTGACTCGTGGCCAGATCATACACCCGCACCGTCCGTTTATTCAGCGCCTGCTCAAATTCGGCCCAGGCTTGATCCTCGCTCAACTGGTCCAGCACCCGCGCCAGCCGATCATCGCTCCAATCCAGCGCTCGCAGCGGCTCCCCCAGACATGCCGCCAACATCTCCAGCCGTTGCTCGGCCCAGGGCTGGACGTGGCTCAAGCGATGGTTGGCTTCCGAGAGAATAAAGCTCAGCCATACGCTGGTCACCTGGCCCAGGCTCAATCCCTGCCAGTGGCCATGAGTGGGAAACTGTTGGTCCAGCAACGAGGCTACCTCCATCTTCGCCAGTTGCGCCAACAACAAAGGGATGTCGTCCACTCGTTCATTCTTGATGGTAAGTTTCTCGCTCATACCAACAGCTTACCCCAATCTCTGGAACTCATCCAAATTTTGAGCGAACCATGAGTATAGGCGTTGGTCTATTGAAACGGCTCTTGCGGCAGGCAGGAGTCTCCCGTGACGAATGGTTGGGAAAGTGAAGCGGAGGTTGGTATGCAAAGAATGATCGCAATTTACATTGAAAAACTACCGGAAGGAATGTATCTGGCCACGTCGGATGAGGTGCAAGGGTTGGTGGCGCAGGGGCACACTATCTGGGAGACACTGGAGATCGCCCGTGATGTGGCTCGCAAACTGTTGGAAGCCCAAGGTTTATTGACCAAAGATCAAGGAGTGCTTGATCAGTTTGACTATTTACCCGGCTCATGATCAACGTCTCTTCCTTGCCCCTCATGCGAAATACGAGTAAGTTTGCCGCGCTCGATAAAGGCTATGCAATTCCCGTAGAGGCACTTGAGATATGATCATCTA
>CAJXGD010000049.1 GCA_913053845.1 uncultured bacterium | reverse complement strand
ACGGTGACCGCCGGCTCACTAACCTCGCGGTAGCCCTGGGCGACCTCGTGCGAGCTGAGCGGGGTGCCGCAGCGCGGGCAATAGGGCAAGACCTTGTGGCCCTGATAGAGCAGCCCCTGCTGCCAGATTTGCTTCAAGGCCCACCAGACAGACTCGATATATTCGTCGGTATAGGTGATATAGGCGTTTTCCAGGTCGATCCAGAAGCCCATACGGCGGATCATCTGCTCCCACTCGGTCTTGTACTCCCAGACGCTCGCCTTGCACTTTTTAATAAATTTCTCGATGCCGTATTTTTCGATCTCCTGCTTGCTATTGAGCCCCAGTGACTTCTCGACCTCCAGCTCCACCGGCAGGCCGTGGGTATCCCAACCGCCCTTACGCAGGACATAGCGGCCCTTCATCGTCTGATAGCGGGGAAAGAGGTCTTTATAGACGCGGGGCATCAGGTGACCGAAGTGAGGTTTCCCGTTGGCGGTGGGGGGGCCCTCATAGAATACATAGGGTTTGCCCTGGCGGGTTTTTGCCAATGTCTGAGCAAAAATATCGTGAGACTCCCAGAAGGACAGCATCTGTATCTCACGGGCCTGCACATCATCGGGCAGCTTTTCGAAGCGAGCCATTGACTTTTAGCGACCTCCCTGTGAGAGAACCTATGACCGGGCTATGATACTGAGCCGCTGGGGGTAAGTCAACGAGTAGCCGGTAGGGAGGTGGATTGTCCCTGGGGAAGCTCTGGAGGTATACTGACCTTGTCAGCGTGACCAGTATTTAGGGTAGGCCCAAAACCACTTGCTCAGCTTCCGCCAGCACCATCGCGAAGTCAGGTGTAGCACTGGCCACAATGCCTGTCGGAGTATGTTTGTGCTGAGGAAAGGTGGCTACTGTCGGATGATGCGGTGCATTGTCATAGCGGAAGATGAGCTGATCATATATATCCATGTAGTGATAGCGATACTTCCCCCGGTCCAAGGAAGATACTCTCCGACGGAGGAACTCGAAGAACATCAAACGTGAGCCATCTACGAACAGCACTTCACCTGCCACGTATCCCGTGTTGGGGCTGAGCTCGACAGTATTCAGATTGTGAGTGGCAACCACAGCACAATTCCGAAGAGTGGCAGCTATGTTCTCAGCATGAGCCTCAAGCATTCGCTGTTTATGACCTGCTGAGGACCTCGTCCAAGCTCTTTCGGGTAACCTGCCAATCTTGCTTTGCCTGGGCTAAGGCATACCAGATGAAGTAATCTTGCTCGTCCCCGATCTCCCCGGCGTCGAACTTGTGCAGAAATTCTTCGGTCGACCAGCCATACTTTGTTTCAAAGGCTCGGCATCGTTTCGCTAACCTCGAAATCGCTGCACGGGACAACTTGGTCTCTCGTTCGAGAGATCGAATCACTTCAGGCTTCAGTTCCATTGCTCTTCGCTCCATGAGTGATGTGACTTAAGCAACCTCTATAAGTGAGAAAACCCACAACCAGGCTATGATACTCAGCTAATCAGGGAAAGTCAACGTAGCCGGTGGGGAGGTGGATTGTCCCTGGGGAAGCTCTGGGGGTATACTGACCCAGCATCAAGGAGTTTATCGGCATGAAGATCACCGAGCTTGTAGGGCTAGAGGAGGTGATAATATGGCGATTATTGTCGAGCACAAGGACTCAGGGAAGAAATACATACTGCTAGGCACAGGATTCGGGGCCTTCAAGGCCTCTCGTCCCTCGGTTTTCTTCGGTGACTGGCTCCCTAAAGAGGAATCAGGTGAACTGACCATGGTGGCCGTCTGCGACAATCAGGGCCAGATCGGCTGGATCAGTTCGGAGGAGTTGACCGTGGTAGAGGTCGAGGGTCGGAGACCGGCGGAGATGCTCTAGCAGGTGAAGGGTGAAGAATATAGGTGGCAAATAATGGCTATGGACTACGTTCTAACTGGATACATGTCTCAGGCTATGGGACAGGCCGTCTACGATAAATTGGAGGATGGAACCTTCGCCGGCCGAATCCCACCCTGCACAGGTGTGGTGGCCTTCGGAGCCACTCTGTGCGAGTGTGAAGAAGAATTGCGTTCAACGCTCGAAGATGAAGAGTGGAATAGTTTGTAACAAGCAGATAGCTAGAGCACTCACTTTGAATGCTGTGTGCTAGATGCTATGGATCAGTGACATATGATGCAAACAACTGGTGAGACCCTAGCGCCTTCGAGCCCCCTGAAGCTCGCTCTTCAACTGCAGCGAGCGCACATGGCGGTTTCTTCCACAGAGGACCGCAAGAAGCGCGGCCAAGTGTTCACCCCACCTGAGGTTTGCCGTTTCATGGCCGGTCTCTTCACCCATATCCCTACTCATTTTCGCTTGCTAGATCCCGGTGCCGGCGTCGGGTCGCTGACCGCTGCCATGTGCGAGCATATCGCCAAGCTTCGTACACCTCGGCAGGTCGAGCTACATCTTTATGAGACCGACCCATGCCTGACTCCCCATCTCCGCCGGGTCATAGAAGAGTGCCACAAGATACTTCAGGCCTCCGGTCACTCTCTTTCCGCTCATCTATACAAGAAGGATTTTATTCTTGCCCATGCCTCTACTATGGGGAAAGCCAGATTACTCTTCGGCGATGACTCTAAGCGAGCCGGCGGTTTTGATGCGGTCATTATGAATCCCCCCTACTTCAAGCTCGCAAAAGACTCGGAGTACACTCGCCTTCTGCCACAGATCGTTCATGGACAGCCTAACATCTACACCTTGTTCCTGGCCATAGGTGCTGAGCTTCTCCGACCTGGCGGTGAGATGGTCGCCATCACGCCGCGGAGCTTCTGCAGCGGCCTCTACTTCCGGGCTTTCCGCCGTTGGTTCTTCCGTCGCATGGGACTTGGCCGCGCCCACCTGTTCCTATCACGGAAAGAGATCTTTCGTGAGGCTGGTATCCTCCAGGAGAGTTTAATTACTCTCACTACCCGGCTAGGTGACCACCCTAAGAAAATCCTGCTTTCCACTAGCTATGGACGCGACGACCTCATCGGCTCCGCAACTTTCTCGCTCCCTGCCTCAGAGATCCTGGATGACTCTTCTAGACAATTGGTCATCCGGCTTCCCGAGAACCCGATTGATGCAGAGATCATGCGCCAGGTTGAATCTTGGCCGAAGAACTTCTCCAAACGTGGATTCCGCATTTCGACCGGCCCTGTAGTGAGCTTCCGCGCCCGGCAATTCCTGTGCCACACCTACGATGCTGCCAGCATGGTTCCACTCCTGCTAGACGGGAGCGTTCGGCGGTTCGAGACGGTTTGGCCTCCCCCTCGCAACGGAAAGCCCTGTGCGCTCAAGGTGACGACCAAGTCCGAGAGATTGCTCCTTCTTGCCAAAAACTACGTCCTGCTTCGCAGGTTTAGCGCCAAGGAGGAGCGCCGGCGCCTGACCGCCAGTTGTCTCTTGGCTGGGCAGTTCCCTGCAGCACGTGTAGCCTTGGAAAATCATCTCAACTATGTTTACCATGCAGCGCAAGAGCTTTCTGAGGACGAGACCTACGGTCTTGCGGCTCTCTTCAACTCCTTGTTGCTCGATCGCTACTTTCGCACTCTCAGCGGAAACACGCAGGTCAACGCGACCGAGATACGCACGATGCCCTTTCCAGACCTTGAAACGCTTGCAGATATCGGGCGCCGAGTTCGTCAGTTACAAGGCATCTCCCCCGAGGAAACCGAGGAGCTCGTGCTTACCACGCTCGGCATCGAGGGGCAAATCCGACGGCGGCTGTTGGCGGAGGCAGGCAGATGAGCAAGATCGAGGAGGCTCAAGAGATCCTGGCAATACTCGGGCTGCCGAAGGGTCAGAGGAACGAGCGTTCCGCGCTTACCTTACTCGCTCTCGCCAAGCTCAGGCCGAAAGACCCTTGGGAAGGGGCTCAAAGACCGCTCTTACGTATCTGGGATATCATGCGCTTCATGCGGGAACAATACGGGAAGGAGTACGCCGCAAACAGCCGAGAAACTATCCGAAGACAGACCATCCACCAGTTTGAGCAAGCCCGTTTAGTCGACCGAAATCCCGATAATCCGACGCGACCAACCAACAGTGGCAAGACGGTCTATGCTCTCACCAAGCCTGTGTTGAAGCTCCTCCGCGGATATGGCAGGAGCTCCTTTGCTCGGGACGTCACTGCGTTCATCAGTCGGGTTGGCATGCTACAAGCCACCTATCGGAGTAGCCGGGCGCGGAACAGGGTACCTCTCACCACACCAGCGGGGAAGAAAGTCTATCTATCACCCGGCAAGCATAACCAGCTACAGGTTGCCGTCATCGAAGAGATGGGGCCCCGGTTCGCTCCAGGGGCAACTGTGCTGTACGTCGGCGATACTGCCCTAAAGCACGTTATCCTAGAGACCAAGAAACTGAGTGAGCTCAATATTCCCATCACCGCCCACGACAAGCTGCCGGACGTGGTACTCTATGCCCGGAGGAAGAACTGGTTGTTCTTCATCGAGGCGGTGACTTCACATGGCCCCGTGAATCCGACACGACAACTGGAGTTTGAGCAGATGCTCACAAATTGCACAGCAGGGCGCATCTACGTGAGCGCATTCCCAGATACTGCGACCTTCCGTAAGTACGCTGCCGAGATCGCTTGGGAGACTGAAGTGTGGATCGCGGATCAACCCGACCACATGATCCACTTTAACGGACCAAGATTCCTTGGTCCCCATGATATGCCAGAAAAATAAAAACGAGAGGAGGTGATAATATGGCGATTATTGTCGAGCACAAGGACTCAGGGAAGAAATACATACTGCTAGGCACAGGATTCGGGGCCTTCAAGGCCTCTCGTCCCTCGGTTTTCTTCGGTGACTGGCTCCCTAAAGAGGAATCAGGTGAACTGACCATGGTGGCCGTCTGCGACAATCAGGGCCAGATCGGCTGGATCAGTTCGGAGGAGTTGACCGTGGTAGAGGTCGAGGGTCGGAGACCGGCGGAGATGCTCTAGCAGGTGAAGGGTGAAGAATATAGGTGGCAAATAATGGCTATGGACTACGTTCTAACTGGATACATGTCTCAGGCTATGGGACAGGCCGTCTACGATAAATTGGAGGATGGAACCTTCGCCGGCCGAATCCCACCCTGCACAGGTGTGGTGGCCTTCGGAGCCACTCTGTGCGAGTGTGAAGAAGAATTGCGTTCAACGCTCGAAGATTGGGTGCTACTGGGGTTAAAACTGGGACATTCTCTGCCGGTACTGGGAGAGATTGATCTAAACCGGGAGCCAATTCGTGAGCCGGTGGACACCGTCTAAGCGTCGCGATTTCGTTCGGCGCCTAGCATTTGACGCTTAGCGCGCAGCACGATACACTTCCGAATGTGATCAAGTCCTTCAAGGACAAGGAGACCGAGAGGGTCTATCGCCGTGTTTACTCGAAGAGGCTGCCACATGAGAGCCAGCGAATCGCTCTGCGGAAGCTCAGGATGTTAAACAACGCTACGTCACTCCAAGATCTACGCTCCCCACCAGGGAATAGGTTGGAGAAGTTGAGGAGAAATCGTGAAGGGCAGCGTTCGATTCGCATCAATGATCAATGGCGAATTTGCTTTGTATGGCATGAGAACGACGCTTATGACGTAGAAATTACGGATTATCACTAGGGGGAGTTGAGATGACCGAAGAGAGAATGGCACCGGTGCATCCGGGGGAAGTGTTGCAAGAGGAGTTCTTAAAGCCCCTGGGATTGAGTCAGCATCGGTTGGCACTGGACATCGGTGTCGCCCCGCGCCGGATCAGCGAGATCGTCTTGAGGAAACGAAGTATAACGGCGAACACGGCGCTGCGTCTGGCGCGGTATTTCAACACTTCACCTGAGTTTTGGCTGGGGCTGCAAGCGCAGTATGACTTGGACATCGAGGAGGATGAGTTCGGAGATCGCCTCGAGCGGGAAGTCAAGGTCTATGCTAAATTGCAGTAGTGTGATCGTGGTGATCATCGGGGCTGTCAAAGCCAGCAGCAGCGGCGAGCGGTTCCGTTATCCACTCACCATCAGATTCATCAGCTAAACAGAGGAGGCTCGTTTGCCTAGATCGAACAAAGAGCAAATTCGCGTCGGCATCATCGGTACCGGCTTCGCCCGCAGAGTTCAACTGCCGACCTTCCACGCCACCCCCGGCGTCCAAGTAGTGGCCGTCTGCAGCGCCCACCGCGATCGGGCCGAAGCAGCAGCTCAGGAGTTCGGTATTCCCCAGGCATTCAGCGATTATCGCCAGATGCTCCAGACCGGTGAGCTGGACCTGGTCAGCATCGTCACCCCACCGCACTTGCACCTGCCGATGGGCCTGGCGGCCATCGAGGCCGGGACACATTTGTTATTGGAAAAACCTATGGCCTTGGACCTGAGCGAGGCCCGCCAACTTTATCAGCAAGCAGAGTCCGCCGGCATCGTCCACCTGATAGATCACGAACTGCGCTTCAGCCCTGCCCGGCGCAGGTTCAAGGAGCTGGTAGATCAGGGTTTTCTGGGGCAGCTCTATCAGGTGACGGTCAGCTTGGCCACCGGCTTGCGCGCCGATCCGGAGCGGCCTTGGGATTGGTGGTCCGAAGCGGCCAAAGGCGGCGGGCTGCTGGGGGCGGTCGGCTCCCACCAGATTGATCAATTGCGCTGGTGGTTCGGCGAGATCGAGCGCGCGGCCGGCCTGCTGGAAACCTTCATCAAGGAACGGCCGCTGGCGGGAATGGGCGGCCAGACGCGCTTGGTCGAGGCAGACGACTTTTGCTCTTTCCAATTGCGTTTTGCCACCGGAGCTTTGGCCACCGTCACCCTGAACTCGGTAGCCCGCCATGTGCAAGGCTGGCAGAGGGTGGAGGCCTATGGCAGCGAGGGGACACTCATCTTGGATCGAGGACGGCTCTGGGGCGCTCGCAGCGACGAGCAAGAATTGACCGAGCAGACCCCGGATGACCCGCTACAAGGCCAGGTCACCGGTTTGCCTGAGGGAGAGTTCCCGCAGGCCTTCATCCATCTTACCCGCGCCCTGGTGGAGTCGCTCCGGCAAGGGCAAGCACCTGAAGGAAGCGCCAGCTTCTACGATGGGATGCGCTGCCAGGCGGTGCTCGATGCCATCAGGCGCTCGCAGGCCGAGGAGGGTCGCTGGGTGCCCTGCGGGGCTTGAAGTCAGGGGGTGCTCACTTTGACCGTCTTCGTCTTGTCGCCGGTGTTGCCGTCGTTGTCGGTCACAGTAAGCGTCACCTGAAACTGGCCGCTGCTGGCGAAGGTGTGCTCTACGATTTTGCCGCCGGCTTGACTGCCATCACCGAAGGTCCACTCGTACTTGACGATCCGGCCATCAGGATCGAACGAGCTGGAGCTATCAAAGCGCACCGTCTG
Organism: uncultured bacterium; assembly: GCA_913053845.1. Taxonomy (GTDB): domain Bacteria; phylum Bipolaricaulota; class Bipolaricaulia; order RBG-16-55-9; family DRJF01; genus DRJF01. Next base: position 10,116 of record CAJXGD010000049.1, on the reverse strand, counting down.
CCCGACCGTAGGCTGCTCTGGCGTGAAGCTGAAATTGGCCGTGGGCGAGAACTTGATCGTGAGCGCTCGCTGAGCTATGCCGAAACTCACCCGGATCGTCTGGCCGGCCTTGAGGCTGACCGTCTGCTGGGTGGGAGTCGTCGGCTCGAAACGCGGCGGCAGGGTGGTCAGATCGAGCGAGAGCTGATAATCGCCCGGCGCTAGATCAGCGAAGAGGAATGAGCCATCGGTCCCGCTGACTTGGGTGCTCGTCTGTCGCTGGGGACCGGCAAGGATCAACCGCACTCCGGCCATTCCACTCTCGTTTTTCTCCTGGTGACCATTGCGATCAGCATCGTTGAAGACCGTCCCGCGAATGGCGGCCACCCTGGCCAATGGAATATCAACCTGCCGGGTCTCTCCGGCCTTTAGCTTAATGGGAATGGGCATATCTACCAGCGAGCGCAGCTCGGCCGGCAGGTTGTTAATGCGCAGCGCATAGTTGCCCGGTGGTAGGGGAAAGAAGCGATAGAGCCCGCTGCCTTGAGGATCGGTCCGCGCCTGCGCCCCATCCAGACTCAAGATCAGGTTGGGAACGCCCGGTTCACCAGGATCGCGTCGGCCATTGCCGTTTTCGTCTATGAAGACGTACCCTTCCACTCGGCCCTTGATGGCAATGAACGGCAGAGGCAGATCGAAATTGAGCACGGTCGAGATGTTCAGCGAGAGCGTCAGGGGGCCGGCATCTGGAATTTGCAATCTGCCGCTAGAGGAGACGGTGAATTGCGCCAGATCAACGCTCAAGCGCCCACTCAGCAGCGTCACCTGGTTAAACCGATCTACGCTGAAGCCCAGGGTGCGCCCCGGCTGCTGCAGCGTCAAGCTGACGAAGGCCTCGACTTGGCGGGAGAGCAGCGCTCCGCTAGTGAGATCGAACTGGCTGACTTGGGTGACGCGAAACAGGCTGAGCAGCGGACCGAGGCGCAGGTCAGCATCGGAGCCAAAGCGCAGCTCCTGCAAGTCTGTGTGGGCTACCTGATCGGTCGTACGCGTTTGGGTGCTGAGCAGCGAGAGCTCCAAGGGACCCACCGGCTGGCTGAGGCGCAAGCTGAGGTCAAATTGGGTCAGATCGGTCTGTGGCGGCGGACCGGCACTCTTGTGCCGCACCTGCCCGATCATCGCCGAGACGGTGGGCAGGAACTGCCCCAGCGTCAGGCGGGCCGCCGCTTGGGCCTGAGTGGTGGTCAGGGTGGGCAAGGTCGGATCTCCATTGACGTTGTCATGGCTCAGGCTGAAGAGGCTGGAGATGCGCACCGCGCTGGTATCGAAGCTCTGCGTCAGGCTCAGGCCGGCCTCATCCTGGCGTTGACCGATAAAGTTGCTGCCGGCACGCACCAACTCGGCCTGAATCTGCAATCCGGCGATCTGGCTGGTCGAGCGCAGCAGCAAGGCCTGATCACCTACGCCATTGGCCTGGCTGAAGGCCAGCTCGCCTCTGAGCTGGGCCAGGCTTATACCATGCTCGTCCAGCGAGAGCCCGCCCAGGAAGTCAGGTCCACCTGGGCCTGCGCCGAAGCGGCTCTGCAGCGCGAGGGTCAGGAGGGGGAGCGGATCGAAGACCAATTGAGCGCCCGCCTGAAAGCGCGCTTTATCCTGAACGGCGGCGACGGTCAGTTGGGTATTGAGCAGCTTCTGTCGGCTGGTCAGCCGAGCGCCCCGGCCACTGAGCTGCACTAGATTCGATAGATTGAGAACCAGATCACCTAGAGTGACGGCAAAGCTCGGACGGTCCAACTCGAAGAACAACTGGCGCAGCTCCAACAGGTTGGCGATCTGCAGCCGATAGCCTACCTGGCTGTTGGGTTGGAAATCGGTCCCGCCGCTCAGGCTGACCAGCGGGGTAAAACTGCCAGGTGTTTGTCCCTGAATGGTCAATTTGGCCTGGGAAGGAGCCGTCAAAAAGAGTGTACCGCCCACCCCTGACGGTCCGGGCGGCCGGACGGTCAGGATGACGGTCGCTGAGGCACTGACCTGGGAGAAGACGGTCGAGCGGGCTTCCAAACTGATCCGATCGCGGCCCGGCCGGGCTTGAGCCGGTACGACGACTGTGACCAGAATGGGCTGCTCCTCGGCGGGCAGCAGCTCAAGCGAGCTAACTGCCAATTTCAGTGGGAAACCCCGGCTGGAGCTAGCGGTGAGCACCAGACGATCGAGGGCATTGCCTCGATTGCTGATCTGGAACACCAGGGGGACGCTCTGGCCTGGGTCGGCCTCCCGGTCGGGTGGCGCGGTCAGAGTGATGCCGGGCACGCCGCGCACGGTGATGATCGCGGTGGCCGAAGCGCGCAGGCTGGGGTCGGCGGTGGAGCTGGCCGTCAAAGTGACCTGATTCTTGCCGGCCTGCGCTCGCGAGGTGACCAGCACGGTGACGAAGAGCGAATTGGAAGCTCCGGCGGCCAGCATTTCGGGTGCCGGCGTGCCCAGGGAGCTCAAGCCGTCGGAAAGCGTCAGCGCAAACTGAAAGGTCGCGGAGGCCGGACCGGTGTTCTTAATAGCATAGACCAGGGTGACGAACTCTCCCGGTGCAGCGGAGGCGCTGGGGGAATTAACGGTCAGCGTTACCTGCGCCAGGGCGAGCGGAGCAGCCCACAGCAGCATGAATAGTATTGCCAGGCCGCAGCTCAGCAAGTAGGGAGCTCTGCGCATAGGTTCCCTACTGCGCCACCATGGCCTTCAGGGTTAAGACATCGTCGAAGTTCACCAGGCCGTCATTGTTAAAGTCGAAAGCGCGCGCGTTATCCTGCACTGCCGGTTCCTTGAAATGCAGTCCCAGCAGGGTCGGGTCTGCCAAGTTAAATTGCCCATCGCCATTGATGTCCTCGTAGAGACCATCGCCATTGAGATCCCGCGGTGGGGCTGAGGCATCACCGATCGGCACCAACTGGAGCGGCTTGATGACCAGCAACTGCTGACCGCCGACCAGATTGGCCCCACCGAAGTCCAAGATGGCCAAAATTAAATACCGGCCGGGAGGCAACAGGTCACCCCGCTTGCGCGCGCTGGTGACGGTCAGTTGACGACGATAGCCAGGAAGGATCGGGAAGGCTGCTATGGGGATGGTGTCCACCGTCGCTCCGCTTTGGTCGCGTATCTCCACCCGCCCGGAGACCTTGGGTAGGTTGAGCGTGCCGCGGTTGCTGAACTCCACCAGCACCCTGGGGGGGTTGAGCCCGTGGACTTCGACGTCAGAGATCTGGCCATCTTTATGGCCGGTGCCGGCCGCAGTCTCCAGGACTTTAACCGCGAAGCGGCGCTTGACGGTGATAGTCGTGCCCGGCTGGCCCGGCTGAGTCACCGGTGTCCCCTCGACCATGACCGCCGTCCAGTAGGTGCCATCGAGCGATTTGTCGGTTGGGACGCTCAGGGTAAAGCGAATCTCCTTTGATTTATTGGGCTCAAGCTCAAACTGCTTCGGCGCGGCGCTGACCCAGGCGCTGGCTGAACGGGGCACCTGCCCGGCGGCTTTACAGAAGAGATTCTGCCCCTGAAGATCGCGCAGCCAGTCGCAGACGCTGACGGTGATGCTGGTGGGCTCGGTATCATTGTTGATCACGTTGAACTTGAAGGTCTGACTGGTGCCGGCAGGTAAGGTCGGCTCAAACTCAATCTGAGAGATGCGCAGCGCCTGGCCTTCGAAGGCCAGCCAAGCGAGCAGCAAGAAAACCAGCAGCAGCAACCGTCGTGTTCTCATTGGCAAGCTATTATAACTGGCAGCGTTCGCTTTGAAAACCCCAGCCGGGCGATGGTCATTAGGACACCGGTCTCTCGAGCAACAAGCAAGGAGAGAAAGACCTAACTGATCTCTCTCCCCTGCTTAACGCGATGCTTGCCGGAGATAGCTATGGGGTGGATAGGGTGAAGCGCACCGTAATGTGGAAGGCGGCGGCGGGCAAGTTCACCAATCCGTTAGCACTGATCAAGCGATACCACACGTCTACGTTCTGGTTATGATTACCGCTCAAGGCACTATTATTAACGTTGGTTTGGCCCAACAACTGCGTGCTCGCACCACGGGGGTCCCCGTCATAGATGGCCAATGCGTCTCGAGGGTCGACAGGACCGGTAAAGGAAACCTTTTCGACCTTGAGATTCCAGGCGATATTGGCCTTGACTAGCAAGTTAGAATGCGGCTCGCAGACGTAGTTGTAGTTGGGATCAACTGTGCCGAAGTCACAGTCCAGGTCTGAGCCCGGTCCGCCTCCACTGGGGGCCGGTCCTGCCGGGTCTTCGTTGGCCAACGCGCCAGGCGTATTGCCGACGATGTCCAACTCCAGGAGATTGGCAATGTTGAAATCTACTTGCCCCTCTTCTGAACTGCCACTACCACCACCGCCACCCATTGCCCAGACCCCTACCGTTCCTATCAGTAGGGAAACACTGAGGATGAGAATTCCGACGTAGATGAGTCGCTTCACGTTGAGCACCTCCTAGTGGTTAATTGGAGCCACCCAGCAGTCCTACCACCATGAGGGTTCACGGCAACCCAGCCATCTCGCCGGAAAACTGCGAGACCTGTGGCTTTGCGCCCCCGCCTTGCAACGGGTTTGCCTTGGACATGGCCTCCTTGTAGGTTGTGACTTTGCGCCCCACGCTTTCACGTGGTTTGCCTTTTAGGCGCTCCCAACGCAGCGACTAAGCTGATAATAGTATAATAGCCGAAAATGTCTCCCTTGTCAAGGTCTTGGGTATCACAGAAGAAAACAAACGGCGGAGGAGCTGTACGCTCCTCCGCCGGCCCCTGCTAACTCTATTTGCTCACAACTCAGTGGCTTTCTGGTTCCTGAGCCGAGCGAGGCTTATTAAGGCGCAGAAAGAGTATAGACGACGGTCACGGCATAGAGAGACTGTCCCGATCGCGCGTCCAAGTTGGCCAAGTAGCCACCCCCTACCGGGCCTTTGCCGGCGCGCAACTCGTACTCGACCGGAATGGTCGTGCTATCGTGACCGGTGATCGAGCCCTTGGCCGTCCCGAAATCGGCCAACGTCTTATGGGTCACCTGGTTGGTGACGCGCAGCACGTCGATTAGCTCCTTGCTGGAGTTGGCCGGCTGAGCGTCGGTCTTAACCGTCGTCAACCGCCAGTTGGTGTTGCTCTCGATCACCAGTTTGCCGCTGGGCCGGCAGATCGGATCGACCCTAGCGAAAGAATCTACTGCGCCAAAGTCACAATCCAGCCTGCCACCCTGAACTGAGAGCTCCGCGTAAGCCTTCACGCCGAACTCTGCCTTACCCTTCTCTGAGCCTGCCCATACACCAATGCTCGGTAGAACCATAATCGCCATCGTGAGCACCGCCATGAGACTAAGTGTGAATTTCTTCATGAGAAAGCACCCTCCTAATGGGTTTAAAGTTGCATCTAGCAGCTCTGCCACCATTAGGCAGACCACGGCAACCCAGCCCTCTGCGACCTGCGCCGCAGAGCTGTGGCTTTGCGTCCCCGCCTCACGACGGGTTTGCCCTTGGCGTAACTGCCTAGAAGGCCGTAGCTTTGCGCCCCACGCTTTCGCGTGGTTTGCTCTTTGTAGATGCTTTCACTGAAGCCTTGCAACGCACTACGCGTGCCACGTCGTCTACATCTATTGAGCTACATTCAATAAGAACCACCTCGCTTCGCTGATGGTGCTTGAGTTCAATCTCCTGAAATCGTATAGATCAAGGTGATGTGATAGTTGCCCGGACGATAGTTGGTGCTATTGAATTTTACCCGATAGTCCACACCCAACTCGTAACGCCCGTAACTGCCACTGGCGATCACCTGAGCCTCGTGGCTCACGGTGAGATAAGACCTCCCCTGAGCACGCACCTGCAGGTCGCTGATCGGTTTGAGATAACGCCCGTCGGTGCTCCGCCCCATGTCCGCATCGGGGGTGCGCACGCTGACCCGCCAGGGGATGTTGCTCTGGGCCACCAGGACAGTCTCGCGCTCCCGCTCAATGAAGCCTTGGGTCAGATCGGCAGCGCTCGGACTGGGAATTTCAAAAACGGAAGTAACACTTTGCCCTCCGGCGTTATTCCGACCGAGCACCGTGAGCATTTGGGTAGGCAAGATGGTAAAACCAACCCGACCGCTCACTGAGCCATCTGCTTGAGAGATAGGTGAATACATCAGAAGCAAGGCTGCTAGGATAAGTCCCAGCAGCAATGAGAAGAAACTTCTTTTCATGATCCTTCGGCAACCCAGCCACCCTCAGCATGACCTGGTCGGGCCTGTGGCTTTGTGCCCTCGCGTTACCACGAGTTTACCCTTTCGGGACCGAGCGACACCTCCTTCGGTAGTCTGGCGATCTCCTCATCCGGAGACCCATGACTTTGCGTCCCCGCCTCGCAGCGGGTTTGCCGTTTCGGGGGTTCCACCCCATTCAACAAAAGTCATTGTAGCACGTCCTCCCGGCAAAAACAAGTGTTGCGCAATACATTGCCGGGATAACAGGGTAACATTGCTTTGCCCGGTAGGTGATGCTAAACTCCCAGCCAGATGCTAATATCTACTGTGGCTCTGATCCGATCGGTAACTGCCACATTGGGAGCTGAGTTGCTATGCTTGACCTCAAAGCGATCCGTGCGAACCCCGCAGCAATGGAAGAGCGCCTCAAGCGGCGCGATCCCTCGCTGAGCCTGGGTAACTTCCCTCAACTCGATGCGGAACGGCGGCAGATCATCCAAAAAGTCGAGTCGCTCAAACATCAACGCAATGAAGCCTCCGAGCAGATCGCGGCGCTCAAGCGCGCCAGGCAGGCTGACGAAGCACAACAACTGATCGCACAGATGGGCCAAATCGCCGCGCAAATCAAGGAGCTGGATGCCGAGCTCAGTCAAACTGATAGCGCGATCGGGCAGTTGCTCTCCCGCTTGCCCAACCCCCCACACGATAGCGTGCCGGTTAGCTATGATAAAGCGGACAAAGTGGTCATCCGGGAGTACGGCCAGAAACCCCAGCTCGACTTCGCTTATCTGAACCACGTCGAACTGGGCAAGCGCCTCAAGATGCTGGATTTCGAGCGAGCGGCACGGATCGCCGGGGCACGCTTCGCCCTCTATAAGGGTCTGGGTGCCCGCTTGGAGATGGCGCTGATCCAGTTCATGTTCCAGTACCAAATCACTCAAAACGGCTATACGCCGATCTTGCCACCTCATCTGGGCAATCGGCAGAGTTTTTATACTTCATCCCAATTGCCTAAATTTGCCGAAGATGATTATTATGTCGAGCGCGACGATCTCTACCTCAACCCGACTGCTGAAGTGATGCTCTGCAACCTGCACCGCGGGGAGATCTTGGAGGCTGAGGAGCTGCCGATCAATTACGTCGCCTATACCGCTTGCTTCCGCCGCGAGGCCGGGGCGGCTGGCGGGGAGGAGCGGGGCCTGATCCGCATGCACCAGTTCAACAAGGTGGAGCTCTTCAAATTCGTCCATCCGAAGGATTCTTATCAAGAATTAGAGAACTTAGTTCAGGATGCTGAAGACATCTTGCAAGCGTTGCAACTACACTATCGAGTGGTGCTGCTCCCCACCGGCGATCTCGGCTTTCAGGCCAGCAAAACCTACGATCTGGAGGTCTGGCTGCCCTCACAGGGTCGCTATTACGAGGTCTCATCTTGCAGCAACTGCGAGGCCTTCCAGGGACGGCGCGGCGAGATCCGCTATCGCCCGGCGCCGGGGGCCAAACCGGAGTTCGTCCACACGCTCAACGGCTCGGGCCTGGCAACCTCGCGGCTCTTCGCCGCCATTTTGGAGAACAACCAGCGGCCCGACGGCTCGGTCGTTGTCCCCGCAGTCCTGCACGACGGCGTAGGAACAGACGTGATCGCCGGTTAATTCGGCAGGAGGCCCAAGAACCCATGATGATCAAGGGACGAATCGCCAGGATAAGACATACCGCGTCTTGGCTGCTCCTGCTGGCAGCCTTTGTAGCTTTGGGATTGGCCTTACCCGCCCGCTCAGCGTTGCCACAGGCGCTGCCCGATCTGGTCGTCACCGGGATTTCGGTCAGACCAGCGAGCGCTCAGCTTGGTCAGCCGGTCACCCTCCAGGCGACGATAGCCAATCAGGGCAACGCCGCTGCTGGCTATTTCTATGTGCTCTTTCGGGTGGACAAAAAAATCGCCGGCGCGCCTCAGGTCAACGGACTGGCCGCCGGGGCGCAGACCACTGTTCAGACGCTATGGATAGTCACTGCCGGGCGACATACGCTGAGCGTAGAGGCCGATTCATCTCAGAGTGTAGTAGAGTCTAATGAGAACAATAATAAACTAAGCCGGACGCTGGAGTTCAGCGGCGATCTGGCCTTGCTCAGCGTGGAGCTGAGCCCCGCGAACCCTCTGCCGGGCGAAGCGACCACGGTCACAGCCACCATCACCAACAGCGGCGCCAGAGACATCAAAAAGCGCTTTGCGGTGCAGTTCCTCGATGGGCGACGGGCCTTCACCACCCGCTTCATCTCCGGTCTGGCCGTGGGAGCGCACCAGGTGGTCCAGGCCAGTTGGACGCCTCAGGCGGGCGAGCATGTCCTGCGCGTGATGCTCGATCCGTTCAACGTCATCAGCGAATCGAGCGAGCTGAACAATATGGAGACCAAACTGATTGACGTCTCCACCCGCCGGCCTGACGGCGCCGACCTGCAGGTGACCCAGTTAAGCCTAGCACCCGTTCCAGCGACCGCCGGTCAGGCTGAGACGCTGACGGCGATCGTGCGCAATCACGGCTCCGGCGCGTCTGGTCCCTTCACGGTGCGCTTTCAAGTAGAAGGGCAGACACTGGCCAATCGGGCGGTCTCTCCCGGCCTCAAACCGGGCACCCAGGTGACGCTTCAAGTCCCCTGGACGGCTTCGGCCGGCGAGCGGGTGATCCGGGTCCACGCTGATCCGGAGGGCCAAGTGGTCGAGCCCGATGAGTTGGATAACGTCTTGAGCCGAGTTGTTCAAGTGGGACCTCCGCTCAACGCCTGCGGCGACTATGTCTTCTATCAACTGAACAAGGCCGATATGGATTTGCTCGATACGTTGACCGGCTTAACCTCCGAAGCGGTCCGTGATCTCTTCCTACCGGGGATGCGCCATGTGATGGAGAGGGAGTATCAGGGGGTCAATATCCGCTTTACCTTCAAGGAACCCCCTCGGGCGCGCAGTACGATTCGCTTCAGCACGGAAGACCGCCGGCCCATCTTAGGCTTGGCTCCCATCGGCGCGCAGCACGGCACGGCACAGGTTTTCCTGGGCAGCTTCGCCGACTTCTCTTCGCTGCGCTTTGCCCCCCTCGATCGGCTGGAGATGATCATCGGGACGGTTGCTTCCCATGAGTTGGGACACCTGCTCGGCCTGAATCACACTTCGAAGGACAACCCCAACGACATCATGTCGGCCAATGCCGATCTGGCGATCTTCTCTTTAAGCGGCCTGCCGTCATTCACCTCGGCCAGCCTCCAGCAGCTCGAGCGCGAGCTGCCGCTGGCCTGCTCGCGGTGAACAGCGGCGGATGTTTGATCAGACCGGCAGTAGTGATTAGACTGGGAAGGGTGATCGCTTATGATTCAACTCAAGGCGCGCATCAAGTTCAGCTACGAAGACTATCAGAACCTGCCCGAATCGGAGACCAAGCGCTATGAGCTATTGGGAGGTGAGTTGGTGATGGTTCCAGCACCGAACTGGTTTCATCAGTCGGTCTCGTGGAATCTGGAGACCCTGTTAGGTCGCTTTGTGGAGAAGGCACAATTGGGTTTAGTTCGCCATGCCCCGTTGGATGTGATCCTCTCTCAAGAAGACGTGGTCCAGCCGGACATTCTCTTCATCTCCCAGGAGCACTTGGACATCATTCAGGAGCAGGGCATTCACGGCGCTCCTGACTTGATGATAGAGATATTCTCCCCGGCCACCGCCGCGCGCGACCGCACTCTCAAGCGCACCCTCTACGCCCGCTACGGCGTGAGCGAATACTGGCTGGTAGATCCCGATGCCCAAACCATCGAGGTGCTCAAGCTAGGGCCAAAGGGCTATCAGAGGGCCGGACGCTACGAAAAAGACCAGACACTGAGCTCACCGCTGCTGGCCGGTTTAGAGATTCCGTTGGGCGAGGTCTTTTGAG
>CAJXGD010000048.1 GCA_913053845.1 uncultured bacterium | reverse complement strand
GTGAGGATTAAGCCATCCCAATAGGCACGCGCAGAGATAAGCCATTCTGGCCATTTGCCCTTTCTCTGCAAATGCAACAATAGCACCTCTTCCACATCAACCCAGGTGTAGAGACGCATATCAGCTGGAATCAAGATACTATTCCCTCCTTCTGTATCCAGTCACTGATCTTCCATAACCAGTTTATCAGCATTTTTTCATCTTTACGATCAATGAGGGCCCCGTAACGCCAAGCTTGATGAGCTTGCTTTATTGGCTGTGGCTGGTCTTTTCCGTCTTTCTTTAGATGAAAGCTAAAGCTAGAGGTTGCTCCAACGAGCTGAGCAGAGAGCCTGAGCTCCTTGACCCATGCTTGAAGATCATGGCCCCTGCTAAGAAGCATTTCATTGATGATATTCTTCTTCATCAACTTATTCCGTCGAAGATACACTGATTTGAGTCCACACTCGACAGCGTAAAACAAGAGCAAATAGTGTGAAGCATCATTGGCATTGACTGCGACTCGATCATGCATTCGAAAGGCTTTCCCTAACTCGCTAAATCCCACGGGTATCATTTACCCTTCCTTTTTTCTAGCGCTCCTTGAAATCACCAAAGCAATTATACTGCATAGTGCATGCAGGCTCAATCACTAGAAGTGTATCTCGGAGGGAGAATGGTCTTGACGATTTCCAGCATGTACGTCGGTTTAGCGGCGCCGATCTGTCAGCTAGCTGACAGAATACAGCGGCAGCCAAACCGATCCGTAAGCGGGCCTACAGACCTACCGACCGCTTAGCCCTATAGTGACTGGAAATCCCGATGAGAGAAAAGGTGGTGGCTAGGGTGCTTAACCGAACTGACGAGCGATCCAGAGGCAAACGGGTGCATCAGCAGGGCGCAAATGAAAAAGCTATCCAGCGTTGGTTGGATCAGATGCTCTCCCCTCAGCTAACTTCGGCAGGAAACTGGAGGTCGCGAACAACTCTTACAACCTCAATCAAGCCGGAGCCCCATAATTAAGATATTGTCAGCTCAGTCGTCACTCGTGATCGCCGTTATGTTCTCGGCTTTGGTCAGAGTCGCTTGAAATAGCCGATGAATATGCCCCAAGGCGGCCGCCTTCTCGGCAGCACTGAAGCCGGAGATGGCGTCGACCGGATGGATGATCTTGTACCAGCGATGGCCCGCGCCTGCGGCCGTATATTGCACACAGATGTTGGCCACCGTGCCGCAGATGATCAGTGTGTCAACCCCGCGTAGCCGCAATTGATGGTCTAGCTCCGTGGCGTAGAAGGCATCGTAACGCGGCTTGCGTATGAGCAAATCACCCTCTTGGGGCGCCAGCTCGGGGATGATCTCCCAGCCCCAGGAGCCCTCCTGCACATGCTCGCCCCAGAGGGCCCATTCGGGGCTGCCAGGACGGTGAGTATCTTGGGTATAGACCACCAGCATGCCCTGCTCGCGGGCAAAACTGAGCAAACGCCGGCAAGCTGCGATGGTCTGGCGGGCTGCGGCTACAAAGAGCGTTCCCTGGGGGTCAACGAAGTCATTTTGCATGTCCGCGATCAACAGCGCCGTGCGCTCCGGGACGACCGCCACCTGCTCGCTCAGCTCTAGCTCCGGTACTTCAAGCGTCCAAGCCATGGATCAAGCCTCCTGAGTTATTATAGATGCTAGCTCTCCCATCTTGCCAAGCGGCCGGCCGCCGGTCTAAAATCTTAGCCAGCCTAACGAGAGGTGAGTTCATGAATCGAGCCGCAGCCTTGGCATTGGTCCAAGAGTACACCCAGAATCAGAACCTGATCAAGCACATGCTGGCCGTAGAGGCGGCCTTGCGCGCCTACGCCCGCAAGTTCGGCGAGGACGAAGAGACTTGGGGGGTCGTCGGCCTGATCCACGATTTTGACTATGAAAAATACCCCAACCAGGCCCATCATCCCACTCAAGAACATCCCACGAGCGGGGTGGTCATCCTGCGCGAGCGCGGCTGGCCGGAGGATATTTGTCAGGCGATCCTGGCCCATGCCGATTACACCGATGTTCCCCGTCAGAGCCGGCTGGCCCAAGCGCTCTATGCTTGCGACGAGCTCACCGGCCTGATCGTCGCCGTGGCCCTGGTGCGGCCCTCAAAAAAACTGGCCGATGTGGACCTAAAGGCCATCAAGAAGAAGTGGAAAGACAAGGGCTTCGCCCGTGGGGTGCAGCGTGAGGATATCGAGCGTGGGGCCCAAGAGCTGGGTGTTCCGCTCGCGGTGCATATCGAGACGGTGCTGGAGGCCATGCAGGGGATCGCCGCTCAACTAGGTCTATAATAGCCGTCATCAGAGCTTAAGTTTCCTAAGCTCTCGTCCTCCTCCAGCCCCTTGAGGCTATATAGCCGCTCATCCCGCAGCAGCAGCGGTTGACGACAGTGGACGCAGATTTTAACTTTGCCTTCGGACAAAAAGGGACCGTTCAGCTCATCGCAGATGGGACAGGCGGCCCAGCGGGCCTCCCGCAGGGCCAGGAGATAGATCGAGGCCACGAAGGCTAGCGTACCATAGAGCCAGGGTCCCAGACGGGGTAGCAGCAGCAATGGCGCGCTCAGGGTCAAGATCAGCGCCACCCGTCCGGTGCTGCCTAGCCAGCCTAGCAGTTGCCAGTTGGCCGGTTGAGGCGGGGCGCTCCGCGCCAGCGCCTCGCCGGCCTCCCGCTGCCAACTGGACCAGTCGGCCTCGAAGGTGCCCAGCGACGCGGCCAGCGCCCGCAGCCGCTGACCGATCCCTTGCTCCAGCGCCAGCAAGCGGTCCAGCGAGATGGAAGCGGGCAACGCTGCGTCGGCACCGAGTATACCCTCATAGAATTCCAGCACTTGCCGGCGCAGCTCGGCGGCACGGTCCTGTAGGCCGTCCAGCTCCTGGCGCAATGACTCTTGGGGCAAGCGCGCCAGTTTTTCTAGGTCTATCTCGGTGGAAAAACGCTCTAGCTCACCGCTCAGCTCCCACAGACTGTTGCTCACCGCGGTCAACCAGCGCCTCAGTCCGGTGGCCGAGGCCGCAGAGTCGCGGTGGGGCAAGGGCTGATCTTTCAACCAGCCGGAGAGCGCTTGCTCCGGACCGAAGAGGCCCCCAGAGCGCCGCGCACGCGGTGCTGAGGCCGACCGGCGCACTCCAATCAAGCGCAGCAAGCTATCCCAACGCATGGTTCTAGCATGACGGTTTTTGCGGCTGCGGGCAAGCCGGGAGTGCCCGCAGCATTGCCTCCGCTCAGCCGGCCTGCTAGACTTCGCCATCATGCTCAAACGGGTCCTGGTGGCCAATCGAGGCGAGATCGCCCTGCGGGTGATTCGGGCCTGTCACGAGTTGGGCAGCGAAGCGATAGCCGTTTATTCTGACGCCGACCGGGACGGCCTGCCGGCGCGTCTGGCCGATGGGGCCTACCGGCTGGGGCCGCCACCCGTCGCGCAGAGCTACCTGCGGGCGCGCCGCCTGATCGCCATCGCCCGGCGGGCCGGTTGTGATGGTCTGCATCCGGGTTACGGTTTGTTGGCGGAGAACGCCGAGTTCGCCGCGCAGGTCGAGGCCGCCGGCCTGGCCTTCGTGGGGCCGAGCCCCAACGCGATCAGGCTGATGGGCGACAAGGTGGCCGCGCGCCGACTGGCCCGTGAACACCAGGTGCCCACCGTGCCCGGCTCCTTCGCGCCGCTCCCGGATCTGGCCCAGGCGCGGCGGCAGGCAGAGCGACTAGGCTACCCGGTCCTGCTCAAGGCCGCCGCCGGCGGCGGGGGCAAGGGCCTGCGCCTGGTGAGCCGGCCCGACGAACTTGAGAACGCCTATGAGCGCGCCGCCGCCGAGGTGGCCCAGGGGTTTGCCGACCGCTCTCTATATTTAGAAAAGTTCATCCCCCGGGCCAAACATATCGAAGTCCAGGTGTTGGCCGATGGGGCAGGTCAAGTCCTGCACTGCTACGAGCGCGACTGCTCGGTCCAGCGCCGTCACCAGAAGCTGATCGAAGAGTCCCCCGCGCCGCGGCTGGGCTCGGAGAAGCGGGCGGAGCTGGGCCGCGCGGCACTGGAGATCACCCGCGCTTGCGGCTACCGCAGCGCCGGCACAGTGGAGTTTCTCTATGACATCACCGAAGAGCGCTATTATTTTCTGGAGATGAACACCCGGATTCAGGTCGAGCACCCGGTCAGCGAGCTGGTCACCGGGATAGACCTGGTTCAGCAGCAACTGCGCCTTGCCTCCGGAGAGAAACTGTCTCTGACGCAGCAGCAGCTTCGCCCGCGCGGCGCGGCGCTGGAGTGCCGCATCTACGCCGAAGACGCTCAGCAGGATTTTGCCCCCTCTCTGGGACAAATCGAGGAGCTGATCCTGCCCAGCGGTCCAGGCGTGCGGGTGGACTCCGGGGTGGACCGGGGCGACCGGGTCACACGCTATTACGATCCGCTGCTGCTCAAACTGATCGTCTGGGCCGAAGATCGGCCGGGGGCCATCGCCCGAATGGAGCGGGCGCTCAAAGAGTTCACGCTGCTGGGGGTGGCGACCACGGCAGAGTTTCACCGACGGGCCCTGCGCGCAGCTGGTTTTCTGGACGGCAGCTATGACACGGACTTCGTCGCCAGCTTGGGGCCGCCGGGGCAGCTAGACGCCTTGAGTCGGCGACAGTTGGCGGTGGCCGCGGCACTGCTGCGTGAGGCGCAGCGCGCTCCGCTCGCCCCTGACGCGGCGCGGACGGAGTCCGCCTGGAAAGGAGCCTCCTGGCCCGATGAGACGCTATACGGTTGAGATCGCCGGCCAAGCCTTGGAAGTGGTGCTGGAGCACGACCGGCGCGGGCGGCTCTGGGCGGAGGTGGAGGGCCAACGGATGGTGGTGGAGCTGCGCCCGCTGGCGGGACGGGCGCTCTACACGCTGATCTGGGGGAGGCGCTCAATCGGTTTAGGCTGTGCCGGCCGGGGCAGCGGCTATCGGCTGCAGCGGGAAGGACAGGTTTATCATCCAGTCAAGGTCGAGCGCTCGGCGGTGCATGCGCTGCGCCGGCACCTCAAGGGGCGCTCCCTGGCCCGCTCCGACCGGTTGGAGCTGCGGGCCCACCTGCCGGGCCTGGTGGTCAAAGTCGCGGGCCAGCCCGGCCAACTGGTGCGCCAGGGGCAAGGGCTGGTGATCATCGAGGCGATGAAGATGGAGAACGAGCTGCGGGCGCCCTGCGACTGCCTCATCGAGGCGATCAAGGTCAAGGTCGGCGCAGAGGTCAAGCGGGGCACGCTGCTCTGCATCCTGCGTCGCAGCTAGCGGTCTTGCCTCTGGTCAGTACCTGTTCTATCTGGTAAGATTAGCCCGAAGCGGGCCGACGTAGCTCAGTTGGTAGAGCAACGGTTTTGTAAACCGTGGGTCGGGGGTTCGAATCCCTCCGTCGGCTCCAGTACGAGAGTTGCGAGAGCAGGCTGCCCCGGTTAAAATAGGTCAATGACGCGCGGCAGGCAGGGGTACCCAAGCGGTCAACGGGGGCAGACTGTAAATCTGCTGGCTGGTGCCTTCGGGGGTTCAAATCCCTCCCCCTGCACCCTTTTGCTTTATGACCATCCGTCCGTTATAATGGGAAATCCGCCCGTGTAGCTCAGTCGGTAGAGCGTTACCTTGGTAAGGTAAAGGTCACCGGTTCGATTCCGGTCGCGGGCTCCCAAAGTCAAACATTCCTGGGGCGGTGGAGCGGCAGAAGAGCAGCGTAAGCTGCCGGCCAGGATAATTCTATAGGAGGTCAGAAGGAGATGGCGAAAGCCAAATTTGAGAGGACTAAACCCCACATCAACGTTGGCACCATCGGTCACATCGACCATGGTAAGACGACGCTGACCGCGGCGATGACCCGCGTGCTGGCCAACAAGGGCCTGGCCAAAGAGTGCAGTTACGATGACGTCTCCAAGCCCAGCGCCAAGCAGGGGCGTCGCGATCCCACCAAGGTGTTGACCATCGCCATTGCGCACGTGGAGTACGAGACGACTAAGCGCCATTACGCGCATATAGACTGCCCTGGCCACGCCGACTACGTCAAGAACATGATCACCGGCGCGGCCCAGATGGACGGGGCGATCCTGGTCGTCTCCGCCGCCGACGGCCCGATGCCGCAGACCCGCGAGCACGTGCTGCTGGCCCGCCAGGTGAATGTGCCCTGCATCGTCGTCTTTCTGAATAAAGTCGACCTGGTAGATGACCCTGAGCTGGTCGATCTGGTTGAGATGGAAGTGCGCGAGCTGCTGAGCAAGTATGACTTCCCCGGCGACGATATCCCGGTGATCCGTGGCTCGGCGCTGGGCGCCTATCAGAACCCCGGCGACGAAGAGGCTATCAAGCCCATCTTGGAGCTGCTGGACACCCTGGACGATTACATCCCCGAGCCCAAGCGCGAGGTGGATAAGCCCTTCCTGATGCCCATCGAGGATGTTTTCAGCATCAAGGGGCGAGGCACGGTGGTCACCGGGCGGGTGGAGCGCGGTCAGATCACCCCCGGGGCTGAGGTGGAGATCGTAGGCATCCGACCGGGTATCCAAAAGACGGTGGCTACCAGCCTGGAGATGTTCAACAAGACGCTGGATAAGGTCATAGCCGGGGACAATGTGGGCATCCTGCTGCGGGGCATCGAGCGCGAAGCGGTCGAGCGGGGCATGGTGTTGGCCGCACCGGGTTCGATCACGCCGCACACCAAGTTTGAGGCGCAGATCTATGTGCTCAGCAAGGATGAAGGCGGGCGGCATACACCCTTCTTCACCGGTTATAAGCCGCAGTTCTACCTGCGCACCACCGACGTGACCGGCATAGTGGACCTGCCCGAAGGGGTGGAGATGGTGATGCCCGGCGACAATATCCAAGGGACCGCCGAGCTGATCAAGCCGGTAGCGCTGGAAGAGGGTGTGCGCTTCGCCATCCGCGAGGGCGGCCACACCGTAGGGGCCGGCGTGGTGACCAAGGTCCTGCAGTAAAGGGCTGAGATATCATGCAAGAACATGTCACGCTCGCCTGCTCCGAATGCCGGCGACGCAACTATCATACTACCAAGAACCCCAAGAATATGAGTGGCAAGCTGCAGTTGCAGAAATACTGCAAATGGTGCCGCAAGCACACTCAGCACAAGGAAGTATAGGCCCGTGGCTCAATTGGCAGAGCAGCCGACTCCAAATCGGCAGGTTGGGGGTTCGAATCCTCCCGGGCCTGCCATGGGTTCTCAGCAAATAGGCCTAACAACAGGTAGTCAAGTAATATTTAACTAAAAGGAATGGCTATGAGCGATATGTTTGCGCGCCTAAAGCGCTTTCTTCGGGAGGTGCACCTGGAGTTTGACAAGGTTAGCTGGCCCAGCCGAGGCGAGACCATCGCCCTCACCACGCTGGTGATCATGATGGTCATCGCCCTGACCGTGGTGGTGCTGGTCTATGACTTTAGCTTTGTGAAGATCATCACCTATGTCACGGGGCATGTGAAGCTCTAAGCAGATCCAATGAAGAAATGGTACGCGATCCAGACCTATGCCGGCTCCGAGCTCAAGATCAAAGAGGAGTTGGAGCAACGCTTGGTGGAACTGGGACTGGAGGAACGCTGCGAGTTATTCCAGCTCAATGGAGAAGCGGCCCACTTCCTGGCGCCGGTAGAGGAGGTTATCACCTCGAAGAGCCGCCGGGGGCGGGCCGGCGAGTATCGCATTCCCTATGACTATGAGCTGGAGATCGAGTCCAATCAGCGCATCGGCCGCGGGGAGCTGCTGGCGGTCAAGCCGCGCAGCCTGGTGGACCAGGATCTCACTGTGCGCTCGGTCAAGACCTTCCGCCGGGTGATCATCGAGCTGACCAACCGCAACGAAGAGGTCTATCATGTGCCGCTGAAAGAGCTGGACAAGGAGAGCGGCCAAGAGGTGGAGAAGCGCATCCGGCGGGACATTCGCACCGGCGAGAAGGTCCCGGCCGGCGTACCGCTGACCAGCGATCGCGATCCCAAGTATACCACCAAGGTCAAAGGCCGGGTGGTGCAGCGCGACCGGATCAAAGTGGTCAGCTTTGAGCGGGCCGATGGCAGCTTGATCACCGAGGAGATCCCGGAGCGCTATCTGGTCAGGCTCAAAGAGGGCCTGAAGCTCAAGAAGGGTGACCTGCTCAAAAAGGAAGATCGGATCTACTCCAGGGCCTCCGGGATGGTCAAGGTCAAGGAGTACAAGGACAAGCGGGGCGTCACCGTCCAGCGCATCGAGAAGCGCCGGCTCTTCCCCGGCTACGTCTTCGGTCGCCTGGAGATGAGCAAGGAGATGCTGGCGCTGACCGAGGGCTTGAAAGCCCGTTTTGTGGGCACGAAGAAAGGCGATGAGCTGGTGCCCTTACCCATCTCCGACGAGGAGATGAAGGTGATCAAGCGCAAGGCCGGCCTGCTGGCCATCCCCACCGCCGAGCGGGTCAAGATCGAGGTGGACTTCGCGGTGGGCGAGGTGGTCGAGATCGTGGAGGGACCGTTCGCCGACTTCACCGGCGAGATCTCCGAGATCGACAAGGAGAACGAAGAGGTCACCATTTTGGTCAAGATCTTCGGCCGCGAGACGCCGGTCAAGTTGGGCTTCGAGGGCATCGAGAAACTATAAAGGAGCGAGAACGATGGCAGCAGTAGGCAAACGGGTCGAGGCGGTGGTCAAGTTGCAGATTCCCGCCGGCGGGGCCACCCCGGCACCCCCGGTGGGCCCGGCGTTGGGCGAGCGCAAAGTAAATATCATGGAGTTCTGCAAGCGCTTCAATGCCGCGACCGCGAACGAGGAGAAGGGCCTCTTGATCCCGGTGCAGATTTCCGTCTATTTCAACAAGAGCTTTGACTTTGTGCTTAAGAAACCGCCGGCAGCGGAGCTGCTCAAGCGGGCCGCGGGCATCAGCAAGGGAGCCGCCGTGGCCAACTCCAAGGTCAAGGCCGGCCGGATCAGCCGTGAGCAACTGCGGCGCATCGCCGAGCTGAAGCTGCCCGACCTCAATACTTACCGGTTGGAGCCGGCGATGAAGATCATTGCAGGCACCGCGCGCAACATGGGCATCGAGATCGTGGAGACCCCCTGATATTTATGAACAACAAAAGATTGCTCCAAGTGAGAGAGAAAGTAGATAGAAGCCGCTTCTATACTGTAGACGAGGCGATCGAGCTATTGAAAGAGACGGCCACCGCCCACTTTCCCGAGGCGGCCGAGGCGGCCTTCCGCCTGGGTGTGAACCCCAAGCGCAACGAGCACCGCATCCGCTCTACGGTCATCCTGCCGCGGGGCAGCGGCAAGACGACCCGCGTACTGGTCTTCGCCAAGGGGGAGAAGCTCTCCGAGGCCGAGGCGGCCGGGGCGGACTACACCGGGGGCGCAGAGCTGATCAAAAAAATTCAGGAGGGCTGGCTGGAGTTCGATCAGGCGGTGGCCACGCCCGAGATGATGAGTCAGGTGAGCAAGCTGGGGCGCATCCTGGGACCCCGGGGACTGATGCCCTCTCCCAAGACGGGCACGGTCACCATGGAGGTCGAGCGGGCGGTCAAGGAGCTCAAGGGTGGCCGCATCGAGTTCCGCCTCGATGAGCAGGGCATCATCCATGCGGCCTTCGGGCGCTGTTCCTTCGAAGCTGAGGCGCTCAAAGAGAACTTTTTGGCGCTGACCGCGGCGATACTCGCCGCCCGCCCGGCGGATATCAAAGGGCGTTATCTACGCAGCGTCAGCATCTCGGCCACGATGGGACCCGGCATCAAAGTCGATCCCGACCAGGTGGTGCAGTTGGGCGGCGAGCACCAGCTATAGCGAGATAGCAGCGGGCAAGCAAGTTGAGGGAGGTCTGCCAGATGCCTACAGAACGAAAGGTGGCCACAGTCACCGAGCTGCAGCAGCGCTTAGGTCAAGCCCAAGCGTTGATCTTCACCGGCTTTCATGGCCTCAACGCCAATGAGATGGTGGAGTTGCGCGCGGAGCTGGCCAAGCAAGGGCTGGAATATCGGGTGATCAAGAATCGGCTGGCGCTGCGGGCCGCCCAGGGAGCTGGCCTGGAGATCGCCCCCCTGTTACAAGGGGAGACCGGCATCTGCTTCGACGATGATGACCCGGTGCTGGCCTTCAAGCTGACCAGCAAATTGGCCAAGAAGTTCGCCAACTATAAAGTACGTGGGGGCATCTCCGAGGGGCAACTGCTCGATGAGCAGGGCGCTCTGGAGCTGGCCAACTTACCCTCGCGCGAGGTGCTGCTGACCCAATTGGTGGCCACTCTGCAAGGACCGATGCGCCAGTTGACCGTGGTGCTAAGCGCCCTGCTGCGCCAGTTGGTAGTGGTGCTCTCCGAGATCGAGCGGACCAAGGCCGAAGCAGCCGAACCGGCGGAGCAAGCACCGGCAGAGACACAAGAGAGAGCAGTCGAAGCTGCAGCCGAACCGGAAATCAAACCAGAACCAGAAACCGAAACCGAAAAAGGAGCTGAAACGGCGTCATGACCCAAGAAGATATTCTAGCAGCCGTTGACGAGATGACGGTCAAGGACCTGCACGCGCTGGTCAAGTCCTTGGAGGAGAAGTATGACGTGAGCGCCCAAGCAGCCATGCCGATGATGATGCCGGGGGCAGGGGCCGCCGGCAACGGCGGAGGTACGGCCACCGAGGAGAAGACCAGCTTCAAGGTGCTGCTGAAGAACGCCGGCCAACAGAAGATCCAGATCATCAAGGCGGTCAAGGAGATCACCGGCAAGGGCCTCAAAGATTGCAAGGAGCTGGTGGACAAGCTGCCGGCCACCATCAAGGAAGGTCTCGACGAGGAGGAAGCGGGTAAGATCAAAGCTCGTTTGGAAGAGGCCGGCGGCGAGGTCGAGCTGGCCTAGCGACGGTTTGGCTAACGGCAGTCGGCAAGTTGATAAGTTAACGAGTTGGCGCGTAACGGCTTAACAGACCCTGGGTGCCGTTAGGTGCTGACGTTATTGTATTGAGGAGGGACAGGTGAGAGAGCGACGCTCTTACGGGCGAGTCAAGCCGGTGATGGAGCTGCCTTATCTGCTGGCAGACCAGCGCCGGTCCTACCAATGGTTTCTTGAAGAAGGCCTCAAGAAACTGTTTACCGAGATCTCTCCTATTCAGAGCTCCGGTCGAGAAGCCTTTTTACTCTACTTCAGCAATGTTCACCTGGGCTCGGTACACTATAGCGAGCAGGACTGCCGGGACAAGAACCTGACCTACTCTGCTCCGCTGCGCGTGACATCCCGGCTGATGCAACAAGATAAACTCATCAAAGAGGATGAGCTCTATCTGGCTGATATCCCCTTGATGACCGAGCGAAGCACCTTCATCATCAATGGCTCCGAGAACGCCATGGTCAATCATCTGGTGCGCTCGCCCGGCATCTACTTTACCAAAGAGGACCCCTACCCGGTCGGCGACCCCAAAGGCAACGAATATCTGGCGCAAATCCGCCCTGAGTATGGGGCCTGGCTGGAGCTGCGGCTCGATACCCGTCGCGAGAAGCTCTTGGCAGTGATAGATCGCAAGGGCAAGCTGCCGGCGACCGTCTTGCTGCGTGCCCTAGGGCTGAGCACGGAGGAGATCATCAAGCGCTACAGCTTTGTGCTCAACCCCATTACGCCCGACAGACTGGATCGCTTCATCGGCTATCAGCTCACCGAAGCGGTGACCAACGGCAAGACCATCCTCAAGAAGGGCGACCAGCTGGTGCCAGAGGCCATCCCGGAGATAGTCAAAGCCAAGACGAAACGGCTCCATCTGCTCGATCATTACGTGCAAAAGAGCCTGGAAGAGGATAAGACGCACAGCCCCGAGGAGGCCTTGCAGCTCATCTACCGCAAGCTCAAGGCCACCGATCACGTCTCGGCCACCATCATGTCCGACTATTTGCAGCGGCTCTATTTCAAGCCGGAGGCCTATAATCTCTCGCGGGTGGGACGCTTCAAGGTCAACAAGAAACTGGGGCTCAGCTACGACGAGGCGGAGACCACCCTGCACGCCGACGAGCTCTTCATCGCCCTCGACCGGCTGCTTCAGGTGGTAGACCATCCGGAGCTGCTCGACGATAAGGATCATCTGGCCAATAAGCGCATCGCCACCCCCGGAGAGACGGCCTACAATGAGCTGCGCAAGGGGTTGGTGCGCGTGGCCAAGATCACCGCCGACCGCTTGAACAAATACTCACCCGAAGAGGAACAACCCCTGCGCAACCTGATCACCTCCCGTTTGCTGCAAGGGGCGATGAACCGGCTCTTTTACACCGGACAGCTCAGCCAGTACCTGGAACAGATCAATCCCTTGACCGAATTGACCCATAAACGACGCCTGAGCGCCCTGGGCGGCGGCATGAGCCGCCGACGCTCCAAGCTGGAGGTCCGCGACGTTCACCCTTCCCACTATGATCGCATCTGCCCCATCGAAACCCCCGAAGGACAGAATATCGGCCTGATCACCTCGATGGCTACCTATGCGCGCATCAACGACTATGGCTTTCTGGAAGCGCCCTATCAGCGGGTCGAGCAGGGCCAGGCCACCGGGGAGATCAAATGGCTGATGGCCGATGAGGAGCAGAAGTACCGCATCGCTCCGGCGACCACGCCGCTGGACGAGCAGGGCCGGATCAGCGTAGCTCAGGTGCAGATTCGCACCGGCCAGGAGGAGCTGCGCCCCGTGCCTCCCGAGGAGGTGCAGTTCATGGAGGTCTCCCCCACGGCGCTGGTAGGCGTCTCGGCAGCGCTGATTCCCTTCTTGGAGCATGACGACTCCAACCGGGCGCTGATGGGGGCCAACATGCAACGCCAAGCTGTCCCCTTGCTCAAGCCCCAGGCTCCGCTGGTGGGCACCGGCATGGAGCGGCTGGCCGCCCGAGATTCCGGCCGGCTGATCCTGGCCCAGGAGGAGGGCACGGTAAGCTATGTGGACGGTCGGGAGATCCGCGTGCTGCCCACCAAGGGCAAACGGGAGCATGTCTATCCGCTGATCGTCTTCAACCGCTCCAACCAGGACACACTGGTCCATCAACGGCCCATCGTGAACAAGGGCCAAAAGGTGCGCCCCGGCGACGTGCTGGCCGACAGCTCCTGCATGGACCAAGGCGAGCTGGCACTGGGCATCAATGTGCTGGTAGCCTTCTTGCCCTTCGAGGGCTATAACTATGAGGACGCCATGGTGATCAGCGAGCGGCTGGTCAAGCAGGACCTGCTGGATTCGATTCACATTCAGGAGTATGAAGTTCGTGCCGAGGAGACCAAGCTGGGCCCGGAGGAGATCACCCAAGATATCCCGGACATCTCCAAAGAGGAGCTGCGCAACCTCGACGACTCCGGCGTAGTGCGGGTGGGCACCGAGGTGCACACCGGTGACATACTGGTAGGCAAGATCACCCCGCGCGGCGAGAGCGAGCCGACACCGGAGGAACGGATCTTCCGCTCGATCTTCGGTGAGCGCACCCGCAACGCCAAGAACACCTCCAAGACGCTGCCGCCGACCACCGAGGGCGGCAAGGTCATCGCCGTCAAGAAATTCTCCCGTCAGCAGGGCGATGAGCTGGAGGCCGGGGTCAACGAGCTGGTCAAGGTCTTCGTGGCCCAGCGCAAGAAGATCTCCGTCGGCGACAAGCTGGCCGGCCGTCACGGCAACAAGGGGGTAATCGCCCGGATTTTGCCGGAGGAAGATATGCCTTTCCTGCCCGATGGCACGCCGGTGGACCTGTTGCTCAACCCTTTGAGCGTGCCCTCGCGCATGAACCTGGGACAGGTCTTCGAGTCCCACCTGGGCTGGCTGGCCCAGTTGCGCGCTGAGCTGGTGGCCACCCCGGTCTTCGACGGCAGCGCGGAGGAGCAGATCATGAGCGAGCTGCACCAGGCGCGCCTGGAGAAAGGGCTGGATGCCGGTGACGGCGACGAGGACCCAGAGCACCAGCCGGACGGCAAGGTGAGCTTGCGCGACGGGCGCACCGGCCGGCTTTTCGAGCATACGGTGACCGTGGGCAACATGTATCTGCTCAAGCTGGAGCATATCGCCGATGAGAAGATCCACGCCCGCTCTACCGGCCCCTACTCGCTGATCACCCAGCAGCCGCTGGGCGGCAAGGCGCAGTTCGGCGGTCAGCGGCTGGGCGAGATGGAGATCTGGGCCTTGGAAGCATACGGGGCCGCCTCCACCTTGCAGGAGATGCTGACCTTGAAGAGCGACGACACCCACGGCCGGGTCAAGCTCTACAAGGCCATTCTCAAGGGCGAGCCCTACCCGGAGCCCGGCATTCCGGAGTCCTTCCGGGTGTTGGTCAAGGAGCTGGAGAGCTTGGGGCTCAACTTCAAGGCTCTGGACAAAGATGGCCGCGAACTGGACCTGGGCTGAGCTATGAGCGCTGAGCTGGAGCGCGTAGCCGGGATCATCGTCCTACGCCAGGAGGCCGCGGGCCAGCGTCACTATCTGCTATTGCATCATACCAGCGGCGGCCACTGGCTCTTTCCCAAGGGGCATATCGAAGCGGGCGAGTCGGAGCGGAGCGCCGCGCTGCGCGAGCTCGAGGAAGAGACCGGCATAGGGCAAGTTGAGTTGATCGAGAATTTTACAGAGCGCCTTTCCTATGATCTGCCCCCGGGCAGCGGGCGAGGCGGGGTGCATAAAGAGGTCCTCTTCTATCTCGGTTGCACCGAACAGAAAGCCATTCAGCTCTCCGCGGAGCATGACGCGTACCTCTGGCTCAGCTACCCTGAGGCGCGGGTCCGCCTGACCCATGAGAACAGCCGCGAGTTGCTGGACCGAGTCGAGGCCTTTCTCAACCAGCGATTGTGATCAATCCGGTTAGCGTCTCGCTGGCCATTCTCCTCATTACCTACGCTTTTCTCTTCGCGGACAAGATCCACCGCACGATCATCTCCATGGCCGGCGCGGCGGCGATGGTGCTCGCCGGGCAAGCACTGGGATTCTATCAGGATTTTCCGGGTGAAATCCCCGGACTGCCCTCGGCCCTGGCAGCCATTGATTTCAACACCATCGGCCTGCTCTTCGGGATGATGCTCCTGGTGGGCATACTCGAGGAGACCGGCTTCTTCGAGTATGTGGCCATCCGCTTGGCACAGCTCACCCGGGGGAGCTACTGGCTGCTGATGCTGGCGCTGGGCTGGTTCTCCTTTATCGCCTCCGGTCTGCTGGACAACGTCACCACCATCATCTTCGTCTCCAGCATCACCGTTTCGATCGCCTCGGTGCTGCGGATCGATCCCATTCCCCTGCTGCTATCCGAGGTGATGATGGCCGGGGTGGGAGGGATGGCCACTCTCATCGGTGACCCGCCCAACATCATGATCGGCTCGGCTGCCGGCCTCAACTTCATAGATTTCATCATCTTCTTGACTCCACTGGCCATTCTAGCCGGCCTGGTGACCACGCTGACCTACCGCTTCTCCTTTCGCCACCAGATCGCCCGGGAGCGCCCGGACCTGAGCGGCCTGATGGAGCTGGATGCCCCAGGAGCGTTGCGTGATCCGGTCACTATGCGCAAGATCTTGCTCGTCTTCGGTTTGGTGCTGATCAGCTTCACCCTGCATAGCCAACTGAACTTCAAGCCCGCGACGGTGGCCCTGGCCGGGGCATCGTTGGGGCTGATCTGGATTCGCCCCAACGTGCTGGAGATCCTCAATCGCACCAAATGGGACGTCTTGCTCTTCTTCGCCGGGCTCTTCGTGATCGTCGGTGGGCTGGAGGCCGCTGGGGTGCTGACCATGGTCGCGAAGGCGATCGGGCAGGTGGCGTTAAACTATCCGCTGCTGGCTTTGATCGCCATCGTCTGGGGTGGGGCCATGCTTTCGGCCATCGTGGACAATATCCCCTTTACGATCGCCTTCATTCCCGTGATTGGGGGGCTGGCCTCGCTGGGCGTGGATGTGCTGCCGCTCTGGTGGGGTCTGGCCGTGGGGGTGGCCATCGGGGGCAATGCCACGCCGATTGGCGCCTCGGCCAACGTCTATGTGATCTCGCTCTCCGATCATGCGGGCACGCCGATCAGCTTTGGGCGCTGGCTGAAGATAGGCATCCCCATCGCGGCGGTGCAGCTGCTCTTTGCGACCTTGATCCTCTATGGGATGATGCAGTTGGGGATCATTTAGGAAGGGGAAAAGGGTACAAGTAGAGAGCTTAAACCGTCAATGGCTGTGCATCATCTCCTAAAGATATTGGCTCACTTCCTACGCGCTCATCTGGAAGGGATGGCGTTCGTGATGGAAGAAGATGTAGGCTTTGATCCAACGAACGTAAGCCTGCTCGGTGCGGATGCTATAGTGTTTGAGACGGATCAGGTTGCGGACCTGGTCGAGTAGTCTCGGTTTGTTCATAGTGTTCTGTTGGTGTATAGTGTGGTTATGCTCGTTATGGAATCTAATCATGGATGACGAGATGGATCAGAGCAACTTGATTATCCATTCGAAAGGGCGTATGGTTTTACGGTGATTGGGATGGAGACTTATGGTTCTAAGGGCTAATTGCAATATGTCTAATTCTAGCGTTAATGCCGCGAATCTTCTGAGAGCAATGGATTCCACCAAGAACGAACGCGAAATCCAGCGGTATCTCAAGACCAATACAGTGCTGGTTCTGCATGCATTCAATCGAAAGGATTCCTCGAAGCTGTGCTTCGGGGTGACGTGGTTTGGTAACATGGGTAAATGGCTGGTAACTGTTTAGCCACTTGAATTGGAGGGTGCTCAGGGACTACACTGTGCTGGGGAGTTATGTCAAGAGGAGCTTGGATGATCATGGCCCGGCTAACCTACAACGAACTGCTTGAAGAGAACCGCGAGCTGCGTGCCCGACTGGCTAAGCTTGAGGCGGAGAACGCCAGGCTTCAGCAGGAGTTGACCGCCTTAGGGGCGGTAGTAGCTAAGCTAAAGGGCGGCAAAGAGCGGCTGCCCTCCTTCGTGAAGCTTCGTCATCGCCAGGAAGAGGCCCAGCGGCCGGGACGCAAGCAAGGTCATCAGGGGAGCACCCGTCCTATTCCCTCAGAGGTGGACGAAGAGCGGGAGCTCAAGTTGAGCACCTGTCCGGACTGTGGCACCAAGTTAGGCCCGCCGACCGAGCTGCGCCAGCGCTATGTGGAAGACCTGCTCCCGCCGCGGGTACAGGTGATTCGCTACCGGATTGCGCGCTACCATTGTTCCCAGTGTCACAAATTGGTGGAGCGCAAGCCGCAAGATGTGCTCGCTGGCTATCACCTCTCCCTGCGGACGATGGCGGCGATCGTCTACCTGCGCGAAGAGCTACGCTTGCCGGTCAATCGGGTGCAGCAGTACTTGGCCGATGCGGGGCTGAGGGTAAGCAGTGGGACGATTGAGCGGGTGTGCAGCCAGGTGGCTGGGCGGTTGAGCTCCCATTATGAAGAGATCTTGGAGCAGGCGCGCGGTCGGGTGGGTGTAGGCCTGGATGAGACGGGCTTGCGGGTCAACGGAGTCAACCATTGGATGTGGGGAATGGCCACGGCTGAGGAAGTTATCTACCATGCGGACCGGCGACGCTCGCATGAGGTGGCAGAGGAGTTGTTGGGGTCCGACTTTAGCGGGACGGTGATCTGCGACTTTTACTCGGCGTACAACCCGTTGGAGGTGAGGAAGCAACGGTGTTGGGCTCATCTGTTGAGGGAGACGGCGAAACTGACCAGCGAGGAAGGCCAAGCCCTGCACCAGGAGTTGAAGGCAAGTTACCGCTGGATTGAAAGCAAGTTGGGGCGATCTCCGCCCCTAGGGAGACGGGAGCGTTTGGCTGCTTTTGGAGAATGGGAGTTGGAACAGTTGGCGGCTGTAGAGTGGGGCGATCCCGACTGTCAGCGAATTGCCAAGCGCTTGGTCAAGCACGGCCAAGAGCTGTACCGCTGGGTGCGCCAGGTGGGGGTGGAGGCGACCAACAACGGGACGGAGCGGGCGCTGCGGCCCTATGTGGTCAAGCGTAAGATCTCGGGCGGTCATCGCTCATGGGCAGGGGCGCGCAAGCATGCGATTCTGCTCAGTGTGATGGAAACCTGTCGACGCCGAGGGGAGAACTTCTGCTTGTTGATTGAGAACACCTTGAAACAAGCTGTCCCTTCAGCTGGCTAAATAGTTACAATGGCTGAGCACATTCTCAAGAAGCACAACAAGTCGTTGTTGCTCTATCATATT
>CAJXGD010000047.1 GCA_913053845.1 uncultured bacterium | reverse complement strand
CTGTGAGAGCCTGGGCACAAAGTGCATGGGACGCCTGGTTGCCGCACCACGACATGATCAGAACATGGCTATCGGCCCAACAAGGCGCTGCACCGGATGGCTATCCCGCTGCACTCCATAGCCGCCGGTGAGCTTTAGCGTTGGGCCGTTCTTGCGTTGGAGATCGCAACCGATAGATTGAGCGGTCTTGCTCATTATGCTGCTCGATCGAAGGGGTCACCTGCACCAGAAAGTAATTGGAACCGAAGTAGATGGTGCCATCGCTGTCCTGCCGCAAATGGATCCAGTATGTCCTCCATCAGGAAATTAGCTGCGCGGTATCATCTCATGAGCTGTCCCAGATCATTGACAATAGACGACATTAGAGATTATAATGCTGCTATCAGTCTGTACTGGATACCGATCAAGGATCAGGCGTTAGACTGGTGTAAGTCATTTACAAGAGAGAGTGTAACACCTGATGAGGTGAAAGCACCATGAAACTGAAAGAGACACAACTGCTAGCGGAAGTTCGTCAGAGGACCGTCCTTACTGCTCGGGCAAAGAGAGACTGGGTTGGTCCCCTGAGACTGCTGCTCTTGCGGGTTGCCATGGGTATCCTCATGCTGACCCTGGGCCTCCGACTGCTCACCGAGGGTGGCTGGAAGGCCTGGATGCAGATTGGCGGCTTCCTGCCCGGAGTGGTGCGCGGTCCCTTTGCCGGACCCTTTGTCGCACTTTGGGATAGCCCCGTGATTCTGTACCTGGTCATCTGGAGTGCTATCTTGGTGGGTATAGCGATGATCTTGGGGCTCTTTGTGCGCCTGGCCGCGATCGGTGGGGCGACAATGATGCTTCTCTTCTACATCGCTACCATCCCACCGCAGTTCGGCTGGGTCAACCAACAGTTGATCTTCCTGCTGATCTTCACCCTCTTCCCGGCTCTGGGACCAGGGTATCAGTTGGGACTCGATTACTTCCTGATACCTCTCAGGAAACGTTACCCTGTCTTGCGCTATGTATTGGGGTAGGGCCCGGAAACGGGGTGGATCCAAAAAACATAAAAGGAGATCATAGTGGTTAGCAAGCTTCAGGCTAAACCAGCAGGGCGAAAGGTCGATCGGCGGACCTTCTTGAAGGGTGCCGCGGCGACGCTGGGCGGTGCAGCCTTCCTGGGCTCGATGGTGGCCAGCAACTTTGAGGCCGCAGCCCAAACCAATCAAGCATGGGTGATTTTCTCCGACATAGTTCGCGGTAGCGGAGGCAGTCCCGTCGGAACTCTTTGTGTGGAGACGAGCGTCTTCACCCAGGGCGAACAGATTGTCTTCCGCGTGGTTACCTACGACGGCAAGACGGGCGCTTTGGTCAATACACCCGATGAAATCGAGGCGCGTGGACTCAAGGTGACCGCTGAAATCGAGGGTCAGGCGAGCCCACTTGAGCTGAGATTTGGGGCTCACCCACCGAAGACCCCGGCAGCGGACCAACACTTCTATTGGGCCAAAGGCTGGCTCATCCCGCCCAACGTCAGCGGCAAGTTAAGCTACACCATTAAAGTGGAAGATAAGGACGGAGGCAAAGGCATCCTGGAGATCGCCGGGTTCAAGGACGGGAAATACTTCGATCCCTTCCCGGCTTTGCTCAGCATTCAGAAGGCCTAGCGACTGACCCCATGAGGAAACGGGTGGGGGTGCAGTAGTGCCCCCACCCGCTACTCTCATCAAGGAGGTGCTTAAAATGACACAGCAAACAATGGCACGACCCGTTCAGTTACCTCGGAGCGGTGTTTTCGTAGGCCAATTGAACCTCACGCCCGATCATGGATCCGTGAGTACGAGGGTGGCAGTTGCGGGTAAAGACCTTCCTCCGAACGCCCGTTTGCAGCTCATCTGGGAGAGCTACGACGCGCGCTGGGCGATCGAGCAGCGCGACGGGCAGGACTGGAATGAGTTTAATGGGATCAACTTTAACCAACGGATCGAGCTGATCACGGCAGTCGAGACGGACGATCAGGGGAGTTTGCATACGTCGTTTGTCGTCCCAGAAGACTACGGCGGCGTGCATGATGTATATCTGATCGATCCCCATCAGGACCAAAAGGTGAATAAGGCAGGCTTTCGACTCGACCCCAATGTCACGTTGACCCCTCAAAGTGGCCCGCTAGGCGCGCCGCTTACCGTGACGATGACCGGCTTGAATGCCGCGCACCCGATGGAGGGCTGGTATCGGATCTGGTACGATAACGTTCAAGCAGGCCTGTTGACCGCGGTCAGCACTCGCGGCACAGCGCAGGCCATCATCCCCGCCGTGGGACGGGCAGGGAAGCACCTCATCGAGGTCAAGACCGGTGCGATGGGTCAGGCGTCATTCTTGCAGGTGGATGTGTCGCCTTTTGCATATCTGCCACTCTTCAAGTTTGAGTTCGCATTGACCGCCGGCCCGCCGCTGTTGCCAGCGCCTATTGAGGAGCAACTACAACCGGAAAATCCGGTATCTGAGCCCGATTCGGCTCTGGGCCGACCGCTGCTTTGGACCGATTATACCAATGTCCCAGCTCGTTCAGCTCTTGGTCTCTCCGGGCGCGGCCTTCCCCCTGATACCACACTCGAACTCTTCTGGGTTGACATGGAGAGCAACGACGTGAACGAGGATTTTTTCAATACCCGCTACTCCGGACGGCGCAGCGCCATCGGCCAGGTGCGGACAGATGAGCACGGTCGGTTCAGTTATCGCTTCGTCCCTGAGAGTCTCCAGGGCGGCGCACGCGCCATTGAAGCGCAACTGGATGGCAGACTGTTGGCCAAAACGTACGTGCGCATGACCCCTTGGCCCTACCGCTTAGCCCGCAAATCCTACGCCATCGGTGACCCGATGGAGTTGGAGATCGACGGCGTCGGTTGGACAGAAACGGAAAAGATCCTCTGCCTGGTATACGATAACTCGTATATCGGCTATGTCTGCGGTAATGACCTGATGGGAAAGGTCGTCGCTAAGTTCTCAGCAACCGGTGCGCCGGGCTGGCATTTTCTGCAAGTTTACCCGGCGATCTACAAGAAGAAAGACTATGCCGATGCTTTTGAGACTCCCTTCTTGTATCGCCTGCCGCTGCTGAATTGGCAGGACCTGCCGCATGGTTTTCACTGCAACTATGCGTTTCAGGTAACCGAAAAATAGAGAATAGCTAGGAGATGATGAGGATGCAACGGTTAACTCGAAGGAATTTCCTGCGTGCTCTGGCCGGTTCAGTTGTCGGGACCTCTCTCATAGGGGGCTGGTCCGGCGCAGGCTGGGGGCAAGCGGTGGCGCCCTTGACGGTGGGCGTGCTGCTCAACCAGAGCGGCAGTACAGGCACCGGCGAGAACAAGCTGATCGAGGGGATACAATTGGCCAGCGATGTCATCAATGAGCAAGGTGGGATCGCCGGCAGGATTCCCGTGAAGCTGGTGCTGGAAGACGGGCGCTTCTCGCCGGTTGAAGCGGTCAATGGGGCCAATCGTTTGGTCAACCGTGGCGACGTCGGCTTCGTGCTCGGCCCCTTGCTCTCCGTGCAAGCGCTGGCGACCCAGCCGATCTTCGCCGCCGCAGGGATGGCCCAGATCTTCTTCGGCTCGGCCGAAGAATTCACCCAGCAGCATGAGAGCGCCCCGCTCTCGCTGCGCTACAGCGTACAGACCTCAATCGAGATGGCCCCGGTAGCCAAGTACGCCGTCGAAGTGAACCAGCAGAAGAACTTCTTCGTCTTGGCGCAGAACAGCGACGCCGGTCGCTCTTACGCCGCTGCGCTGCGCGCCGCGCTAAAGCAGGTGGGTGGTTCTTTTATAGCCGACCCGGAGTTCTATCCTGCCTTCAACCGCGACTTCGCCACGCTGATGACCAGAGTCAAGAACTCCGGGGCCGACGCGCTCCTGATGGGAACCGGCATACCGGTCGAGATCCTGGGTGCCTTAGAGGCGTATGAGCGCCAAGGGCTCAACCCCGATCAAGTGGGTTTTTACGGTGGCATCGCCCTAGCTAACGAGAACTTCTTCCAGCATGCTGGCAGCACCGGCCGGGCCGACGGCTTCATCTTCCCCTGGATCTTTGACGATGGCACCGACCCGCGGGACTTCCCACGCACCAAGCCGGCTAAGCAGGCCATCACGATGACCCAAGCCTTCATTCAGCGCTTTGGCCATCCACCTACCTCTGAAGGCCAACTGACCGCCTGGGGTTGGGGTGGCCTGCAACTGATCTCCACAGCCATCACCGGCCTCATCGCCGAGCAGGGTGCCGACCGGTTGGCCGGTATGAAGCCGGTGGGAGAGCTGCCGCGCGCCGCCATCGGGTATCTACTCGAAGGAGCTGCGCCCGATCGTCCTGGGCGAACGTTGCAGACGACCTTCGGAGATCTGGGATTTTTCAGTTGCGGTCAAGCCGATATTTTGGTCGGTGCAGCCACCTACAAGCACGGTACGCGCTGGCTGCTGAGAGACCGAAAATGGGCTCAAGCGCTCGTGCCGCCACTCTGCTAGGCGGTGAATGACTGGGTCGCCCTGGGCCAATTTGCCCTGAATGGTCTCTTCACCAGTTCTGTCTATGCCCTCGTCTCGTTGGGGTTGGTGATCGTCTTCGGGGTGATGAAGATCGGCGACTTCGCGCAGGGGGCCTTCTATGTCCTCAGCTCCTATCTGGTCTTTACGGTGGAGCAGTATGCCGGTCTACCCTACGGGATAGCGGCGCTGCTGGCAGTCGCGGTCATCGCGGCGATCAGTTGGGCCAACGGGCAGTTGGTCTATCTTCCGCTGCGGCGGGTTGGCATCGGCCAAACGTTCATCGGTGCGCTCGGCGTTCTGCTGGTCGTTATCAGTGTCCTCACGCTCATCTTTGGTACCGACGCCCAGACGGTCGCATCTCCCTGGGGGAGTTATACCATTCGGTTGGGGGGAATCGCGATCAGCGCTCAGAAGGCACTGGTCATCGGCGCCGCGCTGGTCCTGATTGGCGTGACGGCGTTCTTGCTGCGCTATACGCGTTGGGGTAAGGCGCTGCGCGCGCTCTCCCAGAACGAAGAAGCGGCGGCGTTGACGGGAGTCAACCCTGCCGCAACCCGTGGACTGGCCTTCGTCTGGGCGGGGGTATTGGTGGGTGTCGCGGGCGCGCTCATGGCGCCGGTTTGGCCCTTTGAGGCCACCAGCGGTACACTGTTGGTGCTGAAGGCCTTTGCGATCACGGTGATCGGCATGGGTCGAGTGCGCGGTGTGTTGCTGGGCGCGCTGCTCGTGGGCCTGAGTGAGACGATGGTGCAGGCCTACTGGTCCGCTCAGTTCAGCGATCTGATTCCCTTTGCACTGCTGGCGCTGGTAATGCTGCTCAGGCCGCAAGCGCTGGGGCCGGATGAGGGTCGCAGTGCGCCCGGTGCTCACCAAGTGCAGCAGGCGATCCGCTGGCCTGGTACCGTTTATCTCGCACTAGCAGCGGGTTTGCTGGTACTGCTGTCACCCTGGTGGGCCCAGATGGATAACTTTTGGCTGCACTTACTGATCCTCATGGGACTGAACGTGATCATGGTGAGCAGTCTGGATCTCTTGACCGGCTACGCGGGCATTCCTTCCTTGGCGCACGCCGGCTTTTGGGGGATCGGCGCCTATAGTTACGCGCTGCTGATGATGCGCTGGGGTTGGCCCTTCCCGGCGGCCTTGCTGGGCGCAGCCTCGATCAGCAGTGGGGCGGCGTTGGTGGTCAGCCTGGTGGGCCTGCGCCTGCGCCAGCATTGGACCTCCTTTACTTTCATCGTCGGGGTGATCATCACCATGCTGCTCACAGACTTCGAGACGGTCACCGGGGGACCGAACGGCCTGATCGGCGTTCCGGCCGCTTCGTTCGTGCTGCCAGGTCTGGGACCAATTATCCTCAACCCCTTCCGCGATAAGCTGGGTTACTTCTACCTGGTGCTGGCCTTGGTGCTCTTGGTGCTCTGGATCAAGCGTCGCATCGTCCGTTCACACATGGGCCAGGCGCTGGTGGCTCTCCGTGAGGATGAGGGGCTGGCCCAAGCGGTCGGCGTGCCCACCGAGCGCTACAAAGTGGGGGTCTTTGTGATTAGCTGCGGCTTGACCGGCATAGCCGGCGGTCTCTTCGCTTCCTATCTGACCTATCTCAATCCGCAGTTCTTTACTTTCGAGAAATCATTCAATTTGCTGGTGATGAATCTCGTCGGCGGATCGGCCAGCCTGCTCGGACCGGTGATTGGACCGGCAGCACTCACGCTCTTCGCCGAGTGGACGCACGCCTTCAATCAGTCCATCGCAGAGATCATCTTTGGCCTCCTGCTTATCTGGACCTTGATCTATCTGCCCGGTGGTCTAATAGCGGGGAGTCGGCGTATAATGCGCAAAATCATGCCGCTGGCTCCGGCCTCACTGCCGAAATGATGACTCCGCTGTTGGAGACGCGTCGGCTCAGCAAACAATTCGGTGGCCTGCTGGCGCTGGACGAGCTGAGCTTTCAGGTGCAGCGCGGCGAAATACTGGGCATTGTGGGACACAACGGTGCGGGGAAGAGCACGCTATTCCATCTGATCACCGGCTTCTTGCGACCGACCTCCGGTGAGATTCTCTTTGAAGGCCACCCCGTAACCGCCTGGCCACCCTATCGTCGGGTTCGCCGGGGCCTAGCCCCGACCTTCCAGCAGACCCGGCTCTTCTACGGCCTTACCGTCGAGGAGAACGTGCGGTTGGGTTGCTTCACCCAGCAGCGCGGTGGCCTGAGGCGTTTTTTGCTAGGGACACCGCATCGCGAGCGGCTTACGATGCAGCGCCGCGTGAACGAGATCTTAGCACTGACAGGGCTGGAACGCTTCCGTGCTCAGCCAGCCTCGCAGCTCTCTTCCTACGGCTATCAGCGCCGTCTGGAAGTTGCGATCGCGCTGGGCTCCGGTCCGAAACTCCTCCTGCTCGACGAACCATTCGGAGGGTTGAGCCCGAGCGGCATCGAAGAGATGGGGCAGCTGATCCAGACGCTGCATGACGCGGGACTGACGATCATGTTCATCGAGCATCGCATGAAGTCAATCTGGTCCTATTGCAGCCGGCTCTTTGTGATGAGCGGTGGTCGTTTGCTCATCCCTCAGCCGGCGCGGGAGGCCCTCCATGCTTCGCGTTGAAGATTTGAGGCTGGACTACGGTCCGGTGCGCGTCTTACGGGGCATCTCGCTGCGGGTGAGACCGGGTGAGATCGTGGCCTTGCTAGGAGGAAACGCCGCCGGAAAGACGACCACCTTGCGCGCCCTTGCCGGCTTAGCCCGACCCCGCTCGGGGCGAATTCTGCTGGCAGGCCGAGAGCTAGCTGGGCTGTTGCCCCACGAGCGCCTGAAGCGAGGCTTGGCTTACTGCCCGGCCGAGCGTCAGCTCTTCCCCGAGATGAGCGTCCTGGAAAATCTGGAAATGGGAAGTTATATCTGGGGTCGCCGGGCACGTCGCTCTTTTAGGATGTCCCTGGAGCCTATTTATGGGCTCTTTCCCATCCTGGCCGAACGCGCCCGCCAGCGGGCAGGCAGCCTAAGCGGCGGAGAGCAGAAGATGCTGGCCATCGGACGGGCGTTGCTCTCCCGACCTCAACTGCTGCTGTTGGACGAGCCTTCACTGGGCCTAGCACCGGTGGCCGCCAGGCAGCTAGCACAAGCCATCAAAGTCTTGAACGGTCAGGGCCTGACCATTATGCTGGTAGAGCAAAATGCGCCCTTGGCGCTGACCATCGCGCACCGCGCCTATTTGCTCGAACGAGGACGCATCACCCTGGAAGGAATTGACCTCTTGAAGGAGCAAGAAGATGCCATCAGCAGGTGATCCGCAGCCTGTCAAACTCTACTTGGAGGTAAGCCGTCACCGACTGCGGCAATCGCTTGTCACTGTGGACGGTATTGTGCGCACGACCGTCTATCTGCGGTTGCGCGGCAAAGTCCGCCGCACGGATCGTCCTGTCCGGCAGACTTTGGGGTCTTTGCCTCGAGTGCGGCTCATCAGCGATTCAGCCGGATCAGGAGTGATGCCTCACTGTGAAGATAGAGGCAAGGCCTGGCAAGCGCTGGCCGATTGGATAAAATTCACGATCATCTTCAAGGACCCGGCGGTCGAGAGAGGACAGTATGAAAACCGACTCAAGGCCGAAGATTGGGCCCACCGAGGTACAGCACAATCTCGCAAGGCTGACCTCTACGATTGGCAAAGGGATGAATCGGTGCTCCAGCGGTTGCGCCCTCGCTATCGCCCGCTGCGCGACCGGCTCATGGAGGCCATCGGGCGACCCCGTCAAGCGGACTTTGACCGACTGTACCCCAACGAATACGATGACATTGGCTTCAGCGATGCAGCCCGCAAGCGGATCAAAGAACTCAAAGTGGTGTTCGGCTCGGATATCTTCGGCGAGGGTGAAGTTGTGCCCAACGCCTATGATACCTGATCGACCGGTGGCTTCAGCCCCTGCTTGAGGGCGTAGAGCGCCGCCTGGGTCCGATTGTTGATGTGCAACTTGTCGAAGATGACCGAGAGCCGGTTGCGCACGGTCTTGTCGGCGATGCCCAACCGTTTGGCGATCTGGTGATTGTCCGCCCCTTGAGCCACCAGGCCCAGGATGTCCTTCTCACGATCGGTCAAGTGCTGATAGGGGTCATCGGCGGATTCGCGCTCGCCCAGCTTACGAAACTCCTGCATTACCCGGCGGGCCATCGGCGGATCGAGCGTCGCCTCACCGGCGGCCACCGCGCGGATCGCCGCCAATAACTCACCAGAGTTGGCGTTCTTGAGCAGATAGCCCTTGGCACCGGCCTTGATCGCCTCGAAGAGATACTCATCCTGGCGCTCCATGGTCAGCATGATCACCTTGGTCTGCGGCTCGTGCTCGATGATGCGCCGCGTGGCCTCAATGCCCTCCGAGCCTCGGGGCATGTGGATGTCCATCAACACGATGTCCGGTGGCAGCAGCTTAGCGAGTTGGACTGCCTCATCGCCATTGGCCGCTTGTGCCACCACCTGCATGTCCTCTTCGGTCTCCAGCATCTGTGCCAGCGCTTGGCGCACCAAATTATGATCGTCGGCGACCAGTACCTTGATCATGAGCTTGCCTCCTTAGCTATAGGTAAGCAGACTAAGAGCTCCGTGCCACGCCCAGGTGTGGCTTGCAGCGAAAAAGTCCCGCTCAGCGCTTGGGTTCGCTCACGTATATGCCGCAGACCCACCCCTTCCGGTGTCGAGGCGGAATCGAACCCCCGGCCATCGTCGCGGATTTGTAGGCAGACGATCTGAGGGCTCAGGTCAAGCTGCAACCAGACGTTCTTGGCCTCTGCATGACGGCGCACGTTATAGAGTGCCTCTTGTACGATATGAAAGAGTCCGGTCTCCACCGGAGAGGGCAAGCGCCGCTCTTCACCTGAGATGGTCAAGTGCAACTGAAGATCGTTGACCTCTTCGGCATCGGCGGTCAACTTGAGCAAGGTCTCGATCAGGCCTAAGCGTTCCAGTTCGATCGGTCTGAGGGCATAGACCGCTCGGCGCACCGCGCGGATGCTCTGCTGCAGGGCGTTGCTGATCAGGCTCAGCTCTTGTTCGACTTGATCGGGTTCAGAGTGCAAGAGTTTCCGGCAAGTATCGGCTTTGAGCGCGATGGCGAAGAGGTTCGGTCCCAGGTTGTCGTGTAGCTCACCGGCGATCTGAGCGCTTACTTCATCGCGGATCTGGAGCATTCGCTGTTCCTGCTCCCACAAGCGGCGCTCGACCTGCTCCTTTTCTTGGAGCCAGCGGCGAATCCAACCCAAGGTCACCCAGGTGATGACCGGACCCACGACCCCATAGAGAATGATCTCCAAGGTGTAATGAACCGTCTCTCCCGGATCGGGAATGATCAGGGGTAGTCCTCTGATGATTACCAGTTGATAAAAGATGACCAGAGCGGCGATCGTCAGCGGCATGACCCGCTGTAGCTGAGCGACCCGTTCCGAGACGGGCGGGCGTTGGCTCTGCATTGCTCTCCCCTTCAGTTTCAGTTGGAATCCCTTCACAACTCATTATAGCCACAATGGGGCGGAGTGGACGAGAGACAAATGTCCCTACCCGACTAGGGACAAATGTCCCTACCGCAACCCTTATCGCTCGCTTAAACTTTAGGGTCACCTGAGTAGGGAATAGCCCGCCAGGCTAAACGAACTAACTCACACAGGAGGTCAAGTATAATGTCGATTAAGCGTATCGCAATGGGTGGATTGCTACTGGCTCTGGTTGCCGGACTGCTCGCCGTGGGACTACCCACGATTCAAGGTCAGTCACAAGGTGCTGCCTATACCCCACAGACCCGGAACTTCACCGTGGTTACTGTACCCACCCTCACACATGAGAGCGCGGAGGCCATGCCCAGCTATGCTCCAGTCGTCAAGCATTTTGGTGAAATCTTCACCTTCTTCCCTGACGTGCTGGTCGTCTACCAGGGGGATACGGTCAACGTAACCATCAAGAACCTGCAGATCGACGATCCGCACACCTTCACCATGAGTGCGCCTTATGACAACGTCAACGTAGCCATCGGCCCTAACTCCGAGCAGAAGGTCTCGTTCAAGGCGACCGATGTGGGCACCTTCGAGTTCTACTGCACCATTCCAGGTCACCTGCCCTACATGTACGGCCAGCTGGTCGTGCTGCCCGACTCCATGGGAGGCGGATATCAGAACAAACAGTAATTCTCTCCCGCTAGGGAAAGACGCATCTGAACTGCCTAGAGCTTGGGACCGTGAGCTGACCCTCACGGTCCCAAGTCTCTTATCACCCTCCCCTGACCCACCTCTCTACTAAACTCCAGAGATGTTACCAGTTGAGAAGCTACGGCGGCTTCAGCAGGTATATCTCTTTCAGGGTCTCAAGAGCCCTGAACTGGAAGCGGTAGCTCAGGTAGCTTACGGCCACCCCCGGCTGGAAGAGAAGGCTTGCTTTCCCCAACAGAGCGATCCCGCAGTCTTTCTCTAATGTGCTCATCGAGGGGGACATTTGCCCCTAGTCGGCTAGGGACATTTGCCCCTACCGCATCTCTCACGCCTCGGCTAGACTGAAGTTGTCTTAGGGCAATACCTGAGGCTAGCCGAATCAAATCGCACAGGAGGTACGGACAATGTTGACCAAGCGAATCGCTGTAGGACTACTGATCGCCCTCGTCGCCGGGCTGCTCTCGGTGACCCTGCCCAATGGCATCTCTTCGGACGCGGCTCAGGCTTCAACGGCGACCATCAAGTTGGGTGACTTCTGGTTCGGCGCGGCGACCAACCAAGCTCCGGTGGGCCAGCCGGAACCGAATATCGCCACGATCAGCGGAGCCGCCACAGGAGAGATAACCTTGGTCTTTGAGAATGTCGGTCAGGTCGAGCACGAGGTGATGGTCCTCGGTCTCTTCCCGGCCACTACCGAGGCCGTGATCAAGAGTTTCGATGCCAGCGGCAACGAAGTCAGCAAGATCGAAACGGTTAGCTCACTTCGCGAGGTCGAGCTGCAGCCGGGCATGAGGGCCGAGGTCACCTTGGTGCTCGATGAGTCCATCATCAGGTCCTTCCAAGACGATCCCAACTTGGAGCTGAAGTTTGAGATCGCCTGCCAGGTGGGTCACGGAACCGGTGGGGATCACTACAAGGCTGGCATGAGAGGGTTCATCACGCTGAAGGCGTAGCAACTGTTAGCCTAAACGGATGGAAGCCGGGGGCCCGGACTCCAGGTCTGGGGTTCGGGCCCTTGGAACTCAAATTGTTAAAGGAGGAAGCAACGATGGAGAAAAAGCTGACACGGCGTCAAGCGTTGAAGACAGCCGGAGCCGTCGCCCTGGGGAGCCTGGCCAGCTCGACCATCGGCATACCGCGTGTCGCGCTCGCCCATGAGGAGGAAGCAGAGCCCTGGGAGGATTACATCGACGTAAAGATCGAGATTGAGATGGGTGCTATGTACTTTCAGGTTGAGGGACAGGAGAAGAACGCTCCCATCACGCTAGAAGTCGGCAAGATCTACCTGCTGGAATTTAAGAACGTCGATGCGAATCTCCACCACAACGCGCTCTTAGGCAAAGACCCTGACCTGGACAAGCGCAACTACAAAACGCTCTTGATTGACAACTTCTACGGGATTGAGCTCGAGGGCGGTCAGCAAGGCGAGATCGTCCTCAAAGCGCCGGACAAGCCTGGCGACTGGGAAATAGGCTGCTTCGTCAGCGGCCACTACGAAGCAGGCATGAAGGCACCCATCAAGGTCGTGAAGTAAAAACTACCGAGAGCCTCTAGAGACTGTCTCTAGAGGCTCAAACTGGATAGTAGCCCAGACTGAGGACCGCGACGACCCCTCGTGGTCCCCAGTCTTTTTCTGGCTTGATCGACGGACCCAGCGCATGATAAGCGTTGCCCCCTGACTAGGTTCTCGGTTAAACTCTAGAAATGCTGACAGTTGGGTATAGAGCTTTTCTGTGAGCTGAACGTCACTTAAGGGGTAGATATCGCGTATGGCATTGCCCGCTGAGAGTCTACAATCGCTTCAACAGATAGACCTCTTGCAAGGGCTGAGGGCTGCTGAGCAGGAGGTGGTCGCTCAGGCAGCTCGGCGCTGCCGAGTTGAACAGGAGGCTTCCTTTTTCCAACAAGGCGATCCCGCCGTCTTCCTCTACGTCCTCCTTAAAGGGCGGGTCAAACTGACCCAACTGACGCCGGAAGGCCAGGAGGTCATCTTGCGTTTTATCGCTCCCGGTGAGATGTTCGGGGGCATCGCTGCCTTGGGTGATGCCTCCTACCCCACCACCGCCGAGGCCAGCAAAGATTGCTTGGCGCTCGCCTGGGACGGCCAGACGATGACTCACTTGATGGAGCGCTACCCACGCATTGCGCTCAACGCCCTCAAACGTTTGGCTGCGCGGCTGCAGGAGGTGCAGGACCGCTACCGCGAGCTGGCCACCGAGCGAGTCGAGCGACGGGTGGCTCGCACGTTCTTGCGGCTGATCCGCCAAGCCGGGGTGAAGCAGGAGGGAGGCGTGTTGATCGACCTGACCCTCTCGCGCCAGGATCTGGCCGAGATGAGCGGTACCACCCTCTTCACCGTCAGCCGTCTGCTCAGCCGCTGGGAGCGAGAGGGCCTCATCGAGAGCAAGCGAAAGCGGGTGCTGGTTTGCCGGCCTCATGCGCTGGTAGCCATTGCCGAAGATTTGCCGGCGAATTCCCCTCCGAAAGAGCCTTCTGAGCCATAGATCTTCCAAAGCGATCTCCGACTGTTTGCGCCAGCGCAAAGACATTCCTCCCCATCTCGAGTAACCTGAGTAAACGACTACGGAGGGAGCGATGAGAAAACGAGGGATGGAGGATTTGACGGTGTCTGAGGTGCTGACCCATTGGCCTCAGGTCATTCCGCTCTTTCTGGAGCATCGCATGGCCTGCGTGGGGTGTGCCCTGGCTCCCTTCGAGACCCTGTCTGAGGTGCTGGCGATTTATGGGCTGTCCCTGCACCGCTTTCTCCAGGAGTTACAACGGACGCTTCAACCAAAGGAGGGAGACGCATGAAGATCATCGAGGCCTTATTGGGCGAGCATGGGGTGTTTTACGCTCAGTTTGATCACCTGGAGCAGGCCGTGCCGGCCGCCCAGACCCTGGCACAAGTGCAGGCTCAGGTGAGCCTACTGGCCGCCGGCCTGGCAACCCATGCCCACCTGGAGGACGAGTTGCTCTTTGCCAAGCTCGATCCCTTGGGCCCTGTAGCCGTGATGCGCCAAGAGCATGACCAGATCGAAGGCGACCTGGGACAGGTTCAAGAGGCGGGAGACTTGGCACAGGCCCAACGACTGGTGCTGCATGCCATCCAGGTGGCCCGCGATCACTTCACTAAAGAGGAGGAGCTGCTCTTCCCCATGGCCGAGCAGGCGCTGGGCGCGGAGACGCTCACCCAACTGGGTTCACAGTGGGCCAAGCAGCGGCGGGTCAAGATAAGATAAGCGAGAAATAAACCCTGGATCGGAGGTGAGCTATGGCCTATGTGATCACCCAACTGTGCACCCGCGCCGGGAACTGCGTTGAGGTCTGCCCCGTGGACTGCATCGTTCCCGGACCGCAAGGCAAGGCCGATTGGCCCTACTTCTACATTGACCCCGGCACCTGCATCAATTGCGGGGCTTGTATGGCCGTCTGTCCCGTTGACGCCATCTTCCCCAGCGAAGAGGAGGTGCCGGCCGAGTATGCGGGTGATATCGAGCTGAATCGGCGCTTCTTCACCGAGGGTCCCGGCTACCGGGACTTTGATCTGGAGAAGGAGCGCGTGCGCGCTTAGTTAGAAAGGAGAGTCAAAATGAGTGTAAGCGAAGCGATCCAAGCGCATCATCAAGAGTTGCTGGATTCGCTGAAGGGTTACTCCCAGGCCCTGAGCGAGAGCCCGGCCCAAGTTGATTTGGAAGAGTTGGTGGTCTTCCTAAGGCAGGAGTTGCTGTCCCATGCCCAAGGGGAGGAGCGGCAACTCTACCCGGCCGTCGATCCGTTGGTCCAAGCTCACGGCAAGGCTACAGCCACCATGAGCGTGGACCATCAGTTCATCGGAGGGCTGGTGGCTCAGATTGAAGAGGCGGCTCAGGCAGCGCAGCACGCCACCGAGGCCGCCCGACCAAAGATCGAGCGCCGTCTCGAGCGACTGTCCCTGCAACTGGAAGCTATTTTTCAACTACATCTATCGAAGGAAGAACGGATCTATCTGCCCCTGCTTGAGAAATATCTCTCGCCGGCGGATCAACAACGCATACTGGACGATATGCACGCTTCCCCTGAGCAGTCGGCTACTCCGGTGAAAACGACCCTGGACCTACGCCCGATGCCGCCTCGTGAACGCCATCCGTTGATCTTTGAGACCTTCGAGTCCTTGCAGCCGGGAGAGGCATTCGTCCTGATCAATGATCACGATCCTAAGCCACTTTTTTATCAATTCCAGGCGGAGCGAGCCGGGCAGTTCGACTGGGAGTATCTGGCAAAGGGGCCAGAGGCCTGGCGAGTGCGCATCGGTCG
The DNA here is from genome assembly GCA_913053845.1 of uncultured bacterium. GTDB lineage: Bacteria > Bipolaricaulota > Bipolaricaulia > RBG-16-55-9 > DRJF01 > DRJF01. The sequence goes on along the minus strand of CAJXGD010000047.1, from coordinate 3,639 downwards.
GAAGGCTGAATAGGACGATCAGGCTGAGGAGGAGGTGTTATACTATAGCCATATTCAAGAATCACTACCAAGAGGCGGTTGCTTTCCGGCCGGAGCATTTTAATCCGGTCGTGCTGGCTGAGAATGAGCGGGTCAAGGTAATCCTGGCCTGCTTTGAGCCGGGACAGTTCATCCCGGTGCATCGTCCGGGAGTCGATCTGACCTCGGTGGTGCTGGAGGGCGAAGGACGGCTGGTGGCCGGCGAGCAGGAGATGGAGATCGCACCGGGAGCGACCTTCTTTGTGCCCGCCGGAGAGACCCGTGGCATTCTGGCCCGCACTCGGCTGGTCATTATGCATATCGTCACGCCGCCGCCGACCGAGGCCGATCACGTACAGGTCATGGCGGGGCTGCAGCACGGTAGTTGGCGATGATCCGGATCAAGCGCGCCTACGAGCCGCCTGACCCGGACGATGGGGCGCGCTTCCTGGTGGACCGCCTCTGGCCCCGGGGGCTCAAGCGGGAAGAACTGAAGCTGGACGGCTGGCTCCGGGATGTCGCGCCCAGTGCCGAGCTGCGCCGCTGGTTTGCTCATGATCCAGCCAAATGGGCCGAGTTTCAGCGGTGCTATCTCGCTGAATTGGATGGCAAGCCTGAGAGCTGGCAGCCCTTGCTAGCCGCGTCCCGTGCCGGCCCGGTCACGCTGCTCTATGGTGCCCGCGAGACCGAGCGGAACAACGCAGCGGCACTCAAGATTTATTTGGAGAGCAGGGGCGAAGCATTCACCTTGCAGAACGCCAGAGACTAGCGATGGCTGAGAGAATGCTTCGCCCCTACCGCTGGCGCTTTCCGCTGATGGCCCTAGCACTGCTCGCGCTGCTGGCCGGACTGTGGGCGGGACTACAACGCCTGGGCTGGGGACTGCCTCGGTTACAACCTACTCTACCGCTGGAGCACGGTCCGCTGATGGTTGTCGGCTTCTTGGGCACGCTCATCGGCCTGGAGCGGGCGGTCGCCCTGCAGCGGCTGGGTCATCTCTGGGCTTACGCAGCACCGCTGCTCTCTGGCCTGGGTGCTCTGGTGCTGATTGTCGGCCTGCCGGCCGAGCCGGGCCAGTTGCTGATCCTGCTGGGCAACGCGGGCCTGGTGGCCATTTTTGCCCTATTGCTCCGTCACCAAACGACGCTCTTCATGGTCACTATGACCCTGGGTGCGCTATGCTTGTTAGTCGGCAGCGCGCTCTGGCTGGCCGGTTGGCCGCTCTATCATCTAGTCCTCTGGTGGGGCGGCTTTCTGGTGCTCACCATTGTCGGCGAGCGGCTAGAGCTGAGCCGGGTGCGGCGCCTGACCCAAGCGGCTCGCGGGAGCTTCATGCTGGCCTCTGGGCTCCTGCTGGCCGGGCTTGTGCTGACTCTGGCTGATTTGAACACTGGCGTGCGCCTGACCGGTGTGGGCTTGCTCGCCCTGGCCCTGTGGCTGCTGCGCTATGATGTCGCGCTGCGGACGGTCCGCCAGGCGGGCCTGACCCGCTTCATCGCGCTCTGCTTGCTGCCGGGCTACGTCTGGATGGGCCTCAGTGGGTTGCTGATGTTATATTTTGGCGCCATCACGGCCGGGCCGGCTTACGATGCGATGCTGCACACGTTGTTCTTGGGCTTTGTCTTCTCGATGATCTTCGGCCACGCGCCGATCATCTTCCCCGCGGTGCTCCGCCTCCCGGTTCCCTTTCGACCGATATTCTATAGCCATCTGCTCTTGCTGCATCTTGGGCTTCTGCTACGCATCGGGGGCGATCTGGCGGGCTGGCCGACGGGGTGGCGATGGGGTGGATTGTTCAACGTAGTCGCTCTGCTGCTCTTTTTGCTGAACACTGGCCTGGCGGTCAGGGGAGCCAAGGTGGCCAGTCTCCACCGGGAAATGAATTTCCCGGCTACGTGACGTCAGGAAAACCCTCTCACGAGGGTTCAGAGCCTGGAACCCCGTAGGGGTTTTGTGCCACCGTAGCCGGGGATTTTAATCCCCGGTGTTAATACGGCGTTGATGGGGCGTTCCGAATCCTGTCTGAGCACCTTGTGGTAGAGGGGCAACAAGTAGAACAGCATGTAACATTCGATCCAAGAGATGTAAGCTTCTAGTGTTTGATACCGATGGTCTCATGGACCCGGTCGAGGAGTTTCTTGAGGTGTTTTCCCATTGTGCCTCTGTCCACCATTGGTTTTCAGACTGAATTGATGTATTATAGAAACTGTACTGAGTTAGGTCAAACGTAATAGGTGGAAGAATTATCCGCCTAATACAGCAAAGAGAGGGCTTAGATGGAAGGATGTCCGTATAACATGCAGAATGGTTGTTTAGATGGAGAGATTTCCGTCTAAGGTGACAGAGCGGGGATTAGGCGGAAGAATGTCCGTCTAGTTATAGTTAGGCGGCAACTCATTGAGTCCAAAAGTTCTGAAGGATTCCGTGACAAAGTTGCGAAAAATTCCAACTCCAAAACAACGTCAAAGGTTGCTCAAGAAAAACGCTGGTGTTTGCTGTGTCTGCAAGCAGTGGGGGTTGGGTGTACATCTTCATCACATTGATGGGGATTCCTCTAACACCGGTGACGACAACTTGGCTGTACTATGCGTAAAAGACCACGATGTTTATCACCGCCCCATTGCTTACACAAGCCCCAATCATCTCGAACTTGGCGCTCAACGCATCAAGGGATTTAAGGAATCTTGGGAAGCATTTGTAGCAGAGGCCGCAAAACCTAATCCTGCTATCCTATGCCGTTGTAAACATATATGGCGACCACTCGGCGGTTCACTCGGCAAGATTGATCCTCCAATGGCAAAGTGGAATTTGAGCGAGTCTATCACCTGTTAAGCGGGCCGATTGAAGACTGGATTGATAGTATTCTGGATGAAGTTACTTGGCTTGGCAGGGGAATAAAACTCGTTATGATCGATGAGCCACTTGATGTTGAATACTGTCCTTGCTGTCGAGTGAGTCTCAGCAATACTGTAGATGAAAACTTGGCAAAGAAGATTGCTGCTGAGTCTTGGAGTTTGGATTCGCTGTGCTCAATATATGTGAACCCAACTACTCCATCACTGGCAATCTCGATTTCCTTGAAACAAGAAGTCCTCTATCGGGGGCATCTACATTTGTGCGGCGACTACTTGCATTACCAATGTGACAAATATGACGAGCGTGTGCCGATTCGAGATAGACCGAGTGTTAGAGCACAGGCTACAAGGATTACGGAAAGGATTATCAACGAATGGGAACCCGGTCGTATACTAATTGGAACGGGAGACCCTGACAATCCCGATCTGATTTCTGCTCTTGAGCTCCCGGAACACTGGGAACAATTAAGTAAGTAAGAAGGTGCAGGGCAAAAGTCAAAAACTGGTAAGTGGGCTGTTACTTGTCGGTCGTTGCCGCCTAACCTGTAGTGGACCCCCAGGATTGGACAGATCTCTTAGGGAAGGGTAAAGTCCAGGAAGGAGGGCCACGATGAGCAGGCGACGGAGATTCAGCCCGGCATTCAAAGCCCAGGTGGTGTTGGAAGTGCGGACCGGGGCCAAGAGCCCGGCCCAGGTCTGCCGGGAACAGAGCATCAGAGGTTCGCTGTTGTCTCATTGGAGGCAGGAGCTCCTCAAACACGCTCCC
>CAJXGD010000046.1 GCA_913053845.1 uncultured bacterium | reverse complement strand
ACGCGGAGGCCGTGGAAGAGGTCTTGCTGCAAGAGTTTAGGGTAGAGCAGGTGCAACTGGACGAGCTGTGGACTTATGTGGGCAACAAGGGTAAAAAAGGGGGCACCCTGAGACCGAAGAGAGCGGAGCGCTAGAACAGCCCCCGGCGTTGGCCAGTGATCAACTGCCGGGGTATGAGGAGGTGATCGTAGAGGTCTTTGGGGAAGTTCCAGCATACTCTGGGCGAGGACGTCCCCCAACGAGGAAGCGGGCGACCTCTAAGCTATGCTATGGCCAAGTGGTCAAGCATCGAGGCCAAGGACGGGTGATAGCGGTGACGAAACGGATGATCTTTGGGGATGCCGAGCCCAGCCAGGTGAGTACCACAGGGGTGGAGCGCACTCAGTTGAGTAGCCGTCAGAGCAATGGGCGCTTAGTGCGCAAGACGCTTTCGTTTTCCAAGAAGCGAGAGATGTTGGAGTGGGCCTGTGCCTGGGAGGATTTGGTCTACAACTTTGCTCATGCGGTCAAGACGCTGCGCCTGCGGGTGCAACAGGGCCGGCGCAAGTGGCAACCGCGGACCCCAACCATGGCAGTGGGGTTGACCGATCACGTCTGGAGCATCAAGGAGTTGGACGAATTCCATGTGCCACAGAAAGCCTAACTGCATTGAATGGGAGGATTACCTGATTTTATTCTCCTCCTCAAACTTTGCGGTGTTAGCTCCAATTTGGCCAGCGTGAAACCACTATAACAAACTCAAGACTAACCTTCACCAAGCTGTACTAGGGCGAGCAGCCGACCTCGCCGGTCTCAGGTCCTCCGCCGAGGAAAGCTTCGATGAAGCGCACGATGCGGTCGTGATCGTACTCATCGAGCCGATCAATGCGCCGCCAGGCGGTCAGGACGATCTGATGATTCAGTCCCGGATAGGGTGCCAGGATCAGCCGGCAATAGCGCTTGTCCTGGCGCAGCTTAGCCACCAGGCCGCGCAACTGCTGAAGCGTACTCTGGCTTGCCTCAGGCCGGTATTGCACCAAGACACCGCCGGAGGCCAGATTGCGCAGTTGGACCTCGTTGGGAATGGGACTAGCGTGAATTCCCCAACTGCTGGGCAGCACATAGTGCCAACCGGAGGTCGGTGGGGTCGAGTTATAGGTGGGATGGGAGGCCCCCGGAGCGATGATCTGATGGCCTTGATCGGCCACCGGGCGGCCCGGCAGGTTATCGCCCACGGTCTTGGTCAATTGTCGGACCAGTTGGGCCACCTGGTCCGGACGATAGTTGGGATAACTCTTTTGCAATTCCTTAAGTTCCTGCCAGCTCTGCTGCAGTTGGTCGGACTGCAAATAGAGCGCTGCCAGCTGATAGAGGGCGGCTTGGCCCGCTTCCCTTAAGGGCTTACCCGGGCCGACCGCACCACGCCCGGTCTTGACCATCTCTTGATAGAGCTCGATCTGCACCTTGAGCGAGGGGCTCTGAGCTAGTGCTGTGCGAAAATGCTGCTCAGCCTGTGCATACTCCAGTTTACCCAGCGAGACCCGTCCCAGACCCTCGTAGGCCCGAGCAGAATGCGAGTTCAGCTGGAGCACGGCCCGATACTGCTCGTTGGCTCCTTGATAGACATGCTCTTGGTAATAGAAGTCGGCCAGCGCCAAGCGCACCTCAATGTCATTGGGAGCGATCTGCAGGGCATCTAGCGCGATTTGGCGCCGCTGGGAGTAGTCCAGTGCCTGGCCCTCGCGGAAGGCTTGGATATATTGCGCCGCGGCTTGCTTCAGCTCGCCTTGTGCCCGGTAGCTATCGCCTAAGCCGAGCTGCGCCGGAGCCCAGCGAGGGTTATTTTGCAAGATGGTCGCAAATGTCCCCTGAGCCTTCGCAGCCTGACCAGCCGCCAAATAGGCCCGCCCCAGCTTGACCTGGACCTGCTTATCATCTTGCTGAGCCAGGGAGTCCTGATAGCGCTTCTGGGCTGAGGCGTAGTGGCCCTGGAGCAGCGCAACGTCGCCCAGATCGGCCAGTACGGCGGCGTGGGCCGGGTCCTGCTTGCCCAACTCCTGGAGCAGTGAGCTGAGCAGTTGCTCTGCCTGAGCGATCGCGTTAGCCCGCTTGTCGGCCGCATCGCTCTCGCCTCCCAGTTGGCGAGCCCAACCCAGATAGGCTTCGGCCAGCTTGCGCCGGATCAATCGGGGTTGGTTCTTCTTGCTGCTGACCTGAGCCTTGGCGTCGCCACCCGGAGGCCGCTGCGCCAAGGGCAGCGCCTGTCGATAAATGCCGACCGCTTCTGCATAATGCTCTCTCTCTACATTGAGATCGCCCAAGAGCACATAGGCGTCCACATAACGAGGGTCCAACTCGATGGCCCGCTTGAGCAAGCGCAACGCCCGGATCGGTCCTCGCGGTTGGCTGATGAGGAACTGAGCGTACAGATAGTAATAGAGAGGATTCCCGGGATCGGCGCTTAACATCGTCTGTAATTGGCGCTCGGTATCTGCGCCGGAAGAGAGGAATATCTGCGAGGCTTTATCCCGATTCTGCTTGATTTGCTGGTCCAGTTGAGAGAGCCGACGCTGGTCGGGTTGGCCGTTCTTGGCCTGGACCCGCAGTTGCCTTTCCAGTTGCAGGTCCCAATTGATCTGCAAATTGTAGAGCTGGCCAAGATAATAGCCTATATGTGGGTCATTAGCGAGATGCTGCCGCTTGATCTGCTCATAGGCGGCGACAGCTTGAGCGAGATAGCGCTGGCGCTCCTGAAGGGTTTTGCCGGTTGCTATCTGTTTCTCCAGGTGATAAGCGTTCAGGAGAGGATTGCCAAAGACGATCTGGCTACGGGCACGCAGTTCATCCAACCAAGCGCTGAAACGCTTCTTGCCCTCCTGCGAATCGGCTGCGAGCTTGGGACCCAAGACCGCTCTGATCAGCTTGGCCCGGATCAGCGCACCCTCAGTCTCCCGGCGCAGGCGCTCCTGGAGAGCTTGGAGGCTCTCCTCGTGCAGGCCCAGGATCTGCTGCATCAGACGCTTTTGAGCTGGATCGGCGAAGAGTGCGCGCAGGCCGGCCTCGGTTAGGCCATTATCGTGCAAAAACTTCTGATAGCGTACCTGAGAAGCCTGTGCTAATTCGGAAGCAGTAGGCTTGAGGCCCCGTCGCCGAGCTTCCTGCTCGATAAGCGCCTGGTCAACCAACTGCTGGGCCGCTTGATACTTGATCTGCAATTGGTAATAGGCACCGGCCGCTCCGGCCAGCAGTGCTTGAAAGTCTCCTCCTTTTTGTTGATAAATCCGACGATAGGAGCGCAGCAACTGGTTGTAGGTCTGATTCACCTGCTCCGCTGTGGCTATCACTTGGCCGTTGACACTGAGAGCGGTGCCGGCCGTCCCGGCAAGCTCGTTAGGCTGAGTATTATGTCGAAAGAGGGTAAAGCCGACCAACAAAGCCACCGCCAGCAAGGCAACAGCACCTACCCCCCAGAGAATATGCTTACGCTGCATCGTTGATCTCCCCCAAATTGTTTAAATTCTGTCAGGCACTTTAGGCGATGGGAAGCCCCATGTCAAACGAGGAAAACACCCTTAGTGTTTAGCCGGTCAGAAACTGTATGCCTGCTGTTATGATACAAGTTGGAGAGGGGAGCCTGACAGGAGAGGAGAAAATTATGGGGAACAAAAAGAGAGTTGAGCACGGATTAGATCGGTTCTTTAGAGAGCTCTTTGGGGGACTGCGACCTCTCTTATGTTGGCCTCATCCTTCGCGGCGCGCCCTACGAGCCTACCTGGCTCGGCGGCCCCCGAGCGATCTCCTGTTGCCTGAAGCACCTGAAGAACTATTGAAGTGGTCGGATGAGCGCATAGAAACTACTTATCATCTCTTGACTTGCCCGCGTTGCGCGCGCCGCTTGGTGAAGCTGCGCCAGACGGCTCGCCAGCCTCTGTCGGCGAAGCGGCAGACAGGCTGGCACTCCCCTCGATTGGTTGGCTATGGCGTTTTGGCCACCTTGCTGCTGGCGATCATTTGGACCTCGATTCCCACCCCTAGTCCCCCGCCTCCTACTCATCCGCCTAGCTCCACACCCAGTGCACCTGTCAGTGGAGGCCTTGGCGGTGGCTGAAAAGAGAACCCACCGGGCGGCCTGGACCGACCGGTGGGTTGCCTGTTTTCTCGCTCGCTAGACTTGCTTGTCTAGCCCTTACTTGGAGAGGACGAAGCTCTGGAGCGGAAGCTGTGCGCCCGGAACTGTCCGTGAGATCGTCAGGCGCAACTCCTCGGTGCTTCGGGTGAACTGGGTCGGATTCACCGAGCAATCTGAAGCATCGTAGCGAGCATAGGCGGCGATTACCGCCTTACCCGACTCGCCCCGGCCAGTGATTGACCAAAAGGATAGAGGGCCAGTGACATCTGCCGTCGGCGCACAATTGCTCATTACCTTGAGCTCAGCCGCTGAAGCTAGATCGAGTCCCCCTGCCCAGACGTTCGCCAGTTGCAAAGCTTCTGTCTTAGCGGTTGCGGCATTAAAGAGCAACTGCTTTGAGGTATTGCTTGCAGCCAGCAACGGCACCAACTGGGCCACCGCTGCCTGCCTTAATTCCACACTGCCGCCACCGGTGGCCACTGCGCTGATGGCAGCCACAGTCTTCGCCGTGCAGCGGTTGTCGAGCACGAGGGCCTTGCCGGCCGCCCAGCGTGCCTCGACCGTCTTGCCTGTCTCAGCCAATCCCTTCAGGTCGTCACAACTGAGGTTGACCGCTGGGTTGGTGCGAAAGCCCACGTAGAATCCGGGGGCGATTGTGTCGGCCAGGGCTTGGCGCACCGCCTCTTGGCTGCAATCGAGTGACACGCCCCGCACTTTGTTCTCCTCGTTGGTGGTGATCTTCCCATTGAGGCAACTCTGGATGCGAATCAGATCTTGGGCCGTCCCACCGGGGACGACGGCGAAGCCGGTGCGGATCTGGAACATGACCGCCGTGGCCAGGACGAGGCCGCGCTCAATCGTAGGGGCTGTGGCCACGGCATCGGCATAGTCCTGCGCGTTCTTGGAGCTGATCGCCTTGCCCACCAGGGGGTCGCCCACAGAGAAGATGCGCGCGACCTGGGTGGCGAATCCCATGCTCCTACACTCAGGGTTAGCCCCCTTCGTAGGTGCGAACAGTTGATCGGCCGGGATTTGAGTAGCCGGGAAGGGTTCAGCAGCTACCCAACGACTGGAGACGACGTCAGCAGCTGCTGAGCGGATGTTAGCATCACTATTGGCAGCCTGGGAATTACCACATGCAGTAGCCACTAACTGAGAGGTCGCAACCGCCGAAGCTTCGGAGCCGGGCAGGACTGTCAGCAGAGCTGCCGCCAACACCATAACACCTATAACTACTAGAGTCTTCTGTCGCATCTTTACTTGAACCTCCTTAAAGTTAAGCCGGAAAGTTTTGGGATGCCTTGCCCACCGCTACTCCTCTGGATTATAGCTTCCTTAGCTACCACCCCCTTCATTGCAATAAGCCTATCAAATGGCTACAAAGTCATACTAACACAAGCTTAGGTCTTTTGTCAAGGTTCAAACGGTTTTGAAACTTTACTCCGACTCCGCTAGTATACCTGGATACCACAAACGGCATCGGAGGTGCTGTCATGATGAGAAGGAGTTTAGTATTGAGTGCGATCGTACTGTTGGGTGTGGTGGTGCTCACCGGTCTGGGGCAACAGACGGTGTCTACTGGCTTACAGCTCCAGAAGCTTTTGGTCAACGAGCAGGAGGTACAGTCCGCCTTTGATTCTACCGCTTGGACGCAGCAGGCCAAGGTAGATGTCAATCAAGAGCCGGCCCATACCCAGTTCAGCGCAGCCCTGATCTACGACAACAGTCAGACATCCCTGCTCACCACACTCTTCCAGTTCAGGCAGGAGAACCAGGCCCACGATTATTTCGTCAGCCCGATCACTGCGGCGGACAAGACGCTGAGCCGTGAGAGTCAGGACGCCCTCAAGAAGCCCTTCGCGGAGGCAGTGGAGGTCAAGCTGGTCAAGATTCGCTTGGGTGTGCGCAAAGCGCTCAGCGAGGACGAACAGCAACTGGTCTTGCGCTTTCGGGTAGGACAGATCGTGGCCTCGTACTCCATTCGGCTCTGCATCCCTGCCCACCCCGATGCGGGCGCAATGATTCCGTACCAATGCTTCAACGAGGCACAGCTCAAGGCAGGTTTGATCAAGGTCGGGCAGACCCAACTGGGTATCCTACTCAACGGGCGATGAGAATCGCCTCATATCAATCCTGATAGCAGAGATGGCGTAGAATAAAATGTAGGGGCAGGTCTTGTTGCCTGCCCGGGAGACTCGTCAGTAAATGATTTCCTTCGGCTATACTAGCCTGATGACCTTGTCGTGGCAGGGCTACTTGTTCTATAATGGTGATAAATCGAGCAGGTGATCCTGCCGGCAATAAGGGGGTGGAAGCGGAAGGCACTGCGATAAACGGCTTAGCCCAACCTAGTGAATGGTGGGGCAACCCTATCTAAGGTCACAAACAACTCAAAGGAGGTCAAGCAACACGATGAATAAATGCGTTCGTTCTCTGATGGTTCTCTTCGTTGCCGTTGGTGTGCTGGCAATGGTGGGTACGGTGGTTCTGGCAGGCCTACCGGCCGAGCCGCTCACGATCCTAAACTGTAAAACAGGGCAGTACGATAATATAACTGTAAGGACCGAACCAGGTCCAGAGTACGCCTGTCCCACCAAGGCCGGGGGCAGTTACACCTACGCGATCATCGCTTCTCCCTCGACCCTCAACCCGGTAACCGCCTCGGATACCGCTTCAGATTCGATCTCAGACCACATCTTCGGCACCTTCTACACCGGCTATTCACTGCTGGGGGCCGGCGCTCAGGGGACCGATCCCCAGGTCGCCTCGGTCATTAACGTCAGCAAGGATGGCACTACGGTCACCTATACCCTGCGCAAGGGGCTAGTCTACTCCGATGGCTCGCCGGTGACGACCGATGATATCCTCTATTGGTATCGTAACGTCGTCTGGGATCCCAACCTGCCCAACTCAAACCAGGACTCCTTCACCTGCACAGATGGCTCGCCCTTCGTAGTGACTTCACCGGCGGCTAATCAGATCCAGGTGCATTGTCCCCAACCCTTCCGCACCTACACCGGGGTTGCCGGCGCCATGTACGTCATGTCCAAGCCGATGGCGCTTGAGCTGATCAAGAGTCAGGGCATCGCCACCCAAAAGATAATCGGCCCCGGACCAAATGGCGTGCTGGACACCAAGCCTGCCGGCGACGATAAGGTTTCGGGTCCGGACATCGGTGCCGGCAAGGATGGCACGCTCAACACCACTCCGGCCGGAGACGACACGATCATTGAAGTACCCACTCAGGAATTCCTGGGACTGGGAGTGAACCTCAAGCAGCTTCGCGGCCTGGGACCCTTTGTCCTGAGCAGTTTCCAGTCTGACTCGCTGGCCAAGTACGCGCGCAACCCCAACTTCTACGAGTCCGACTCCAACGGGACCCAGTTGCCCTATCTGAATAGTCTCCAGATCGTGATCATCCCCACCGCCGGCTTCAACCTGGCGCTGAGCGACTTCCTCAACGGCACGACCGATGAGTACGGTCCACGGCCGCAGGATATCTCGGTCATCCTCAGCCAGGCAGCCGCCGGAGGCTTTGGGGTGAACCAGGACATCAACACCGGCATAGCCAACGCGGGTGAGACCTTCGTCACCCCCAACTTTGACGATCCCGATCCCAACCTGGCCGCGGTAGCGCGCAACCCGGCAGTCCGTAAGGCACTCTTCTTGGCCATTGACCGCGCTTCGCTGGTCAATAACGTCCTACTGGGCATCGGTACGCCTCAGTTGAACCCGGTCACGATCTCCGGCACGTCTGGAAGTCAGTTCTTCAGTGGCCGGAACAACACTTGCGCTACGTTCATCAAGACCGGCTTGGCCGATGCCAGCTCCTGCACCAATGGCGTGTGGACATTGAGCAACGGCTTGCCGCTCACCGTGACCAACCTACCGGATCCCAGCAATGCCGATGTCGCCGAAGAGCTGAGCTGCTTGAACGACTTCGCCGGCTGCTTGACTAAAGCCGGAGCAATGCTCGATGCTGCCGGCATAAAATTGGGAGCCGACGGCGTGCGCCAGATCCCGGCCAACTTCGATCCAGTGGTCAAGAACCCTGGAGGAGCATTCTCCGTCCAGATCGTGACCAACACCGGCAACACCATCCGTGTGGAGATGGAAAAGGTCGTCTGCAACGGCTGGAACCAGATCGGGGTGAAGTGCTCCGCCGTGACCACCTCCTTCCCCACCTTGGTCCACCAGTTGCTGGGCGGGACCTTTACCGGTTACATCCTCATCGGTTTGACCGGCGGCGACCCGGCTGGCGCAGCCAACGTCATTCGCTGTGGCACCTTCTTGCACATGTGGCACGTCAGTTGCGATCCAACCGCCACCTCCGGTCTGACGGCCCCGACGGCGGATGAGGTGATCCTGGATAAGGACTTCGCCCAAGGACGCAGCGCCACAGACGTGGCAGGTGCTCAGGTGGGCTTCGACAAGGAGCAGACCGACTTCGCCAAGTACGTGCCTTACTACCACTTGGCAGCCGGGAATGCCCTCTTCGCCGAGCGTACCGACCGGATCTCTAATACCGGTGGGGCGATCAACGCTAACGACGACGTCAAGTTCCGCTGTGACCTGCCCGGTCAGCAACCGAGCTGCAACAACGCGCCCCATCAGTAAAACGAGTTCGCGCTAAGCTTCGCGAGACAAGGCATCGCGTCCCGCGAGGGAGAATTACGAGGGTAATATGACCGGGAGCATGGGGCATCAGCTATGGTCCCATGCTCCTCGGCCTTTACCCTGGCTGGTAGGGGTGAATGCTCCGCCCCGCTTGCATGGTATCGTAGGGCCAGTTATCATTCAGAGCTCCGGCATTGCTCAGCCGGCTAGCTCATAAGGGAGATCAAACGATGCCCAGCTTTATCGCACGTAGGTTCCTTTATATGTTACCTATCTTGCTGGTGGTCACCTTTATTATCTTTCTCTTGATGTATTTCCAGCCGGGCAACGCCGTGGACAAGCTCTGCGGCTTGGCCTGCCCTAAGGAACTACGGGCCCAGTTGATCGCCCACTATGGCCTCAATAAGCCTATGTTGGTGCAGTACTTCAACTGGCTCAAGGGGGTGGTGACCCAACTTGACTTCGGTTATTCCACCAGCTACCAAGGCCCTGCTCTGCAAGCCCTGCTCGGCGAGAACCGTTGGCTGTACACCCTGTTGGTTCTTAGCGCCTCGATGTTAATCAGTTGGCTGATCGCGGTGCCCATCGGGATATACTCCGCGACCCACAAGTATTCGATCGCCGATCACACCTTCACCTTGCTGGGATTCTTAGGTCTCTCCATCCCTAATTTCATCTTAGGACTGTTATTCTTATGGCTGGTGGTGGGCGTCTTCCACCTGGGGAGCATCAATCACTTCTTTCAGGTGGGCGGCTTTCTCAATCCTGGCCTGATGGGTAAACCCTGGAACCTAACGGTGGTCTTGAACTTCTTGTGGCATTTTCTCCCCCCGGTGTTCATCATCGGCGCGGCCAGCATGGCGGCGATCATCCGCTATATGCGTGGTAGTCTGCTCGACGTCTTAGGCATGGAATACGTTCAGACGGCCCGGGCCAAGGGGCTCCGCGAGCGGGTGGTCATCTGGAAGCACGCGGTGCGCAACGCGATCAATCCCTTAATCAGTATGCTCGGCTTCTGGGTCCCCTATCTGATGGAGGGTGCACTGATCATCGCCGTCGTCTTCAACCTGCCGCAGATCGAGAAGACCTTCATCCAAGCGATCGAGAATCGAGATAACCCGGTAGTCATGAGCGGGCTGTTCGTCTTCAGCGTGATCCTCTTGCTGGGAAACCTCGCTGCCGATATACTGCTGGCCATATCAGACCCCAAGATCCGCTATGAATGAAACCAGCGCGCCGGCCACCCCGCAAAGCCAGGAGCAGGCTCAGTCACCTGAAGAGCAAGTCTATCAGCCCACCTCACAGGCGCGCCTCATCTGGCATCGCTTCCTGCGGCACAAGCTAGGAGTGCTCGGCGGGGTCACCATAGCCTTTTTGGTTTTGATCTTCCTCTTCGCCGAGTTTGTCAGTCCCTACAACTATCATAAGTCCCATTACGCATACCCCTACGTGCCGCCGATGCTGGGGCGCATCCACTTCGACGGCCTACGTCCTTACGTCTATGGGTTGATCAAGAAGAACGTCTACGTCGAGTATGGGGGGGTCCGCAATAGGCTGCCAGGTGTGCTGCGCTACGCCGAGAATCGCTCCCAGAAATATCCCATCAAGTTCTTCGTTCACGGGGATAAGTATCAACTGTTCGGCTTCATACCCACCGATATTCATCTCTTTGGCACCGGGGAGCCACCAAATTCTCCGGGACAATTTTTTCTGTTCGGCACCGACTCCCAGGGTTATGACATTTTCTCACAGACCCTCTTTGGTGGGCGCGTCTCGCTCTCCATCGGCCCGATTGTGATCCTGATCAGCTTTCTCTTCGGGACGCTGCTGGGCGGGTTCTCCGGTTATCTGGGCGGGGTGGCCGACACCCTCATCCAGCGCTTCTTGGAGATATTCATGTCGCTGCCCCGCTTGGCCCTGCTCTTGGCCATCGCCGGCATTCTGGCTCATCTGGGCAACATCCCGGCGATGGTCCGCTACTGGAGCATTGTGGGGGTGTTGGCCTTGGTCAACTGGGCCCCGCTGGCGCGGGTGATCCGGGGCCAGTTCCTGGCCTTGCGCAACTCCGAGTATACCCAGGCCGCCCAGGCGATCGGCGCCGGCGATCTACGTGTCATCTTTCGCCACATCATGCCCAATATCATGAGCTATCTGGTCGTGGCCGCCACCCTGGCCGTGCCGGATATCATCATCCTGGAGAGCATCCTCAGCTTCCTGGGCTACGGCATCCAAGACCCCTTAATTAGCTGGGGGATGCTGCTGCATAGCTTTGAAGGCAGCGGCTTCAACTTTCAGATGCAGTTCCACGCCTGGCTGCTGCTGCCGGCGGCCTTCATCGTGGTCACCGTCCTGGCCTTCAACTTCATGGGCGACGCCCTGCGCGATGCCGTGGACCCCTACACGGTGGCCGAGGTCAAAGAGGGTGCTCTGTGAGGGCCCCGACCGGCGCGGCGCTTTTGCTCGGTATGCTGCTCCTCCTGGGCGGCTGCAGCGCTGCTAATCAGCCTCCGACCGCCAAGATCAGTGACCCCGCTCAGGCCGCCCAGCTAGGCGCCCAGGTGCAGTTCCAAGCTCAAGCTCACGACCCCGATGGCCGGATCAAGGGCGTGCTCTGGCAGTTCGGCGATGGCCAGAGCAGCGACCAGCTCAACCCCAGCCACACCTACAAGCGGGACGGCATTTATAAAGCTATCCTCACCGTGACCGATGACCGGGGCGCTACCGCCCAGGCCCAGGTGACCTTCCATGTGCAGGTGCACCCCAAGGCGGTGGCCACCCTCCAGCAGGCCGGCGGACCCGGCGACGTGGTGCTCAAGTTCGTCTCCGGCGAAGCGCCGCTGACGGTGCAGTTCGACGCCTCCCACTCCTCCGCGCCGCCCGGCGAGAAGATCACCGCCTATCACTGGGATTTCGGCGATGGCAGCAGCAGCGATCAGCTCAGTCCCACCCACACTTACCAGCGTGGCGGCTCCTATCAGGCGACCTTGACCATCACCGACAGTGACCGTCAGCAGGCCAGCGATCAGGTTCAGGTCAAGGCCAAGGCTCTGGAGGCGCTCAATGAGACGGTGGAGCTGGGAGGCGAGAAATTCCATTATAAGCTCTATCGCAAACATACTGGCTCCGCCGCGGTGGCCAGCAGCTCGATCCTGCTTTGGTACGTGCTGAGCTCGGCCCAACGCCCCAGCGCAGAGCAGGCACGTGCCCTATTGCTGGACATGATCGACAAGGCCAGAGCGCGCCCCGGCATCAGCGAGATCACCGTCTTCCTCTTCGATCGCATCAAGCAGGGGTTCATGTCCTCCGGGGATTACAGCCATTATCTGGGCTACGCCATCTGGCAAGGGCCTAAGCCGCCGGATAAGAGCACCGATTATTATCTCAATCGGGATTATTTCGACGGCAAGGCGCTGACCGTCTTGGGCTATCGCCTGGAGGAGAAGACTCTGCCCGCCGGGACACCCAACTGTCCAGCCTGCGCGACCGGCCGCATCGTGCTGGTGGACCTATATTTGCAGGACAAGCCGATCTGCCAGAGCGCCGTGCTCAATACCATCCAGGAGATCGCCCGCTGGCGCCTGATCTCCGCCGGCGATCAGGGCTTCTTGCTCAATATCTACGGTCTGGACATCAGCGCTCCGCTGGGCGAGGCGATCGGGGTATATCAGCTCAAGCTGGATGAGTTACCACTCAACCTCCTCCAGCGCGTCCCTACCCATTGGGACGTCGCCACCGCTGTGCTGAAAATAGCTTTTGGCCAGATCCCGGCCTGTGCACCCTGAAGCCCTGCCATGGACCTCGCCGCGCTGCGCCGCCAGATAGACCGGCTCGACCGCCAGATACTGGAGCTGCTCAATCGCCGGGCGGGCTTAGCCCTGCTGATAGGGTGCGAGAAGCGCCGGCAGGGGAGGCC
Organism: uncultured bacterium; assembly: GCA_913053845.1. Lineage (GTDB taxonomy): Bacteria > Bipolaricaulota > Bipolaricaulia > RBG-16-55-9 > DRJF01 > DRJF01. The sequence goes on along the minus strand of CAJXGD010000046.1, from coordinate 6,082 downwards.
AATCCACGATCCGGAGCGCGAAGCGGCGATCATCGCTCAGTTGTTGGAGGTCAATCGGGGACCGCTGGATGAAGAGTCGCTCACCAGGATCTATCACCGCCTCATGCGCGAGTTGCGCCGGCTAGAAACAGGTGCGCCGCAAGAGCAAAAAGGAGCCAATCTCAGATGATAAACCATCGCGAACGCATACAAGCTGCCATAGCCGGAGAGCTGGTTAAGCCGGTCCCTATCGCTCTCTGGCGACACTTCCCTCAGGACGATCAGAGCGCTCAGGGCTTGGCTCAGGCGGTCCTCGGCTTCCAGAAGCGCTTCAATTTTGATTTAGTTAAGGTCACGCCGACTTCAGGCTATCCCGCCGAGGCCTGGGGTGCCCAGCTCAGGCCCAAGGGCAATCAGGAAGGCACGCGGGAGTATCTCAGCCGGCCAGTGCGCCGGGCGGCCGATTGGCCGGCGCTGCCCCTGCTGGACGAGGCTCAGAGCACCCTGGCTCGCGAGCTGCGGGCACTCAAGCTGATCCGCGCCGGAGTGGGGCGGGAGGTACACCTGCTGCAAACGGTCTTTTCTCCCTTGACCATCGCCAAGCAGCTTGCGGGGGACCGCTGGCTGACCGACCTGCGTGAGCACCCGGAGGAGCTGCGGGCCGGCCTGGAGACGATCGCTCGCACCACGGCGCGTTTCGCCGAGGCCTCGCTGGCGTCCGGCGCCGACTCACTCTTCTTCGCCACTCAACTGGCCAGCCACGACCTGCTGAGCCTGGATGAATACCGGGCCTTCGGCCTGGAGTATGATCTGCGGGTGTTAGAGTCGGTCCGGGAGCGGGCCGAGCTGATCCTGTTGCACCTCCACGGCAACCATCCCATGTATGAGCTGGTCGGCGAATATCCGGTGCAGATTGTCAACTGGCATGATCGGCGCACCTCACCTTCGCTCCAGGAGGCCCAGGCGCTCTTCCCTCGGGTGGTAAGGCTCGGCGGTCTGGACGAGTGGGGGGCATTGCTCAAGGGCAGCCCCGGCGAGGTGCGGGCCCAGGTGCAGGATGCTCTGGCTCAGACCGGAGGGCGACGGTTGATCCTGGGAGCCGGTTGCGTCATGCTGACCACCACACCGGATGAGAACATCCGGGCTGTCTGTGAAGCTGCTACCGGGGGTTAAAACCTCGCTCGCGCTGTAGATAGAGCAAGACCCCCTGAACGTTCATCTCTACCTCAGGCCGCAGCATCCGCTCCGGATAGTAGGCCCCCAGCTCCTTGAGCTCCTGTTGCACGAAATGCTCCTTGACGGCTTGAGCGTCGCCTAGCTCCCGCTGGGCCCGCTCAACTGTATTGACCCATTCCCCTAGAAGCTTTTCATACTGGTCGAGCAGCCGATAGGGCTGCGCTTCGACCCCGTAGTGCGTGAAGCAAAGCCAGTTTAGCTCGAACGCCCTCAGCTTCTTAAGCGTCTCCAGGCTCTGCTCATAGTGAAAGCGCGGCGGAGGAGTGGTCATGGTGAAGCCTGTTGCCTCACGGCGATAGATGCCGACGGCATCACCCGTGAAGAGCGCCTTGCTGCGACGCTCATAGAGGCAATATTGGTGCGGCGCATGGCCGGGTGCAGCGATGATCTCTAGTTGGTAGCCGTCTCCCAGCTCCAATCGCTCGCCGCCCTTGACCGCCATAATCCGGTCAGGTGCAATGGGGGTAAGCTCACCGTAATAGGGGAACATCGGCCCTACCGCCCGCTTGACGCTCTCCACCAACTGAGTAGGGTCGATCAGGTGCGGGACGCCTCGCTCATGCACGACAATCTTAGCATTAGGGCAAGTTTTAGCCAGAAAGCCCGCGCCCCCGGCATGATCCATGTGGACGTGCGTTGGCAGGATGTAGGCGATCTGCTCCGGCCTGATCCCCAACTCCTCCAGAGCCGCCAGGATTTTTTCAACTGTATGCGAAAAACCGGTCTCGATGATCGCCGGCCGGGGGGCTTGCAAGATATACAGCCCCCCATAATGGCTCAGCCCCATCATCTGGGCATCGAGCAGATAGAGATTTTCTATTTCACTGATCGCCTCTGCCGCTTGCAGGCTCATAGGTTCTCGCTCACGGCCTCGCCGAACTCTGAGGTGGAGAGCTTGGTGGCGCCCTCCATCTGGCGGGCCAGATCATAGGTGACCCGCTTCTGGCCGATCGTCTTGGCCAGGGCCTGCTGAATCAGCTCGCCGGCCTCACCCCAGCCCAGGTAGTCGAGCATCATCACCCCGGAGAGGATCAACGCCATGGGATTGACCTCGTTCTTGCCGGCATGGCTCGGCGCGGTGCCGTGGGTCGGCTCGAAGAGTCCCATGGAGTCGCCGATGTTGGCTCCAGGCGCGACGCCCAGCCCCCCGACCTGCGCCGCGCAGGCGTCGGAGAGATAGTCACCGTTCAGATTGGGTGTGGCGATCACCTCGAACTCGGTGGGGCGCAGCAGCACGTGCTGGAAAGTGATATCGGCGATCCGGTCGTTGAGCAGGATCTTGCCATCGGGCAGTTTGCCATCATATTGGTCCCATAGAGTATCTTCGCTGATCACCCGGTCTGAAAACTCTTCGGCGGCGAGATCGTAGCCCCACTTGCGAAAGGCCCCTTCGGTGTACTTCATGATGTTGCCCTTGTGCATCAGGGTGACCCGCCGCCGCCCGTGATCCAGCGCGTACTGGATGGCTTTGCGCACCAGCCGCTTGGAGCCGGTCTCGGAGATCGGCTTGATGCCGATGCCCGAATCGCTGCGGATATGGGTACCAAACTCGTTGTTGAGCAGCGAGATCAGTTTTTGCGCCTCAGGGGTGCCCCGCTCCCATTCGATGCCGGCATAGACGTCCTCGGTGTTCTCGCGGACGATGACAAAATTGACCCGCTCGGGATGCTTGAGCGGGCTGGGCACGCCGGGCAGATAGCGCACCGGACGGATGCAGGCATAGAGGTCCAGCGTTTGGCGCAAGGCCACGTTCAGGCTACGAAAGCCCGAGCCGATCGGCGTCTTGAGCGGCCCTTTTAGCGCTACGGTGAACCGGCGAATGGCCTTGAAGGTATCCTCAGGCAGCACCTCCCCGTACAGCTCCTGAGCCTTGGCCCCGGCGTAGACCTCCAGCCATTCGATCGCTCGCCGACCCTGATAGGCCTTCTCGATGGCGGCATCGAGCACCTGCCGGGTGGGGGGCATGATGTCCCGCCCGATGCCGTCCCCTGCGATGAAAGGGATGATCGGCCGGGCGGGCACCTGTAGCTCGCCATCATGTACAGCTATCGTCTCGCCATTACTTGGCAGCTGAATCTTAACAAACGTTGGCATAGTTGAATTGACGACTCCCTTCGTTCAATCAAGATGGATGAGCTATCATAACTGTCGCTTCCGGGTCAGTCAAGCCTTTTTAACCCAAGGGCAGTGTCGCGCAGGTTGCTCGAGTTAGTCAAGCAAGGCGAGGCGAAAGCGCGCACCAGCAATCGAGCTCACGCCTTTCTCCTCTCCGAGGGAGGTTAGCAAGATCACGGTGTAGAACTGGCGCAAGCACCTTGCCGCAGAGGGGCTGGAAGCAGCGCTGCACGAGCGACCCTGCGTGGGCAGCCTGGCCATCGCGAAGATGTCAATCACCTGATTCGAGACCACCGCCTTGGACACGATCTGTTGTATCGCATAGTCGAGGTCCTCCCCGGCCCGACCTTGGACCATCGTGCTCTTAACCAGCGCGGCCTTGACCGCCTGGAAGAAGGCCACCTCGTCACGGATGGTCAACACTTCATCGCGTGGCACTGCCAAGGTGAAGGCCTTCGAGAGCTCCACCGCGGCCTGGATGAAGCGGTCCTTGGCCTCGGCGCCAGGATGTGCTCCTGAGCGGCGGGCAGCAGCGCCAACTTCTCTTACGGCGTTCCGCCCAGATAGTCCGCCAGGTCGAAGCCATGGAAAGAATCTCGGCAGATTTCGTACTTCTCCTGCATCACCGCGACGGCCTCATCCTGATTCACGATGGCTTGGCCTCGGCCGCCAGAGCGCGTGTAGGCATCCACCGCCTGCCGCAACTGCTCCGCCAGGCCGGGGTCGGGCTCGTCCTTGAATGGATTCGGTGATGCGATTCATGGTTTTTTCACCTGGATATCTTGTGCAACCACTACCTCAGAAACCGACTGTTGACTCTGGGGATCGTGTTCGTGTATAATACAAATACCAGTGGACGAAACTCGGCTCCATGCCGTGTGATTGCTCGGTTGCGACCGCAGCAATCCTATATCCGCTGGTTTTTTCATAGGGTACACCCTATCACCGTCGCCACTTGAGAGCGTCTGTCGTCAAGGGATTCCGCTGAGTATAGTACACACCATAGGGTTTTTCACGCACATCGTCAATGTCGTGGATAAGTTTGAACGCCCCCCAAAGATACCGAACATAGCGATCTTCGCTGCGTTCATAGAGTCGTTGTAAGGCCCAGAGGAAATAATCTACAGCCTGCAAGCCCGCGTTCTGTTTCGGCGTCACTGCAATGCTTATAGAGGCATTACTCGCGATGCCCCAACGCTCATAAAATCTTTGGCGGGCTCGCTCTACAGCCTTGCTAAGTGCCTGCGTGCGATCTGACTTTCCACGCTTAGCGAAACAGATGTAATACTCATCGTCTTGGTGCAGACGGTCTCGGAAAAGCCGCCGTGCCAGGTAGTCGTACATTTCGTTGGGGTGGTAGCGATAGTTTGAATCGCGCATGTTGCGCTGTTGAATATACTCCACAGCCCGTAATTTATCGGTGACAACGCCAAAGAACCTTAGATCTTCTGCTTTCTGCAGGAGAGCGAATACTTCGCGGCGCACTTCCGGCAGATCGTCTTTGGCATGAAAAGCCACCGCCGTTTTGCGCTCCTGTGGTTGCATGGAAGGCACGTCTTGGAAATAGGGGTCGGCAAGCAATCGCTGTCGCAGGGCTTGCAGCTCACGATGCAACGCCGGGGAGTCGGGGACATCCAACAACCCCAGCATGAAGAAGCGAGAACAGCCGGTGGTGCCAACTAGGACCTGCCCTTTCCGGCTGAACAGCGCGCCATCTCCGCCTTCATCAACAAAGTAGTGGCGCACCGATGACTTGGAACTTGTCATGAAGCCTCTCCTACAAAGCTTTCCGCATCCTTCACTCAGATCTGCCCTGGCAGCATCATGACCTTACCTGGCAGGGCTCAGTGGACGTGCCTGCAATATCTCATCTTCCGTAAGCGGCTTTACTGCCGATGCCGGAACCATGACCACGGCGATCGTCTCCCCCACGGCGTTGAAGATCTCAAGCGCGTAGCCCTCCTCACCGCCGGTAGCCGGAGTCGCGGGCAAGCATTCTACCACCACGGCTACGTCCCCTTTATGCAGGCCATGCTCCGGCAGATCGCACGTCAGGGTCACCCGCTGATAGAGCTTGATTTTCCGCTGCATCATTTCACCTCCGCCGCGAGCCGGTCACGCTGATAACTCCTCTCTTACCGTTTCCCTCTGGCTCCATGTAACCGGTCGCACATCGTAATTCCGCAACGCATCTAGCACAGTTGATGAGACTGGCTGCTCAGAGTCATTAAGAAGGGCAAATGCGCGCGAATCTGGTGGGCGTGCCTCTTTCGTATCAACCCAAGCCAGAATAACAGCCTGCGCAGTGTCACGGTTCGGACGATTGATCGTTTGCACAATGCGCTCAGGCTGGTGTTTGGACTTAGGAATTACAAAGTCGAAGAGATGGTCATAGCCTGTTTTGCCGGTGAACTTGACCTTGGGTGTGTACCGGATCTCGTGCAAATCGAGCCATGCCACCACGTCTTCATAAAACAGACTGGCCACCATCGGCATGGCCATATAAAACATGTCGTTCACGGCCAGCATGGCTTGAACAAGGTTATGTTTTCGGAGGGCGAAATTCTCCGGCGAAGCACGCACCTCCAGACGGTTACCCTGAAGCTGTACCCCGAAGCCGTTTAGCGTCATCTTTAGCAATTCTTGTCGCTTCGGACTTTGCAGTTTGCACCCGCTACTTTCCAGATCATGAATCGTGGATAGTCACCCAGTTCAGAGTTGATGATGTTCCTTCTTTCCCTTGTAAGAGACC
>CAJXGD010000045.1 GCA_913053845.1 uncultured bacterium | reverse complement strand
CGTGCTTCGCTGTAGAGGAGCAATCATCTTTGCTGCTTGTTCAAAGCTTTTTTTCATCTTAGGGTCAAGCGGCGGCATTGCGTTCGCGAGTTTTTGAAGTTCTTGAAACTCGGGAGATGATGTAATTGCCCGAATACTCGGCTGGAGCGATTCCATACCTTTTACGATCTGACGAGAGAGTTCAGTAAGCTTGGGATCTAACAGCGGCAGTCTTGACATCACGTACGCTCCTTTCTGAGGTAAATTCTGCATTTTATAGTACTACATTGATCGGTCACAGTCAACAGCGCGAAGGAGGGTCACGATGACCAAGGATACAGATTCACGCTATCTTTCCAAACTTAGTGATTTTGAACACCGTTCAGTTCCTGCTCAAGGGTCACAATCCAATATCCCGGCATCCCCTTGCCGCCACCATGAATCTTCTGTATCTTTCGGTCCGACCAATCTCGTGGGATCGGGTACCGACCGACAGAAGTCATAATGAAAGAGAGCTGCTTCAGAACGTCCCTTTCCCCACCCTTGAAACACAACCCGAGGGCATCAGCGATTTGCAGTAGGTTATGATCTGCTGCACCTTTAATCCCCACATACTTTCCGTTCACAACTAACTTGTTACCGCGTTTCAGCCACAATGCTTTCATCAGGCACTCGACGGCAAAGCCCTTGAGCATGAGCCCTGGAAAGAGTACCTTAAAGAGTACCTTGTCCTCATCCGGCACATTCAACTGCATGGGATCAAACCGATCTCTATGGGCCTTAAGAATTCTTGCCGCTGCCTGCAAAGAGTCCGCGGCCACGATCCAAGCGGTGGGTGTATTCCCTGTCCTATTGTAATTTTTGATCTGTTCTGCCTCGGGCATCATGCCAATCGCCATGTTATCACCTCTGATCTAAATTCTATCACCAAAAGATGATTCGTGTAAATAGCTATTAAACCTCATACACCTTCAACACCTCGTCACCATAGTGGTTGATCACCTTGATGGCAATCTTGCCGGTGGCGGGTGGGTTGAAGGGGCAACTGGTGGTGCTGTAAAGCGCGGCCCAGGCGTCTTCGTTGATTTCGGCTTTAAGAGCCCGCTTGAGCTTCTTGTAGGGCTCGCCGGCGCCCGTGAAGTAGGCGTGGCGCACAAAGAAGCTCTCCCCGTTGTAGTTGGTGTCTATAAACCAGCAAGCGATGTCGTCTGTAGAGTTGCTTCGGATCTGGCCGGTAGTGGGGTCGTAAACATCCACCCCTTTTATGGTGGCGACCAGCTTACCGTCGGGCTGCTTCTCAAGAGCTACATCCGGCTCGCCAAACACCATAAACAGGTTGCCCGCGCCGGTCTTCTTGAGCAACTCCTCCATTGAGAGGTCGGGATTCATGTGAGTTATCAGCACGGTCAGCTTGCCGTAGCGCTTGGCTTCTTCGGAAACGTGCGGGTCAAAGGCAAAGCCGCAGATGACAAGCGTATCAAAGCCCACGCCTTGCACGGCCTCCTTGGCCGCTTCCTTGACCAGCTCCGGGCCAACCGTGCCATGCTCCGGACCGATAGACACAGCGACCCGCCGCACCTTGCCATCTGCCTCCGTGTACTCACCCTGGGCCTGAATCCAGGTGCCGGCATAAGATTCCAAGTGGTCAAACTTCAACCGCTCATTCTTGATCGTGTTCTGCACTCCGGCCTTTTTGAGGTTGTCCAGAATCATCGTGGCGAAGTCCTGCTGGCGCTCCGCTTCCTGTTTGGAGATTGCACCATTCATATTCTCGTCAGCGGTAGAAAGTACGCGATACGGCGATAGGCTTTCCACGGTGAAGGGGCCGGTAACACGCAGGCGCTTTTTGTCCTCATAAGGCTTGTCGTAAAGGGTTTCGTTGTCGGCGTGGCGGGCGATGGCGGCGTCAATCTCTTCCCGCGTCATACCTTCCTTGATGTCCGGGTTATGGGCGATGGATTTGAGCGTCACGTGCGGCACACGCTTGTATACAAAACCCTTCTTGATATTGCCCTCGGTCTGGTATTCAGGCGGCACCTGGCCGGTGAGCGCGGCTTCTTTCTTTACGCCTTCGGGCGAATCAGCGAGCAGATAGTAGGGGTACTTGGCAGCCATTAGTCGAGTGCGCGCCAAAGCCAGCGCGACCCGGCTGGTGTCCACGGTGATCCAGCGGCGGCCCCATTGCTCGGCCACGTAGGCGGTCGTACCACTGCCGCACGTCGGGTCAAGCACCAGATCACCGGGGTCTGTGGTCATCAGCAGGCAACGCTCGATAATTACGGTTGCAGTCTGCACTACGTACACCTTTGGGTCGGAGCGGCTTTGAATTCCACCTCCAACGTCATCCCAAAGGTTTGTAACTGCCAAATACCCGAAGTCGTCAAAGCACTTCTTGAAACGAAGAGTTGTTCCGGCTTTAAGTATTCGGTTCGCAGCAGCCAACCGTGAAAGACCAACTTGGCTCGTTCGCCATCCGCCTACCGTAGGAACATACTTCTTTCCCTCATAGTCAAATGGAAGCGTTGTCGTCGAAGATCCGGTGCGTGAAGTTAGTCCCTGATCCGTAAACAGCCGCGAACCTCTCGGCAACGAAGCCAGGTTTTCTCGTTCGCTCTCGCTAAGCAGCCTCTGAGAACCGTCCCGCATTTCGACGTAGTTATAGCGAGTCGCCCCCTCTTCACCGGGCGTGAGTTCTTTGTAGATCGCTCGGTATTTCAGACCGCAATCCACATTTTTCCCGTACCAGACAATGTAGTTGTTCACATTGTCAAGCAGTTTCGACCCAAGGCCAACGGAAGTGCAATAGGAAATGAGTGAAACAAAGTTCTCTCTCCCAAAAACCTCATCGAGTAAACACCGAACTAGATGCACGTTCTCATCGCCGATCTGGACAAAGATGCTGCCGGTTTCGGTCAGCAGTTCGCGGGCGACGGTGAGTCGGTCGCGCAGGTAGGCGAGGTAGGAGTTGATGCCGAGCTTCCAGGTGTCGCGAAAGGCGCGAATCTGCTCCGGTTGGCGGGTGGCATCCTCGGCCCGGTCTCTGACATTGCGCTTTCTGGTACTCACCTGCCAGTTGGAGCCAAACTTGATACCATAGGGCGGATCAATATAAATCATCTGCACCTTGCCTTTGAGGCCCTCCTTCTCGGCTAGTGAGGTCATCACCAGCAGCGAGTCGCCCAAGATCATCCGGTTGGCCCAGTTCTGCTCGTGGCGGTAGAAGTCAATTAACTCCTCAAAGTCAATGCCGTTGAAATCGCCGAAGAGATCCAGTCGGGCTTGGGGGGCTTTCTTCTCGGCTTGGGCGCGGAAGTCCGCAATTAAGGCCTGGGGGTGAATCTTCTCTTGGATGTAGACAGGCACGACCGGCACGGCCAGATCAGCGGCGTCCTGCTCATCCTTGCCCTTCCAGACCAGTTGCGGGTCCAGCGAGGGATCGCGAGGATAGAGCATCTGCTTGGGCGTCTCTTCGTCTTTGGCCACAAAGTCCCGCAATTCTTCTGTGGGGATATTGGAGCGCTTGTCTTTATGCTTGATGCTCGCAACTGGTTTTGGCTGGTTGGTCTTTGTTCTGGCCATAATTAGGAGTTTAGCACCGGTTCAAGAGGGGCGCCAGTGAGGAATTTAGCCCGGATGGTATGCTTAGCGTCCCAAGGATCGGAGATTTCCAAGAAGGCCCAGCGGCCAAAGGCGCCGTAGTTGTTGACCGCCGGCACCCAGAGGGTTCGAGCGGTGGCTACCTTGGCAGCCTTGTCTTTGCGCTTTTCACCGGAGACCTCGATTATAAGGTTCAGGGGATCGGCTTGGCCCTTACCATCGTCCAGCCGGACAATAAAATCCGGGACGTAGTTGTGCTCTTCGCCGTTTAAGGTGTAGGGGATGGTGAAGCCAAGGTTGTGGTTCTTAACGTAGCATATCACCTCCGGCATATCCTCAGCTTCCAAAGCTTCGGCCAGCTTCTGCTCCCAGGAGTCGGTGTCGGCCAGCACATAGTTGATAGGGCACTTCTCAGGGTCCGTCTTGTAAACCGGCCGCGTGGTATCAAAGTCCACATAGCGGGTGGAGCCTACGGTATCGTAGGGCCGTAAGATGGGCTTGAGCGTTTTGGGGCCATCTGCGGAGGCCACTATCGCTTGATAAATACGATCAGCGGCATCGTAGGCTAATTCACTGAGAAGTAAGAGTTGGGGGAAAGTGTTGTCCTTCAAGATGACGCATTCAGTCAGCCAGCGTTTGGTTATTGCCAGCAGTTGGGGGAAGAGCCATTGCTTCAAGTGCTGCTTGCCGTCCTCGTCGTCGTTGAAGTATCTCTCCAGGGTCAGTTTGGCCAGAAGAAAAGCTACCTCCTGCAGCCGCCGGCGCTTAAAGTCTTCTAGGGTATGAATGCTCAACTCACCGATAATGGGAGCATTCTCGGTCCGGGTGGGAATATCCTCCGTGGTGATGGTCATCCGGGATTGTTCGGTGAACTGGGCGGTTAATTTTTCAGCCGGCAGCTCGTAACGGTAACCGGTTAAGCGGGGAAAGGTAATCTCACAAGCAACGCGCTCTTTGAGGGCTCGAACGCGGGTGGGCGTCGGCCCAAGCTTCGGCTCAGGAGAGGAACCAGCACAAGGGATGAAAGAGAAAGGCACCCCATAGACCTCCGCGTACTCCGGATCAAAGCGACCCTTATTGAGCGCGTAGCTCGTGCGCCTCAAGGCGCGGCCAATTACCTGCTCGCAGAGCAATTGGGTGCCGAAAGCCCTGACGCCCAGAATATGGGTTACCGTGTTGGCATCCCAACCCTCGGTGAGCATGGAAACGGAGACCACGCACTTGATATCCTCACCCAGCTTGCCGGCCTTGCCTACGGTATTCATCACTTCTCGCAAGAGGTCTTCATCGGTCAATTGGCCGGCGTCCCGACCGGGGAAGCGGGCTTCATACTCCCGCTTAAACTCTCCAATCTCGGCCGCGGCGACTTGCTTAAAGTCCTTACTCATCGCCTCGCCGGATTCCAACTGCTCAGAGTCCACCAGAATGGTGTTGGGACGCTGCCGCCACCGGCCATTTTCCTCATTGTTAAAGATCGGCAAGGCACCGGGCACTATCCGGGTGCTGCCGTCAGGCAAGTGTTTCTCCCAGCCGGCGATGTAGTCAAAGACCAGCTTGGAAACGTTGGTATTATTGCAGACCACGATGAACACGGGTGGGGTGAGACCACGCTCACGGGCCTCAGCGTTCTTTACCCAACGCTGGTAATATTTCTCATAGTTGCCGTAAAGGCTGTGCAGGGCACCTTGGAGCTCCTTGGGCAGCTTGGGCTCACCGCCGCTTTCATCCTGTTGACCGCGGCCTTTCTTGGGCAGATGGTCCCGGATACGCAGCCATAAGTTGCGGTAGGTCGGCTGCTCGCCCACCATCGCATCGTCGGCCACCGGCACGCGGGGTACTTTCACGATGCCGCTCTCAATCGCGTCAATCAAGGAAAAGTCCGAGACCACCCAAGGGAAAAGGGTGCCCTCCTTGTAGCCGGAGCCGCGCAGAAAGAATGGGGTAGCGGAAAGATCGTAGACGACTTTGACACCCAGTTTGGCCTGTATCGCCTCAAGGCCTGAGATCCACATACGGGCGATCTCGGCCCGCTTTTTAGCCTCTTTGCGTTCCTCGCCTTTAAGTTTTAGCTCTTCGCTGTCGGCATGTTGGCGGTAGCAATGATGCGCTTCATCATTGATCACGATGATGTTCTTTTGGCTACCCAGCTCTCGTAAGACACGGCGCACCATCTGGGCCGGGGTTTCGGTAAAGGGATTATGCCCGCCCTGAGTAAGGATCTGCTTATTGAGTTTACTCACCTTGCCCCGCTCTCTCAGCTTGAAAGCGTGGCGGTTGGTGATGATGATTTTCGCCTGCTCCAAGTACCCCAACTGCTCAGCGGGCACGATGTCAAAATGACGGTAATAATTCTGGGGATCGTTGGGCAAGAGCACCCGCAGGCGATCCCGAATGGTAATGCCAGGGGTAACAATCAGGAAGGCCTTGGCAAAGCGGGCATCTTGCGGATTAGCCAGCTTGTTGAGAACATGCCAGGCAATGAGCATGGCCATCACGACGGTTTTGCCGCTGCCGGTGGCCATCTTAAAGGCCAGGCGGAATAAGGCCGGGTTAGCGCCTTCGTTCTCTTCCCTGAGCTGATTTTGGATCCAGTTATCCCCATATTTATGAGCAACTTCCGTAATGTAGATGACGGTTTCCAACGCTTCGCGCTGGCAGAAAAAGAGGGGAATCTCACGCTCGTCCCTTTGCCAGTATTCTATCAGGCGTCGGGTCGTACTGGTCACGCCGGCGTAGCCACCCTGACGCCAGATCGCCACCCGACCGCGCACTTGGTTGATGAATTTGTTCTTTTTAGATCGCTCTTTATTCCATTCGGTATCAAAACTGAGCTGCTTGCCTTTCTTTTTAGGGCGGGCAATGGGTATGAAATAGGAGCTTACCCGGCGGCCATTAACAATCTCATTGGTAATACCCTCATCACCAAAGCGGAAGTGCCTGCGAGGCTCCTCGTAGGGCGAGTTTATTACCGGGTTTTCTATGATGACTTGGCTCATTGCTCACCTTTTCAGCTTAAACGATTGCCTTCATTATGGCCTTTCAAGGTGGGCTCGTCAATTGAAAACTTGACAAGGAGTTTACGGGGTACATCTCCGAATACCGTCCGTATGGCAGGTGCCTCGCAAAAGAGGATAGGAGCAGCCATCTATGGCCTCTCCCGCTTTAAGCGGGACGCCTATGATGGGTGACCCAGCCAAGACAGCTGGGTTTTTGTTCTTTAGAGCGCTAACTTCTTAATGATCTTCCGCTTGCGCAGTCTATTCACTATGGGTTCCGCGTAAGGGCTGTTTTCTTGGTAATCACGCAATAAACCGGCTAGGGGCATCGCACAAGCGAATAAGGGCACTACTCTCATCCCGCAAGCCACGAACCAGGCGATATTTAATCCGAGCCTGTTTCAAGAGGTGGCGCACCCGGGTTCGCTCGGCGTTATTGAGACCATCAATGAAGATATTGGCTTGGTAAGGCGCACGCGCCTTATGCTGAATACCTTTCAATCTCTTCAAGTTGTTTTTTAATGGCGGCGACGGAGGCCTTAGGAGTAATCACAACAGCCACAAGGAAGAAGGCGCCTTTAGTGTCCTGGCCGGTTTCATCAGCGTAGCAGTAGAGTTTTTTGCATAGGTGTGAAAAAGACAGCACTTGTCCAGCGTCCTTTTATTTCAGCAGCTTGAACCGCTTAAGGTCAGCCTCCGACCATTGGGCTTGCTCTTCAATAATACGCTTGAGGGTTTTGGTTGGGAATGTGTCGCTCGACGCATGGCAGGTTACCGTCGCCCGGCGACCATCAGGGTGGACATACTGACGGTGAGCGCCTTTTGAACGCCTCAAAGTAAAACCGGCCCTTAATAAAGCGTTGATGAGCTTTTGGGCCGTAAGATTGGCGCGTAGCCGGTCATAGGGAATAGAGTTCATACAATGACGCTTACAGCCGGCTCTTCCAAAACTTGAACCGCATCTTTGGGTTCAAGCGGGATTGCTTCGCCATCTTCAATGAGGGTCTCAACGACCATTTGGACGACTTCCTGAATGTGCTTGAGAGCTTCTTCTTTGGTATCGCCCCAAGTGGCACCGCCCTTGGCAACGAGAGCCGGAGCATAGGCCGACCAGCGGTCATCATCCGGTTCAACTATCACCTTAAAGGTGTAGGTTTTCAGAGATGTCTTCTCGCCAGACTGATGGGTTGTAAGCTTAGTCATAGGTCTATGGTAGCAGATATAAGGCGAGGTGGTCAAGATGAATTAGACGCCCAAGGCGGAATAGGTCGCTCCCCCCCTCTGATCCTCGCGGGTCACGGGGGTTTTTGTTTTTCCTATTCCTATTTGAGCAGTTTAAGACGCTTGAGATCATTTTCCGTCCAGCGGGCTTGCTTCTCAACGACGGACTGGAGGGTGCCTATCTTGAAAGTCTGCCCCGCTCCGTGCGTATGCAAGGTCACAGTGCGCCCGTCAGGGTGGACATAAAAGCGAGTGGCGCCCTTTCGGCGCCATTCTTGGAAGCCGTCTCTTCCAAGGGCAGCAACCAGTTTGCGGACGGTCAATCCTCGGAGCTTGGCATAGTCAACGGCCATGAAGCTAAACGGTCACAGTGATTAAAGGTTCTTTGCTGACCTTGACCTCAGACGGAGACTTCCCTGGAAGAGTTTTGCCCTGCTCTTTCAAATACGCAAGGAGCAGCTCTACGGCGTTCCTGAGGTTCTCCAAGGCCTCTTCCTGGGTATCGCCCCAGGCATGAGCTCCACGGTGCTCCAAAGCGGGAATATAAGCGCGCCAGACGGCCTGCTCGTCTGGCTCGTCCGGCCACTTGTCCTTCTCAAGGATAACCTTGAAAGTATAAGACCTCATCTGTGTCTCCTGGTTGGGCAATTGCGTTGTAAGCTTAGTCATAGGTCTATGGTAGCAGATATAAGGTGAGGCAGTCAAGATGGATTAGACGCCCAAGTCGGTTCCGTGCAATCTGCTTTGAGCGCTCAACAGATCATACTCGCTGTGCTAGGTTTGTTGGCAGGAGGAGCCCTCATTGCATCGCTTTAGATTATTGTGTGGAAATAACGGGGATTTTCTGAAGGCTTGTCGGGCCCCGATGGACCCTATCCCGCCCGCCGGGCACGGATCGAGCGTCCGGCCTTATAAGCAGTGTAAATCTCCTCAGCCGGCTCCGCGCCGCGACGAATCTTCACCCCACCGCTGCGCGAGGCCGAGCCCAAAAAGACCGGTTTCCCATCAACCAGAATCTCCACCGTCTTGCCCCGCAGGCTGGGGTCCAGATCTAGTAGGACATAGCGCTCATCCACCTGCACTTCAATCTCCTGGCCGGGGCTCAGGTCCATCTCTCCAAAGGAGCGTACGTCCAGACTCAGTCCCACCTGCTCCTCAAGCTGTCGGATGTGGCTGCCACCCCGCCCCACGACATAGGGGATGCGATCGTCCTCAACGTAGAGAGTCGCCCGATTATCCGACTTGATCTCCACCGCCAGCTCGCCCTTGATCAGCCGCCTCAGCTCGAACTCCAGCGTGCGCTCGGCCAACTTCCAGAGCGGCTTCTGCTCCGCGACCGCCTGCAAGGGCATCACTACCACTTGGTCGCCAAAGGTGTAGATCTCGTAGGCTAACGTCTGCGATTCGTACTCCTTGACCTCGATCACCGGGCGTGCCAGGTCGGAATCGCCCATGCCGGTAGGCACCTTCACCGTCGAGGAGACCTCGTAAATCTGTCGCACGTCGCCGGCCTCGATGAAGATGACCGTGTCTACAACTTGGGGAATCATTCCCAGCTCCACCCGCCCGATCAGCCGTTGCAAGCCGTCAATGCCGCGGGTGGCATGGACCACCCCCACCATCCCCACACCGGCCATGCGCATGTCGGCGAAGACCTGGAAATCCTCGGTGCGGCGCATCTCATCGAAGACGGTGTAGTCAGGGCGCACCAGCAGCAAGACGTCGGCGGTGTTGGCCATATCGCCCTCAAGGGCGGTGTATTGGGTGATCTCATCGCTCACTTCTAGATCACGGGGCTTTTCCATCGTCTTGATCACCCAACCGGCCTGCTGCAGGTAATCGGCGATCGCCTGTACGAAGGTGGACTTGCCTGCCCCCGGCGGCCCGGAGACCAGCACACCGCGATAGCGCTGATTAACCCGCTCTTTGAGCAGATCGGCATGGGAGTAATCGTCTATTTGGGTGTGCGCCACCGGCCGCACCAGGGTGATCTCCAGGGCGTCGGAGAAGGGCGGGCGAGCGATGGCAACGCGCAAGTTCTTCAGCTGCACCACCGTCGAGCCGCCGGCGTCCATCTCGATGAACCCCTCGGGATGCTGCTTGGCCACCTCGACGATCTCCCGCGCCATCCGCTCGATCTCCCGCTCGGTGAGCAACTGGTCGCTCAGATGAACGATCTCCATCCCCTTGGGTGTGCCGCGCTTGGCCTTGGGCAGCGTATGCGCCCTCAGGTGGACCGACATGGTCTGATCGTCGAAGTACTGCATGGCCTGCAGCGATTCCAGCCGATGGGCCGCGGGGCTCTCGAAGTAGCGCATGGGCACCCCACGCGCCTTGCAGATGAACGATTGCACCCGGTCGCTGGTCAGCAAGACCGCCCGCTGCTCCTCGGCCAACTGCACGATCAGGGCATCGAGCTCACCGGTCAGATGCAGCTTTTGGGGGTCGGTGCGGGGCCGCTGGCCTTCGAAGACCAACTGAATCTTCCCTTCCCAGTGGAGGCTCTGCAGATTACGCAGCTCGTTGAGTCCGGCGAAACCGATCTCCCGGCCGGCAGCGGCCTGGGCTTCCAGTTCGGCCATGGCCACCTCGGGCATGATCAGAGTGGCACCGGCGAACTCACCCGCCTGCACCTCAGCGGTGATCCGCCCATCGACGATGACGCTGTTATCGAGCAGGAAGCGATCGCTCCCGGGGAGCTCGGTCGTCTTAGACTGGCTCATAGACACCTCATAAAACTAATCGTAACAGACTCTTTAGCCAACTGCAAGGGCACTAGCGCGCTCTCGCATTGACAGGGGACCGGACGAGGCGTTACAGTAGACGCTCAAGGAGGAGAGTAGATGATGACATTCAATCCCGACGAATTACCCCGCAACTATCCCCGATCGTTTGTACCCCCTCAAGCCGATCTGGGCGATTGGGAGCAGATCGAGCCCTTGCTCATCCAACTGGAGCGCCGGCCGCTGGACTCGGTCGAGTCACTGGAAGGCTGGCTGCAAAACCTCTCCGAGCTGGGCAGCACCATCGGAGAAGAGGGTGCGGTGCGCCAGATCCGCATGACCTGCCAGACAGATGATCCGGAGCTGGAAAAAGCCTACCTGCACTTCATCCAAGAGATCGAGCCTCGCCTGAAGCCCTATCTGCATCGCCTGCAGCAGCTTTATCTGGCCAGCCCCGCCCGCCAGGGGCTCGACCTGGAGCGCTATCGGGTCTGGGACCGCCGCACCGAGAACGCGGTGGCTCTTTATCACGAGGAGAACATCCCCCTGCAGACCGAAGAACAGGTGCTCGGCCAGCGCTACCAGAAGCTGACCGGGGCGATGACCGTAGAGTTCGACGGTCGCCGGCAAACATTGCAGCAGATGACCCGCTACCTCGAGGAGACCGATCGCCCCAAGCGCCGGCAGGCCTGGGAGCTGGTCAGTGAGCGTCGCCTGGCCGATCGCCAGGCGCTCGATGAGCTCTATGACCAACTGCTGGCCTTGCGCCAGCGCATCGCTCACAACGCCGGCTTCGCCAACTATCGTGACTACGCCTTTCGAGCTTTGGAGCGCTTCGATTACACCCCAGAGGACTGCCTGCGTTTCCATCAGGCGGTCGAGCAGTCGGCCGTCCCGCTGCTGCGCCGCTTCCAAGCGGAGCGAGCGGACCAATTGGAGCTGGAGAGTCTGCGGCCCTGGGACCTGCAGGTTGACCCGCAGGGGCGCCCGCCGCTGCGGCCTTTCGATCAGGCCGA
The DNA here is from genome assembly GCA_913053845.1 of uncultured bacterium. GTDB lineage: Bacteria > Bipolaricaulota > Bipolaricaulia > RBG-16-55-9 > DRJF01 > DRJF01. The sequence goes on along the minus strand of CAJXGD010000045.1, from coordinate 7,570 downwards.
GGAGTTGATCGCCGGCTGCCAAGCGATCTTGCGCCAGGTCTCGCCCGATTTTGGCAAAGAGTTCCAACAGATGGCCGATCTGGGGCTCTTAGAGCTGGAGAGCCGCGTGGGCAAGGCCCCCGGCGGCTACCAGGCCACCTTGAGCGAGCACCGCCTGCCCTTCATCTTCATGAACGCTGCCGGGCTGGACGGCGACGTGCGCACGCTGCTGCACGAAGCGGGCCACGCCTTCCATACTTTCGCCGCGCGCGAGCAGTTCCTGGGCGATTATCGTCATGCGCCGACGGAGTTCTCCGAGGTAGCCTCGATTAGCATGGAATTGCTGGGCGGAGAGCAGCTAGAGGCCTTTTATAGCCCGGAAGCGGCCGCGCGCTCGCGCCGCGAGCATCTGGAGCGGATCGCCAACCTACTGGCCTGGATTGCCACCATCGACGCCTTCCAGCACTGGCTTTATACCCATCCGGGCCACTCGCCCCAAGAACGCCAGGCGGCCTGGCTGGAGCTGCATCGCCGCTTCGGCGGTCAGGAGAGCTGGCAGGGCTATGAAGAGGCACTGGGAGCCGTATGGCAACGCCAACTCCATCTCTACTTGGTGCCCTTTTACTATATCGAGTATGGCATCGCCCAACTGGGCGCGCTAGGCATCTGGAACCACTGGCAACAGGACCACCAAGCCGGCCTGGCAGCCTACCGCCGGGCACTGGCCCTGGGAGGCTCGCGGTCCTTGCCTCAGCTCTTCGAGGCCGCTGAGCTGCCCTTCGACTTTGGCGCCGCAACGGTGGCCACAGCGATCAAGGGCATCGAAGCCCGGCTGGCCTAGCTGCTCTGATGCTCGAAGACCGCCGGCACCTCGAAGAAGCCATCTCGACGGCAGGGGGCATTGCGTAGGGCTTGGTCAACGGGCAGCGAGGGGCGCGGCTCATCCGGCCTGGTCACGTTGTGCAGATCGAGGATGTGCTGCATCGGCCGGACATTTGAGGTATCCAGCTCCGAGATCTGGCGAAAGGCCTCCAGACAGTCGTTCAGTTGCTTTTGGAAAAGCTCGATCTCCTCTTCTGTCAGCTTGAGTCGGGCCAGCTTAGCGATGTGCAATACTTCGGCGCGCTCGATCATGGGCCAGATTATAGCGCCTGGCTTGAGGTCGGTCGAGCAAACTGCTAAGCTAAGCGCGGAGGGATCTTTCCGTGAAAGTTGGCATAGTCGGATTTTCCGGTGCGGGCAAGACCACGATCTTCAATGCTTTGACCGGCCTGCAGGCCGAGGTCGGTCCTCATGGGCGACGGGGCAAGGCCAATTTGGGCATGATCACCGTGCCCGACCCCCGCGTCGAGGCCCTGGCCCAGCTCTATCAACCCAAGCGCGTGGCCTTCGCCAAAGTCGAGTTCGTGGACCTGATCGGTCCAACCCAGAGCAGCAGCTCCGCGGGCAGCTCGCTGGGAGCGGAAGCCATCGCCCCCATGCGCGAGGCCGATGCGCTGGTCCAGGTGGTCTGCGGCTTCGCCAATCCGGCGCTGGCCGACGAGGCCGAGCCGGCGCGTGACCTGAGGGCCTTCGAGGACGAGCTGATCCTCACCGATCTAATTCAAATTGAAAAGCGCCTGGAGCGCTTGAAAAAAGAGGCCAAGAAGGGGCGCGAGCCGGAGCTCTTGCAGCGCTGTCAGGTGCAGCTCGAAGCCGGCCAGCCGCTGCGTCGGCTGGAGCTGGCCGGCGAAGACCGCCAGTTGATCAACGGCTTTCGTTTCCTGAGCCAGAAGCCGTTTTTGGCCCTGTTAAACAGTGCCGAGCCGTTGACCGATGAGGCAGTTGATCCTGCTTTCGTCCAGGCGGCCACAGCAGACCAGCTCGCCTGGCTGACCATCTGTGGCCAGGAAGAGATGGAGATTGCCCAACTGGATGCCGAGGCGCAGTTGGAGTTCTTGCGTGATTTGGGTCTGCAAGAGCCGGCCAGCCATCGCTTTATCCGCGCGGCCTATCAATTGCTGGACTTGATCAGTTTTCTCACCGCCGGCTCCGACGAGTGTCGTGCCTGGCCGATCAAGCGTGGCACTACGGCGCTCAAGGCCGCCGGCAAGATTCACTCCGACATCGAGCGGGGCTTCATCCGCGCCGAGGTGGTCGCCTTCGACGACTTCATCGCCCTGGGCAGCGAGGCGCGCTGCCGCGAAGCGGGCAAACTGCGCCTAGAAGGCAAGAATTATCCGGTGCGCGACGGCGACATCATCCACTTTCGCTTCAACGTCTAGGGCCGGATCCCCTGGGCCTCCACCACCGCTATGGCAGCCAAATTGACGATGTCCTTGACCTCATCGCCGCGCTGCAGGATATGCACCGGACGGCGCATTCCCACCAGGATGGGACCGACCACCTCGGCCTTGCCCAAGCGTTGCAGGATCTTGTAGGCGATGTTGCCCGACTCCAGATTGGGGAAGATCAGCACGTTGGCCTCACCCTGTAGCTGATTAAAGGGATAGGTCCGATTGAGAATCTCCGGCACCAGGGCCGTATCGGCCTGCATCTCCCCGTCTATGACCAGCTCTGGGGCATGTTCCTTGACGATCTGGACCGCGCGGCGCACCCGTTGGGCCTTGGGATGGCGCACGCTGCCAAAGTTGGAAAAAGAGAGCATGGCGATCCGCGGCTCCACGTGGAAGGTCTGGGCCAGCTCGCTGGTGAGCAGGGCGATCTCGGCCAACTCCTCGGCGCTGGGCTCGATGTTGACGGTGGCATCGGCGAAGAAGAGCACTTTGTTCTTGAGGGTCACCATGTATACCCCGGCAGCGATCGAACTGGGCATGTGCCGTGATACTTTGGTTTTGATGATCTGCAACGGCGGGCGCAGCGCTTCGGGATAGTGAAAACTCAAGCCGGAGATCATGCCTTCCGCATCACCTTGTTCGACCATAATAGCCGCAAAATAGGCCGATTGACGGATCAGTTCGCGCGCCTCGGTGAGGGTAACCCCTTTGCGGCAGCGCAGCTCATAGAGCCTTTGGGCATAGCGCTCCAGCCGCTCGCTCTTCTCCGGGTCATTGATCTCGATGCTCCCGTCCAGTTTGAGCTGCAGCTCTTGGGCCTGCTGGCGAATCTGCGCTTCGGGCCCGAGCAAGAGTGGCTTGGCGATCCCTTCACGGGCCAGTTGACAAGCGGCGCGGATAATCTTGGGATGGGTGCCCTCCGAAAAGACTATCCGGCGAGGCGCACTCTTGGCCTGGCGGATGATGATGCGCATCATCTCGCGCGCCTTGCCGAATTTGGCCTCCAACTCTTCGCGATACTGGTCCATATCGAGCTGCCGGCCGGCCACACCGGAGTCCATGGCCGCCTGAGCCACCGCCGGGGCCACCCAAAGCAGCACCCGGGGATCGAGCGCCTTGGGGATGAAATAATCCGGGCCAAAGTGCAGCGCGGCCGTCCCATAGGCCGCCTGGACCGCATCGGGCACATCCTCCTGGGTCAAGGCTGCCAGGGCGCGCGCGGCGGCGATCTTCATCTCATCGTTGATCTCGCTGGCCCGCACGTCGAGCGCGCCGCGAAAGATCGAGGGGAAGCCCAGGACGTTGTTGACCTGATTGGGATCATCCGAGCGACCGGTGGCCACGATCACCTCGGGATTGGCCTCCTTGGCCTCCTGATAGCCGATCTCGGGGACCGGGTTGGCCAGGGCGAAGATGATCGGCCGCGCGGCCATGGAGCGCACCATCTCCTGACTGACCAGGTTGGCGGTGGAGAAACCCAGGAAGACATCGGCTCCGACCAGCGCTTCGGCCAAGCTGCGTGCCTCGGTCGCGGCGGCGAACTCCTCTTTATAGGGATTCATGTGCTTGGGGCGCCCGCGATAGATCACCCCTTGGCTATCGCAGATGATGATATGCTCGCGCTTGGCCCCCAGTTTGATCAGAAAACGAGCCACGGCAATGGTTGCGGCTCCGGCACCAGAGAAGACCAGGCGCACCTGATCCATCTGCTTGCCGGCCAACTCCAGGGCGTTGAGCATTCCGGCGGCGGTGATGATCGCCGTGCCGTGCTGATCGTCGTGGAAGACGGGGATCTTCATCTGCTTCCTGAGTTGGGCCTCGATCTCAAAGCATTCCGGCGCCTTGATGTCTTCCAAGTTTATGCCGCCGAAGGTCGGTTCCAGCAGCCGGACGGCGCTGATAAACGCTTGAGGGTCATGGGTATCGAGCTCCAGATCAAAGACGTCAATGTCGGCAAAGCGTTTGAACAAGATGGCCTTGCCCTCCATGACCGGCTTGCCGGCCAGCGGGCCGATGTCACCCAGCCCCAGCACGGCGCTGCCATTGGTGATCACGGCTACCAGATTGCCCTTAGCGGTATATTTGAAGACATCTTCCGGTTTCTCTTGCACCAGCAGGCAAGGCTTGGCCACACCGGGAGTATAGGCCAAGGCCAGATCATGCTGGGTCAAGCAGGGTTTGGTGGCCACCACCTCTAACTTACCGGCCGGTTTACGGCTATGATACGCTACAGATTCCGATTCTAAGCTCATCTGTGTTCCTGCCTCCTCTTACTATACTGAGCTATGCTGCTTCGAACTGCGTGTCCCAGATAGTAACGCGCCAGCTCGGTGGAAGCCATGATCTTAATCAGCTAGAATGAACTTTCGCAAGATGTCTATCGCTAACGAGCAACTCACCGAGGAGGAAGACCGTGAAAATGGCAATTATTGGCGGGACCGGGCGCCAGGGCCCCGGATTGGCATTGCGCTTCGCTGCCACCGGGCTCGAGGTGCTGATCGGCTCCCGCAGCTTGGACAAGGCCAAGCGCATCGCCGGCGAGATCAGCGCTAAACTGAAAGCCGCCGGCATTGAAGGGGCAGGCGAAGTCAGCGGACTGACCAATGAAGCGGCGGCCAAATTGGCCCAGATAGGCTGTCTGACCATCCCTTATCCGACCTATCGCACCGCCCTCCCGCCCCTGCGCGCCGAGTTGCAAGGCAAGATTCTCATAGATGTCACCGTGCCCTTCGTCGGTTATAAGCCGCCGGAAATAGAGCGTCCCTCAGGCGGCTCGGCGGCCGAAGAGGTCCAAACTCTGCTGGGCGATCAGGTGAAGGTCGTCGGAGCTTTTAAGACGACCCCGGCCTCCTTGTTAGCTGCGCTGGAACGGAAACTGGCAGCAGATATACTGGTCTGCGGAGATGACCCGCAGGCCAAGGCGGAGGTGATTCGGCTGATTGAGCGGCTCGACGTTCGGGCCTTCGATGCCGGACCGCTGAAGAATTCGCAGGTGCTCGAGGGCTTGACCGCCATGTTGCTCAGCCTCAATGTCAAATACAAGCGCCGTGCGCTCGACATCCGCCTGACCGGTATATGATCCGCATATTCGGCCTAAGCGACTTTCCGGTCGTCAGGGGGCCGTTCGATCTGGATCAAGAGATCATCGCCTGCTTGAAGCGGGCTCCGCTCCAACTCGGCTGCGGGGATATTCTGGTGATAGCTCACAAGATCATCTCCAAAGCCGAAGGGCGCGTAGTGGACCTGCGCCAGGTCGAGGTCAGTTCTCAAGCTCAGGAGCTCGCGGCTCGTACCGGCAAAGATCCACATCTCGTTGAAGTGATCTTGCGGGAATCGCGCGAGCTGATCCGGGTGGACCAAGGGCATCTCATCACCGAGCAGCGCTTGGGACTGATCTGCGCCAACGCCGGGGTGGACCGCTCCAACTCCGGAGAGCCCGATCGGGTAGTGCTCTTGCCGTCTGATCCGGATGAGACGGCCCGGCGCATCCGTGCGGCGCTGGCAGGCGAGTTTGGCCAAGAGATGGCTGTTTTGATCGCTGACACGCAGGGTAGACCGTTTCGGGTGGGGGCGATCGGCACCTGCATCGGGATCGCCGGAATGGCCCCATTGTGCCACCTGGGCGGCCGCGATGACCTCTTCGGCTATACTTTACAAACTACCGTCGAGGCGGTCGCCGACGAGCTCTGCGCGACAGCCACTTTGATCATGGGCCAATCCGACGAGGGAGCTCCGCTGGCCCTGATCCAAGGCTATGCCTATCAACCCCAGCCAGGCTCATCCGGCGAGCTGCTGTTTAAGCCAGAACAGGATCTGTTTCGGGCTTAGGACTCACTGACGCATTATTGACATCAGTAAGAGCCGATCTTAGATTAGAGGCGCAGGAGCAATCCCTATGCAACTGAGTGAAGGCCAGATCATCACACTTGAAATACCAGTGGCAGCGCGAAATGAAGAGCTGGAGAACCATGTCGGGGCGATCTGGTATCTCATCCAGCACTACTAATGTATCCCTACTCGTTTAGGACTACCCCACGGTGAGCTATCGCGCCGAGCTGGCCTTGCTGGGCGTGGCTTTTATCTGGGGAGCTTCTTTCGTTCCCACTCAGGACGCAGTGGGCACTATGCCGGTATTGACCTTCTTGGCTTTGCGTTTCGCCCTGGCCCTGCTGGCACTCCTGCTGCTATTTAGCGGCGATCTGCGCCGGCTGAACCAAACGAAGGCGCTCTGGAGCGGAGCGCTGATCGGCCTGGTGCTCTTTTGGGGCTATCTCTTCCAGACCTGGGGGCTGCGCTATACTACCGTCACCAAAAGCGGCTTCTTCACCGGCCTCTCGGTGGTGCTGGTGCCGTTGCTGGCGGCGCTCCTTTTTCGCCGGCGCGTCTCGGCTCCAGAGTGGCTGGGGACGGTGCTCTCCGCCGCGGGACTAGCTCTGATAGTCTTTGGTGCCGGCGGAGCGACCATTGACTTCAACTTTGGTGACCTGCTGACTCTGCTGGCCGCGCTCTGCTTCGCCCTGCAGATCGTGCTCATTGATCGGCTGGTGAGCCAGGCTAACTATCCGGCCCTGTTGGTCGCCGAGATCGCCGTGGTCGCCCTGCTCAGCACCATCGGGGCGCTGGCCGCCGGTCAACTGGCCTTTGTCTGGTCGCTGCCACTCTGGGGCGACATTGGGGTCACCGGTCTGCTGGCGACCGCGCTGGCCTTCTGGATTCAGAGCCGCTTTCAGGCCCGCTCTACCGCGACGCGGGCGGCGATCATCTTGTCCGGTGAGCCGGTCTTCGCCGGCATCTTCGGCTATCTACTCCGAGGCGACCGGCTGCAGAGCGGACAACTGCTGGGCGCGCTGCTGATCGTCGTCGCCATGATCGTGGCCCAGCGGAGGTAGGTCGGCGGCTTATCTCTGATCCTGAATTGGGATGGTTTTGGCGATAGGTGGAGATAGATAGTTCACCAAGTTATTAGGTGTTTAGACTCCGACTATACTTGTTTATGATTATGATAGAATGGCTACAGCAGACGGAGCAGTTTCTGTCCGCGCATTGGGATCAGATTCTCATCTTCATGTTTCGCAATGTGATCTGGAATCTATGGTGCAGCCTCTGGCAATGGATTCGCAAACATCCCGTTCATAAGCAAAAAATCGGCCCAACGAGTGAACCTATCGTACAGGTCACTGTGGAGGAGTTATATGTAAAACTTCCGGTAGTCCTAAACGGGTAAGGATGCATTATAGTGATGGATGAGATACCAGATCATCCCCACATGGTTCTCCAGCTTCTTCGAGAAAGACAACGTCTTCCTCACCAAACGA
>CAJXGD010000044.1 GCA_913053845.1 uncultured bacterium | reverse complement strand
CGTGGCTGGCCTTGGCACCACTGCCCTTGGCACCATCGCCGAAGGCCCATTCATATTTGCTGATTGTGCCATTGGGAACTTGGGAGGCCGAGCCGTCAAACTGCACCGCCAGCGGCGCTTCTCCACTGGTGGGGGTCGCCTTGGCGCTGGCGCTCGGCGGGCTACTCTTGATCTTGACGGTGATTTGAGCCGTTTGCTCGCTCTTGACCGTTGAGCCGGCCGACTCCTTGGGGCCGCGCACCGTCAGCACGACCGTGTAGCTACCCGACTTCTTGTACGAGTGATTGACATCGGCCTGGTTGCCCTGGGAGCCATCCCCAAAGTTCCAGCTGTACTTGGCACCGCTGATCGCTTTGCCGCTAGAGTCTTCGGCCGTGCCCTTGAAGGCCACCGTTTGGCCAATCTCGAAGCTCTGGTTGTTCTGCGGGCTGCTGATGGAAGCCGTCGGCGGCTTGGCCTGCGAGCCGCAGCCGGTCAAGAGCCCCCCCAGGGCAAGGGCTAAAACAGAGAGACCGATCAAGACTATCCTGCGTTTCATGCGTCTCCTCCTTGGCTGTTTCGCTAAGTTAGGTTAACTGAACTGTCCCGCTCTTGGGAGCGACCCTCAGAGGGTCGCCGGGTTTACGCGCGATTCTCCGGTTCTTTCTCAGGCCATCCCTCCTCTCCGATTAGAGGCAGAAAACTACAATAGCAAATCCTCTCAGTGCTCCAGCAGTCCGCCCGCAATTGCAGCAGCGTCAGGCGTTGCAGTTGGTGATTCCCCAGCGGCAGCACCATTCGACCGGGGTCGTGCAGTTGCCCGCACAGCGACCGACCGGGGTAGGGCAGCGAGCCGGTGGCGATGATCCCATCGTAGGGGGCGAAACGACGCCAGCCTAGAGTACCGTCTCCCAGATGAAAATGTACATTATCGTAGCGCAGCTCTCGCAGATGCCGCTTGGCCGCAGCGGTCAACTGCGGCTCGCGCTCCACGCTGTAAACCTCGCCGGCGAGCTCGGCCAAAATGGCCGTCTGATAGCCGGAGCCGGTCCCGATCTCCAAGATGCGGTCCTGCGGCTGGGGGGAGAGCGCCTCGGTCATCAGGGCCACGATGTAGGGCTGCGAGATCGTCTGCCCCGCCTCGATCGGCAGTGGATGATCCCCATAGGCCAGTTGTCGGTAGGGTTCGGCCACAAAGCGCTGGCGCGGCAGGCGTCCCATCACTGCCAGGACCCGCTCATCGCTGATCCCCTGGCGACGCAAGGCCGCCACCATCTGGCTGCGCTCGCGTCGGAAGGATACCCCCCCGTTTTCCCTCTCTTGATCTCCCGGATCGCTCAAGGTAAAAACCATCGTTAAATTTTAACTCTCGGCCCATCTCACTGCAACTTGATATTAGCCGGTGGACAGCTTCCTTGACAACAGTAGGTGCTCTCGAGTAGAATCAGCTTGGCTTGACGGACCGCCGTCAGAGCGGCATGTAAGTTAGCGCGCCTGAGTCGTATAAACGATCGCAGTCTATAACTAAAGAGGAGTGAGAAGATGCCCCGAAAGATGTCGAACGATTTCACCAAGCTCAGCATTTACGTCCCCCAGGATAAGCGCAAGCGCCAACCCTTAGAACGGCTGCATCAGGTGGCCAAGCAGCGCGACCGCTCGATCAACTATCTGGTGGTACAAGCTATCATCGAATTCGTCGATCGTCAAGAGCGCAAGCTCACAAAATAGAACGCGGCCGAGCCAGGCAGGGCCGAAACCCCGGTGCGTAGTCGGGCGTAGATAGGTTACTCGCGACTTGCAGCACCAAAAAGCTCGCGATCAAGGGGGCATCGGCCATGAAATGGGCTTATCTGCAGTTCGGCAGTGGCTTCGGCATCGCGCTCATCCCCGCCGCACTCACCGTGGCGGAGTTCAAGACTGTGATGGAGCTTGATCCCGCCGGTTGGGTTAACGTCCCCAGCAGCCTGCTCCCGCTGGGCGAAGAGGACCTTCTCTTCGACTATATTAGTGACTATGATACGGTGACGGTCCGCTCCGTCCCCGGAGCAACTCAGGGCCTGCGCGCCTGATTCCTCAGCAGTAGCAGTCGGTAAGCCCGCTCGGCATCCACCAGGCCATAACCTTGAGCTTGCCGGGCCAGGCCCAGGTCGTCGGCGCTACTATCCAGCAAGCGCCGCACTGCTTGAGGGTCGCTCAGGCCGGCGGAAAAGAGCAGCGCCGCCACCCCGGCCACATGGGGCGCAGCGAACGAGGTGCCATTGACCACGCCATATTTGCCATGTAGCGCGGTAGAGATGATCTTGGTCCCCGGTGCGGTCAGCTCCACCTCCGGCCCTTGATTGCTGAACCAGGCGATATGATTAGCCCGGTCGCTGGCTGCCACGGCGATCACCTGAGGATAGGCCGCGGGGAAGAAGACGCTCTCCCCTTTGTTGCCCGCGGCGGCGATCATCAGGATGCCGGCACGGGCCGTGGCCTCGATGCCCTCACGCAGGGCCGGATTGTCATCGGGCGTGCCCAGGCTCATGTTGACGATCTGGACATGATGGGCTATCGCCCAGTCCAGGCCGCGCAGCAGATCGCTGATCGAACCCTCCTCATTGGCATCCAATATCTTCAGCTCCCAGAGGCGGGCGCGGGGAGCGACGCCGATAATCCCGACCCCATTCTCCGCCGCGGCCAGCACCCCGGCGACTGCGGTGCCGTGGCCGTTGTCATCCTGCGGATCGGGATCATTGTTGACGAAGTCATAGCCCCCCTGATAATTAGCGCTGAGATCAGGATGGCTAGTGTCTATGCCGGTATCGAGCAAGGCCACGTTGACCCCCTGCCCGCTGATGCCCGCCGGGTGAGGCCAGAGGGCCACCCAGGAGCAGCCGGGCAGCGCCAGCAGCATGACGATCAGCCCCAGCCCCAACCAGGCACGATCAAAATATCTTCGCCTGCGCGTCAACAACCAGCCCCCTCCGGTTATCAGCAGCATGAGTAGCACGACCCAGCCCGCCTGGCCGGCCTGTTGGACCACCGGCTGGGCCCGCTGCACCTCCGGAGCGTGGACGCGCTCGACCCCCCAGGGATAGAACTCCACCGGGCTGCCGGCGATGGGCTGGAGAGAAAATCGCTCCGGAGCGGCGATAGGACCGTCGGGGACCAGATAGCGCACCCGGGGGTCCTGGGCCAAGCGCCGCGCCGCCTCCGGGCTCAGCCGGGCGGCGATCAGAGCCAGCCGGGAGTAGACCACCTTGATCTGACCGCCTTCACGCAACAGTTCGCGCACGACAGCCCGCTTGACCCCGGAGAGGCTCTGAGCCGTGGGGGCTGAGCCGGCCGCCCGCAGGCCGATTAGATAGGTGGGATCGCCCGTTGACTGCGCCGCCTGGGCTGGCCAGGCGCTGAAGGCGAGCAGGAATAGGAGCAAGAAACCGGAGATCGCTACGATAGAGTTTTTCGCATGGCCCATCATGCCGGCCAGCATAAACCAACCGGCCAGCACCCGCAAACGGAGCAGCCGGGGGCAGCTTGGTCCCCGGTGGCAGGATTTGGTAGGCTTTTAACCATGCGTCAGCAGGTTGCGCAAGTGGCCGTACCCCGTCATATAGATCGCCTCTTCGACTATCTCGTGCCAGAGCACTGGGGCAGCCGGGAGCTGATCGGCTCCCGCGTGCGCGTCCGCTTTGGCGATGATAGGCTCGAAGGGGTGATCGTGGGCCTCAAAGGCCGGAGTGACTTCCCCGGCCGGCTGCGCGAGCTGGAAAAGATTCTGGATGAGCGGCCTTTGTGGGCCGAGCGCGACTTGGAGCTGGCCCGCTGGATCGCCGCTTATTACCTCTGTCCTTTGGGACTGGTCCTGGCCAGCCTGGTGCCGGCCGGCGTCAGGCATAGGCGAGCAGGGCGTCAAGTTGCCTATCTCAGACTGGCCGGCGATTTGGCCGCGGTGGTAGGGGCGCTGGAAGGCTTGGGCAAAAAGGCCCCGCAACAGGCGGCCGTGCTGGAGGCGCTGCTCAGTTGGGGCAAGGCTCCGAAGCTGAGCGAGCTGCGCCGACGGGTCGGCTGCTCCGAGGCGCCGATTCGCGCGCTGGCCCAGCGCGGCCTGCTGCTGATCGAACGACGCTCCGCCCCCGCGCGCCCGCCGCAGGCCTATCACGAGCCTGGCCGGCAGATCAGCCTCAGCGCCGAGCAAGGGGCCGCATTGGCCATGCTCGACAAGGCGCTGCGGCGCGGCAAGGGTCGCTTCCTGCTCCATGGGGTCAACGCCAGCGGCAAGACGGAGGTCTATCTGGGCGCCGCCGAGCGGGCCTTGGCGCTGGGGCGCAGCGCGATCATCGTGGTGCCGGAGATCTCGCTCACCCCCCAACTGATCGCCCGCTTTCGCGCGCGCTTGGGGGAGAGCGCGGCGCTCTATCACTCCGGGTTGACCCCGGCGCAGCGGGCCGGTGAGTGGGACAGGCTGCGCTGCGGCGAGGCGCGGGTCGCCCTGGGGGTGCGGGCAGCGATCTTTGCCCCGGTGGCCCATTTGGGTCTGATCATCGTGGATGAGGAGCATGAGGCCACCTATAAGCAAGACGATCCCGCTCCGCGCTACCATGTGCGCCAGGTGGCCTCGCGGCGCGCCGAGCTGGCCGGAGCGGTCCTGCTGCTGGGCTCGGCCACCCCCTCCATCGAGAGCTACTTTCAGGTCCGACGGGGAAGCTTGAAGCTGCTGCGCCTGAGCGAGCGGGTGGTGGGTCAGGCACCCCCAAGGGTTCAGATAGTTGACATGGCCACCGAGAAAAACCTGCTCAGCCCGCCGTTGGCCCGGGCGATCGCCGCCAGGCTGCAACGTCAAGAGCAGATGATCTTGCTGCTCAACCGTCGCGGCTTCGCGCGGGCGGTCTACTGCAAGCGCTGTCGCCAGACCCAGCAGTGTCCCCGCTGCGGGGTGGCGCTGATTTATCACTATCGTGAGCAACAGCTCCGCTGTCATTACTGCGGCTATCGGCGGAGCGTGGGCCACTGTCGGCAGTGCGGCTCGGCCGAGCTCAGTTATCTGGGGATCGGCACCGAGCAGGCGGAGCAGGTGATCCGCCGGGCCTTCCCTGGGGCCAGGCTGCGGCGCATGGACTCCGATGCGCTGCGACGGGGAGAGCATGGGCAGATTCTGGAGGCGTTTCGCCGGCGGCAGATTGACCTGCTGCTCGGCACGCAGATGATTGGGCTGGGGCTTGACTTTCCCAATGTGACTTTGGTGGGGGTGCTCTCGGCCGACACGGTGCTAGACCTACCCGACTTTCGCGCCGGCGAGCAAACTTTTCAGCTCATCTCGCAAGCTGTGGGCCGAGCGGGGCGGGGCGAGCGACCGGGCGAGGTAATCGTGCAGACGCACCATCCGGAGCATTATGCGATCCAGCAGGCAGTTCTAGGTGACTATCGCAGTTTTTACGAGGAAGAGTTGCTCTTTCGCCGCTCGCTGGGCTATCCGCCCTTTGCGCATCTGATCAAGCTGACGCTGGAAGAGCGTCAGGAGGAGCGGGCCAAAGAACAGATTCAAGCCTTGGCCCAGGCATTGGCTCCAGAGACCCAGCAGGCCTACTTAACTCTCCTGGGTCCCTATCCCTCGCTACCCTATCGCCGGCGGGGTGCCTATCGCTGGCAGTTGGTGCTCAAGACCAAAGACGTTTTAGGAACTAATGCGCTGCTGCGCGCGGCGCTGGAGGAGCTGAAGCTCTATGGACAGGTCAAGGCCGACGTGGACCCCCAAGGGCTGATGGGTTAGAGCAACTCAGTAGGCTTTAGGGGCAGTCGAGCCCCGCGGCAGTGATGCTGAAGTTTTCTAGCATAATCTTGATATTGGGGCTGGATTTGAAGCCCCACAGTTGAAGCGCCAGCCATTCATCTCCTGCTTTGTTGGTCTCCGACCAGAAGCCCAGCGGCGCCCAGAGTTTACCATCCCAATAGAAGGCGGTGAACCGATCTTTAACGCGGGCGATGCGCAGTTTGCCGGACCTGCGACCGGTAGGTGTAAGGAAGGTGTGGTTGCCGTTGAACTCTCCCAGGTAGAAATCGCCTCCGCCGGGCTGGCTGCTATCTTGGTTGCGTCTCAGGTTGATCAGTTCGGCAATGGCAGCCAGCGTTGAGCGTTGCTTGCCTGTCACGCCGTGCAAGGTGGTGCTGCCCAGGGGCAGTGCTTTGGGACGCACTCCGATCCCCAAACCGATTCCGCTGTTGGCCGGCCAATCTAGCAACTTGAAACCGATCTCGGCGCTGAAATCGCCACGAATCCGGCAGGTGAGCCAGACCGTTTCAGCGAAGAAATTGTCCACATTGCGCAGGCTCAAGGTAAGCTGCAACCCTTGGCTCGTCGGGGATACGCTTCCCATTGCGTTCAGCTTACCCACCTTCCAATGGCCGCCATCCAGGGTCGTGTTATGAAAGCTGTCGGCAAAGGTCGCCTGACCTTGCTGGGCGAAGGTGCCCCATACCAATAGAGGAACTAACAGAGCGAAGAGCACGGCTGCTCGCCTGATGCTTTGGATGCGCATAAGCAATATCACCACCTAAGTATTATCATAACCAACAGGTGCTGTCAACAGGGTGACTCCGGTTACCGACAACCGGACGGCTTTGGAGCAAACTCTAGTGGATCAACGTGGTACGGAGGTTGGCCTGCTGTGAAATGGACAATGGTTGCCGCATTAGCGGTTGTCATCTTAGGAATCTTGGCCTTCAATCTTCTATTCACCACCTCGGCCTGTCTGCTGGCCGGACCGGGCACCAAATATCCTACTATCGCGAGTGCGCTACTGGCGGCCAAGCCCGGTTGTACGATCATCCTGCTCTCTGGAGAATATACCGAAAATGTGGTGATCACCAAGCCGGTGCATCTCATCGCCAGCCCTCAGTCTGTCTTCGTCTCGTTGGATAAGACCTCTATTCCTACCAATGATGAACCCTCGTTGGCCATCTTCGACAGTCGCCAAAAACCGGTGATCATCCACCCGGCCGATCTCGCTCGACCCACGATCGAGATTCGGGCCAATAATGTCGAGCTGCGCGGCTTGATCATCCAGGGTGGGCAGAACGGCATCGCCGCCGCACATGCCTCCCATCTGCGCCTGCTGGGCAACGCCATCTCCGGGAGCACCCAAGCCGGTATCGCCCTCCAGAACGTCAGCCGAAGCCTCATCCGCCACAACCTGATCAGTAAGAGCGCTCAGGTCGGCATCTCGCTGACGGAGAGCCAGGAGATCAAAATCATCGCCAATCACATTGAGCAGAGCCGGCAGGGCATCATGTTGGAGCGTGCTTCAGATAATCTGATCGCGCAAAACCGGCTGAGCGATCTGGCCATCGAGGGCATAGTCCTATCCGAGAGCGCCAATAACACACTGAGCAAGAACGAGATTAACAAGAGCCAGCGCGGCCTGCTGCTCACCAATTCGCCCGGCAACAGCTTGCAGGGCAATCGGCTGGAGCAAAATGCCACCGGCCTGCGCGTCTGGGGCGAAAAGCCGGCCGACTTCGTGGAAAAAATCAGCGCGGACAACACCGTCAACGGTCGGCCTATTCTCTATCTGGTGGGAGCGCACGACCTGCGGCTAGACATTGGCGACCGACCGGCGCTGATCGCCCTGGTCAATAGCGAGAAAATCACGGTAGAAGGCGCAGCCTTCCGAGCCGGCGACGAGGGCATCTTGCTGGTGAACACCCGGAGCTCGCTGATTCGCGGCAACCTGCTCTCTGGCACGCTGCTGGGCATCACCCTGATAGGCTCGCGGGAGAATGAGCTCCGCGACAATCAGCTCCAAGGTAGCCTGGAGAACGGCATCTCACTGCTAAACTCCCACGGCAACCGGCTGGTGCATAACTCTGTAAGTCAGAGCAAGAAGCACGGGATTTTGCTCTACCGATCATCCAGCAATCGCCTGAGCCAGAACAGCCTGAGCGCCAATAAATCTTCCGGGGTTTTTCTGGAAGGCGGCCAGAAGAACCGGCTGCTGGATAACCAATTATCGGACAACTGGGTGGGGGTCTTTCTGGAGCGCGCCGACGCCAACACCATCAGTGGCAACCTGATCAAGGACAATCGCTTCGGTCTCTACGTCAGCAGCTCCGGCGCCAATGAGATTCGCGATAACCGGATGGTGGGCAATCAGAGTGATAGCAACGTGGCACAGCTTTCCCCAGCTCCGCCGCCCCCCACGCAGCCAGAGGAGCCGGGCAGCTCGAGCGCTGGCTCGGCAGCCGGTGGTGGATGAACTGCGGGCTACCACGATCATTCCTCTGTGGTTGCCCTGGGCGACCCTTCTGTGCTATCCTTCAATGGTTATGGCAAAGGTTAAAGCCGATGAGATGACCGGCATGAGATCATACTCGTTTCGGATCGTCCTGGAGAAGGATGACGATGTATATTTGGCCCTCGTACCCGCGCTGCCAGGCTGCCACAGTTGGGGATATACATTCAAAGAAGCCGTACACAACGTGCAGGATGCCGTTGAGACCTATGTCGCTGATTTAATCAAACATAACGAACCGATTCCTACCGAACCAACTCCCGACGTGACGGTATCTGTTGAGCCTCGCGTGACCGTCACAGCATGAAGCTGCCCACCTCCGCCAAGAACATCACAACCTTCAAAATCGTGCGGGCTTTGGAACGTGATGGGTTTCGCAAGACTACTGAAGGCACAGGCCATGTCATCTACCGACACCCCGACGGTCGTAAAGTCCAAATATCCTTCCATCACCCGGGCGATTGCGTCCGACCCAAAACGCTCAAACTGATCATGCACCAGGCGCGCTGGCTCCCGGAAGATATCAAGCGCTTGAAGCTTATCCCCAAGAAATCGTGACTGCTGCCCGTTAACAATCGGGAAGGGGTCAGAGCTTGTCTCTTGACATATACCCCAGTATCCTACTAACCGTTGGGATAGCAAAGCCACTGCGATGGGAGTTTGAAGGCGTACTGTATCGCGCGCGGCAATGCAGGGAAGGTAAGTATTCAGCGGCTAGCTAGGTGCTGACGGCCGGCAATTTGTTGCACTCTTCGCTGCAAGCTATAATATATGCCGGTATGGCCCGAATTGGTGGACTGGGTGATCAATTACCATAAGATGTGCCATAGTCGGTCAAGATTCGCGGTGGTTGAACACATCAAGTTCTACATGGTCGTTTACGATCTTCTTACCCCGGAAGAGATGATCGGCCGCGTGGAATTCCTATAAGCGCAGGGTGGCTCAACTTGGCCCAAGCTGGGGTGCGAAGGTGTCAGAAGGAGGTTCGGCATGACCGATGTCCGCTTCGACAGGTATTATCGCTACGGTGAGCTGACGCGCATCTTGCACTCCTACGCCGAGGAGCACCCCGATTTGGTCCGGCTAGAAAGCTGTGGCCGGAGCTACGAGGGCCGCGACATCTGGCTGGTCACCGTGACCCACTTCGCCGGCGGCGCGGCCGAGGAGAGGCCGGCGCTCTGGGTGGATGGCAACATTCACGCCTCCGAGGTCTCGCCCTCCAGCGCCTGTCTATATTTGATCGACCGGCTGGTCAAGGGCTATGGAGAGAATGCGGAGATCACCCGCTGTCTGGCCAGCCGGGCTTTTTATATCTGCCCCCGGGTGAATCCGGACGGCGCCGAATGGGCCCTGGCCGACCGGCCGGTGATCATCCGCTCCAGCACCCGACCGTATCCCTACGACGAAGAACCGCTGGAAGGGCTCAGGATGGAGGACATTGACGGCGATGGGCGCATACTCATGATGCGGGTGCCCGATCCCAACGGCCCCTGGCAGGTCTGCGCCGAGGAGCCGCGCCTGCTCACCCGCCGTGAGCCCAGCGAGACCGGCGGGCAGTATTACCGCCTGTTGCCCGAAGGTCAGCTGGAAAATTATGATGGGGTCACTATCACCCTCCGGCCTCACAAGGAACGGCTCGATCTCAACCGCAACTTTCCCGAAAACTGGCGCGGCGAGGGCGAGCAGCAGGGCTCCGGTCCCTACCCCACCTCGGAGCCGGAGGTGCGTGCCATCACCCGGTTCATCGCCGGCCACCCCAACATCACCGGTGGGGTCAGCTTCCACACCTTCAGCGGCGTCCTCTTGCGGCCCTATAGCCATCAAGATGACCAGAGCTTTCCCGTCGAGGACCTTTGGACCTATCAGAAGATCGGCGAGCGGGGCAGCGAGATCACCGGCTACCCCAATATCTCAGTCTATCACGACTTTCGCTATCACCCCAAACAGGTGATCAGCGGGGTATTCGACGACTGGCTCTATGAGCAACTGGGCCGCTTCGCCTGGACGGTGGAGCTCTGGAGCCCGCAGCGCCAGGCGGGCATCGAGAACTATAAATATATAGACTGGTATCGCGAGCACCCTCTGGAAGATGACCTGAAAATGCTCCAGTGGAGCGATGAAGCGCTGGACGGCCAGGGCTATATAGACTGGTATAGGTTCGATCATCCACAATTGGGGCCGATAGAGTTGGGCGGCTGGAACGAGCTCTACGCCTTCAGGAACCCTCCTCCAGCGTTGCTCGAAGCTGAGATCGCCCGCTTCCCGGAGTGGCTGATCTGGCAGCTGCTGATCTCACCCCAACTGGAGCTCTATCAAGCCAGCGCGACCGATTTGGGAGAGGGCGCTTATCGCCTCCGGCTGGTGGTGCAGAACAGCGGCTGGCTGCCGACATATCTGACCAAGAAGGCGCTGGAGAAGAAGCTGGTGCGCGGGGTCGTCTGCGAGATCGAGCTGCCGGAGGGGGCAGCGCTGGAGCTGGGCAAGCGGCGCGAAGAGCTGGGTCAATTGGAGGGACGAGCGTATAAAGCCTCGGCGCCGGTCGCCTGGCGCTCGCCCGATGTCACTGAGGATCGAGCCAAGGTGGAGTGGGTGGTGCGGGCCTCCCCTGGCCAAGTGGTGAAACTTGTGGCCCATCACGAGCGGGCCGGAACGGTGCGCGCGGAGGTGAAGTTGGAGTCAGATCCCACCTGACGCAGATCATATTTTTAACTGCCCTAGATCATGGCGCGCCGAGTAATTAGGGAGGTTAATTCGAACTGCAACCATGAAACGTAAACAGATTCAGCCGATCGAGCTGACTTCGCTGCCCGACCTGCACCAGGTCAAGCGGACGGGTCCCGAGCGCAGGCAGCGGCCGATCTATCTGGACCGGCTGCCGCCCTGCAACCAAGCCTGCCCGGCGGGCGAGAACATCCAAGCCTGGCTAGCCTTGACCCAGGAGGGCAAGTTCCGGAGCGCCTGGGAAGAGCTGATGAAAAATAACCCGTTGCCCGCCGTCCACGGCCGCGTCTGCTACCACCCCTGTGAAGACAAGTGCAACCGTCAATATGTGGATGAGACGATCAGCATTCACGCCGTCGAGCGCTTTTTGGGTGACCGGGCACTGGTAGAGGGCTGGAAGATCAAGCTGGAGGCCAAGCCCAGCGGCAAGCGGGTGTTGATCGTTGGGGCCGGCCCCAGCGGGCTGTCGGCGGCCTATCACCTGCTGCGCCTGGGTCACCAGGTGGAGATCCGCGACGCCGGCCCACAGGCCGGGGGGATGATGCACTTCGGCATTCCCCAGTACCGCTTGCCCCGCGACGTGCTGGAGGCCGAGATCGGGCGCATCAGCAAGCTGGGCGCTAAGATCACTCTGAATCACAAGGTCGAAGATGTCTTGCAGGAGCAAGAGGCGGGGGGCTTCGATGCCGTGTTCTTGGCCATTGGGGCCCACCTGAGCCGCCGGGTGGAGATCCCGGCCCAGGATGCGGGCAAGGTTCTGGATGCGGTCAGCTTTCTCCGGGAAGTGGAAGCCGGCGAGGCGCCGCAGCTCGGCCGCCGGGTGGCGATCTATGGTGGAGGCAACACGGCGCTCGACGCGGCCCGCACCGCCAAGCGTCTGGGCGCCAGCGAAGCCTTGATCATCTATCGCCGCAACCGCGAGCGAGCCCCGGCCCACGATTTCGAGATAGACGAAGCCCAAGAAGAGGGCATCAAGATCCACTGGCTGCGCACCATCAAGCAGATCACTCAAAACAAGTTCACCGTGGAGAAGATGCGGCTCAACGATGAGGGCTGGCCGGAGCCGACCGGCGAGTACGAGACGCTGGAGGTTGATTCACTCATCCTGGCGCTGGGACAGAAGACCGACACCGAGTTCTTGCAGAAGATCCCGGGCATGGCCTTTGAGCGAGACAACACGGTGATCGTTGACCGGCAACTGATGACCGGCCATCCGGGGATCTTCGCCGGCGGCGACATGGTCCCGGCCGAGCGCACGGTGACGGTGGCCGTGGGCCACGGCAAGCGGGCCGCTCGCTGCATAGACGCTTTCCTGCGCGGCGAAAAGTATCGCAAACCGCCCAAGCACGAGCCGGCGCCCTTTGAGCTGCTGCACCCCTGGTTCTACAGCGACGCCGAGCGGCGGGAGCAGAGTCAGATTGATATCCAGGCACGCCAGACCAGCTTCGCCGAGGTGGTCGCCGGTCTCACTCAGGAGGAAGCCCTCTATGAGGCGCGCCGCTGCCTCGCCTGCGGCAACTGCTTCGAGTGCGACGGCTGCTACGGCGCCTGTCCCGAAGATGCGATCATCAAGCTGGGGCCGGGCAAACGCTATGAGGTCAATTATCAGCTGTGCAGCGGTTGCGCCATCTGTTTTGAGCAGTGCCCCAGCGGGGCGATCACCATGATCCCCGAGCCGCCGGAGAGCTAATGCCCTTACGCCGCGCAAGAACGGACTGTAGTGACCTAAAAAGGAGCCGAGCATGAAGCCGGAGATTGCCGTACTGGATGCCAACGAGGCCGTGGCCCGCATCGCTTACCAGACCAACGAGGTCTGCGCGATCTATCCCATCACCCCCTCCTCGCCGATGGGCGAGTGGGCCGACCAGTGGGCGGCCGAGGGGCGGACCAACCTGTGGGGCACGGTGCCGCTGGTGGTGGAGATGCAGAGCGAAGGGGGAGCCAGCGGCGCGGTGCACGGCGCGCTGCAAAGTGGGGCACTGACTACGACTTTTACCGCCTCCCAAGGTTTATTATTAATGATCCCCAATATGTACAAGATCGCCGGAGAGCTGACCTCGACGGTCTTCCATGTGGCGGCGCGCTCGCTCTCCGCCCAAGCGCTCTCCATCTTCGGCGATCATGCTGACGTGATGGCCACCCGCCCTACCGGCTTCGCGCTGCTTTGCTCCAGCTCGGTGGGGGAGGCCCAGGACTTCGCCTTGATCGCTCAGGCGGCCACGCTGGCCACCCGCCTGCCCTTCATCCACTTCTTCGATGGCTTTCGCACCTCGCATGAGATCAACAAGCTCGAGTTGCTCCCGCAAGAGGTCATCCGGGCCATGATCTCGGACGAGCTGGTGCGCGCCCACCGCCAGCGCGGCCTGAGCCCGGATCGGCCCTTCATCCGCGGCACGGCCCAAAACCCCGATGTCTACTTTCAGGCGCGCGAGACGGTCAACCCCTTCTACGCCCAGGCGCCGGAGCTGACCCAGCAGGCGATGGACCAGTTCGCCCGCTTGACCGGGCGCTCATATCACCTGTTCGACTACTACGGAGATCCTCAGGCCGAGCGGGTGCTGATGCTGATGGGCTCCGGCGCCGAGACGGCCCGCGAGACGGTGGACTATTTAACTCAAAAGGGCGAACGGGTCGGACTGCTGCAAGTGCATCTTTATCGGCCTTTCTCGCCCCAGCATCTGCTAAAAAAGCTGCCGGCGACTCTGAAAGCCCTGGCAGTTTTGGATCGCACCAAGGAGCCGGGCGCCATGGGGGAGCCGTTGTATCAGGATGTGGTGGCCGCACTCGGCGAGGCCGCCGCGCAAGGAGACTTGTCTATGGAGCAGTTGCCCCGCATCATCGGCGGACGCTACGGCCTCTCATCCAAGGAGTTCACCCCGGCGATGGTAAAGGCCGTCCTGGACGAGCTCAAGAAAGATTCGCCCAAGAATCACTTCACCGTGGGGATCAACGACGATCTCTCCCACACCAGTCTGGAGATAGACCCCGGCTTTCACACCGAGCTCCAGGGGGTGACCCAGGCGATGTTCTTCGGGTTGGGCTCGGACGGCACCGTGGGTGCCAACAAGAACTCCATCAAGATCATCGGCGAAGAGACCGACTTTTACGTCCAGGGTTATTTTGTGTATGACTCCAAGAAATCGGGCTCGCGCACCGTCTCGCACCTGCGCTTCGGCCCTCGGCCGATCCGCTCAACCTATTTGATCGAGTCGGCGGACTTCATCGGCTGTCACCAGTTCAATTTCCTGGAGAAGATCGACCTGCTCGCGCGCGCCGCGCCGGGAGCGGTCTTCCTGCTCAACAGCCCCTACGGGCCGGAGGAGGTTTGGGACCGCTTGCCCCGCGAGGTGCAAGCACAACTGATCGAAAAACAGCTTAAATTCTACGTCATAGACGGCTATCGCGTGGCCCAGGCGGCCGGCATGGGCACGCGGATCAACACGGTAATGCAGACCTGCTTCTTCGCCATCTCCGGCGTGCTGCCCCGCGAGGAGGCGATAGCCAAGATCAAGGCGGCGATAGAGAAAACCTATGGCAAGAAAGGCCAAGAGATCGTCCGCAAGAACTTCGCCGCGGTGGACCAGGCCCTATCCAACCTGCATCAGGTTCCGCTGCCTGAGCGGGCCAGCAGCCGGTTGGAGCTGCCGCCGGCCGTGCCGCCCCAAGCGCCGGAGTTCGTGAGAAAAGTCATCGCGGCGATGCTGGCCGGACGAGGCGACGAGCTGCCGGTCAGTGCCCTGCCGATTGATGGCACCTATCCCTCCGGCACCGCCCGCTGGGAGAAGCGCAACATCTCGCTCTCGGTGCCCATCTGGGAGCCGGAGCTATGCATCCAGTGCGGCAACTGCTCCTTCGTCTGTCCCCACAGCTGCATCCGGGCCAAGTTCTATCCTGAGGCCGCGTTGGACCGGGCGCCGGAGGGCTTTCCCTCGGAAGCGCTGCGCGGGCGGGGCTATCCCGAGCAGCGTTACACCCTGCAAGTCTACGTCGAGGACTGCACCGGCTGCGACCTCTGCGTGGAGGCCTGTCCGGTCAGGAGCGAGGAGATCCCGGGCAAACGGGCCATCAACATGGGCGAGAAAGCACCTATCTTGGCCCAGGAGCGGCGCAACTTGACCTTCTTCGAGTCGCTGCCGCAGGTGGACAGAACCCGGGTGGATTTTTCCACCGTGCGTGGGGTGCAGTACCTCGAGCCGCTCTTCGAGTTCTCCGGCGCCTGCACCGGCTGCGGTGAGACGCCCTATCTCAAGGTGCTAACCCAACTGTTCGGCGACCGGCTGCTGGTGGCCAACGCCACCGGCTGCTCCTCTATTTATGGCGGGAATCTGCCCACCACCCCCTGGTCGCTGAACCGCGAGGGGCGCGGTCCGGCCTGGTCCAATTCGCTCTTCGAGGACAACGCCGAGTTCGGCCTGGGAATGCGTCTGGGCGCGGACAAGCAGCTCCAGTTGGCCCGCGAGCTGCTGCGGGCCAGTCAGGAGCAGATCGGCTCCGAGCTGGTGGAAAAAATTCTGAGCGCGCCCCAGCGCAGCGAAGGGGAGATCCACGCCCAGCGTGAGCGGGTCGGGGCCCTCAAGGACAAGCTCCGGAGCATCAAGAGCGCCACCGGGCGAGACCTGTTGAGCTTGGCCGATCACCTGGTGCGTCGCAGCGCCTGGATTGTGGGCGGGGACGGCTGGGCGTACGACATCGGCTATGGCGGGCTGGATCATGTGCTGGCCAGCGGGCGCGACCTCAACGTGCTGGTGCTCGACACCGAGGTCTATTCCAACACCGGCGGTCAGGCCTCCAAGGCCACGCCGCTGGGGGCGGTGGCCAAGTTCGCCGCCGCGGGCAAGCCGCTGGGCAAGAAGGACCTGGCCCTGATGGCCATCGCTTACGGCAACATCTATGTGGCCCGCGTGGCCATGGGGGCGAATTCGCAGCAGACGCTGCTGGCCTTGCGCGAGGCCGAGGCCTATCCCGGCCCGGCGCTGATCATCGCCTACAGCCACTGCATCGCCCACGGCATAGACATGAGACAGGGGCTGCGCCAGCAGTACTTGGCGGTGGAAAGCGGCTCCTGGCCGCTGTTCCGCTACAATCCGGCGCTGAGAGAGATCGGCCAGAATCCCATGGAGCTCGACTCCCAACGGCCGGCCGTTCCCCTGGAGGATTACGCCTACAACGAGATGCGCTACAAGATGCTGGTGCACAGCCATCCCCAGCGGGCCGAGCAGCTCCTGAAGCTGGCCAAGGCGGATTTGGAGCAAAAGTGGACCATGTACGAGTTCCTGGCCAGGCGCGAAGCGCCGCCCGCTGCCAATGGCCAGGGCGAGTTGCAAGCTCAGCGGCCCCAGAAAGAAGAGCAAGTTCCATAAGGCTATCGTCGCTTGACAAGCGGCCAGCGATGCGCTAAGAATAAAATCTGTGGGGAAAAATAAGCAGCAGATCATATTTCTCGAGGGCCAGAAGGTCATCCTGCGGCCTTTGAGGAAAGAGACGGATTTAGAGTCCTGTCTCCGCTGGATCAACGATCCGGAAGTCAGGCAGTATCTCAAAAACCACCTGCCATTCACCGTCCAACAGGAATCGGACTGGTTCGATCAGCTCTCCCAAAGAACCGGTGACATTATATTGGCCATCGAGACGCTCGAGGGTGCCTTCATCGGCACCATGGGACTCCATCGGATCGATTGGCAGGATCGAGTGGCCACCACCGGGGCGCTGATCGGCGAAAAGGACTACTGGGGACAGGGATACGGCACCGATGCCAAGATGGTGCTTTTGGACTATGCGTTTAATACGCTCAACCTGCGTAAGATATGTTCCTCGACCTTTAGCTACAACAAGAGAAGCCTGCAATATCTCTTGCATTGCGGCTACCAGATTGAGGGGCGGCGGCGCCGGCAGAGGTTCCGTGGGGGCAAATACTGGGACGAGATCATCCTGGGGCTTTTTAAGCACGAATGGGCGCCCATCTGGAAGCGCTACCAAGAGACGGGCAAAGTTCGCTAGACATCAGCGTTTAGCCGACAGCTTGGTTTATGCCGCTCAATCTGCCGGGAACGCCCTGCTCTACGCCACCACGCTCTCCGAGCTCTTCAACCCGCTGCTGGGTGAACAGCGCTATGAGGGTTTTCGCGCCTGGTGGTGAGGAGGCCTGCCGGCTGAGATATGACCACTTGCTAGTTGAAAATCAGCCACGATCTGGTTAAAATTCAGCCATGATACTCCGGAATGTGGCGGAGCGGCTGCGAGCCGCCTTGGCCGACAGTCCTGTTGTACTGCTCAATGGAGCTCGTCAGACCGGCAAGAGCACTCTGGTCCAATGGCTGGCGCAGAGCGATTATCCGGCCCGCTATCTGACCCTGGATGATGCGACGGTGCTGGCGGCGGCGCGTGATGATCCGGCCGGCTTCCTCGCCGGTCTGGAGAAGCCGATCATCCTGGACGAGGTGCAGCGGGCTCCCGAGCTCTTTTTGGCCATCAAAGCGGACGTAGACCGTCACCGCAAACCTGGACGGTACTTGCTCACCGGCTCGGCCAACGTGCTGTTGTTGCCCCAATTGTCGGAATCGTTGGTGGGACGGATGGAGCTCTTGACGCTCTGGCCCTTCTCCCAAGGCGAACTTGCTTCGAGCCAGGATCGTTTTGTGGACGCTGTCTTCGCGGCGAGGACGCCGAGCGAGATCACACACCTGGGCCGCGCTGAGCTGATCCGTCGTCTCCTGGTCGGCGGCTATCCCGAGGCGGTGGCCAGGTCATCGCCCACCCGTCGTGGGGCTTGGTTCGGCTCCTACCTGACGACGCTGATCCAGCGAGATATCCGCGATTTGGCCCACATCGAGCGGCTCAGCGCTATCCCGCGTCTACTCTCCTTGCTGGCCTCGCGGGCAACCGCGCTGCTCAACTACAGCGAACTCGCGCGCAGCCTGGGGCTTCCCCAGAGCACGCTCAAGCGCTACATGGCCCTCTTAGAGGCGACCTTCCTCTCTCAACCACTGCCGGCCTGGTCGGCCAATCTGGGCAAACGGTTGGTCAAATCGCCCAAGGTCATGCTCAATGACACCGGCTTGATCGCCCATCTGCTGGGTGTCAGCGCCGCACGACTTGAGTCGGAACCCCAGTTGCTGGGAGCTCTGCTGGAGAACTTCGTCGCGATGGAGTTGGTCAAGCAGATCACCTGGAGTCGGATGCAGCCCAAGCTTTATCACTTCCGCACGCAGGCCGGTCGGGAGGTAGATCTGATCCTGGAAGCCCCCTCTGGAGAACTGGTCGGTCTGGAGGTCAAGGCGGCGGCCACGGTGGGGGCGGCGGATTTCAAGGGACTGCGCCTGCTGCGGGAGCTGCTGGGCGGGAGATTTGTGCGCGGGGTGGTGCTCTACACCGGTCGAGAGGTGGTGCCCTTTGGGGAAGGGCTTTACGCCTGGCCGCTCGGTGCGCTTTGGCAGTCATAGGCCGAGGCGGGAGAGAGCGTAGCGCGCTTGTCGGCAGAGATGAATTTGACAGCGAACAATATTCCCACAACTCCTTCGGATATATCGTGACAGGCAACAAGATCACCCGGAATTTATACGGCCTCTATCTGTGGAACTTCGGGCAGTGTCCGCTGCCCAAGCCGGAGATCCTTCGCCTGTCCGATAATACCATCCAGGATAACGTCAGGCAGGATATCTGGTGCATCGAGTGGAATCTGTAGGTGCAATGCCTGGCTAAGCAGTCTCTTCTGTTATGCTGTACTGCTGATAATCAGCCCGCGCCAGCGAGCGCCTTCACCTCCCGCTCAAGTTGATCCCCTAACTGTTCCTTCTGCACTTCCAGATCATACCTTGTCTGTAGATTGAGCCAGAAACGTTCTGAGCTGCCAAAGTAACGCGACAACCGCAAGGCGGTGTCCGCGGTAATCGCGCGCTTGCCCAAGACGATCTCGTTGACCCGCCGCGGATCGACATGAAGGTCTTTTGCCAGACGGTACTGGCTGATCCCCAGGGGGTTGAGAAACTCCTCCAGGAGAATCTCACCCGGATGAATGGGGACTATCTCTCGCTTAGTCATCATGCTCTTTGATCACTCCGAGGAAATATTAGCGCATCACGCCATTAGCGTCAAACTCCCCAAGGCGATCCTATACGCCTTGACCACACCCTCATCATATCGTAAGGTGAGGGCCAGCCAA
>CAJXGD010000043.1 GCA_913053845.1 uncultured bacterium | reverse complement strand
AGCCTCTGGCAGTTGGGACATTCAACAGTCATAATCTCTCGTACCCATCATAGCCATCCTCGAAACGCTAAACATGTACCAGCAAAGTATTCCATTGATCAGGGCAAACAACGGGTTCAAATCCATACTGTAGTCAACTCAGTAGCTAATCAAGCTGAGATGACAGCCACAGCGAGTTCTATCCCGCCGCTACGCAAGCAGGTCGCCTTGAAGCATCAAGAGCCCTTCGTGCTGGATCCCAACCTGATCAGCTCCTATTATGTGCTCTATCAGTTGCTCAAGAGCCGGAAGGTAGAGCAACTAGAGCTGTTGGCCCTGGTGCCCCCGCGCATCCAGGCTTGGCCGCTCAGAGTCCGCCACGAGGGCCAGGTGAAGTTGCAGAGCCCCGTCGGGGAGATCCAAGCCGAGCAATACTCTGTCCAAGCGGGCGATCTCCACGTTGAGCTCTATGCAGAGAAGGGTCAGTTGATCGGGGTGCGCAGCGACTCAGGGCAACTAGCCTATCGGAGCGACCGCCTGCCCCAGGGGTTCCAGGTGGCTCAGGTCCCACAAAAATCGGAGGAGAGTCCGCCTACAGGGATGCGCGAGATCGAGGTGCAATTCGAGAGCGCCGGGCTGAAGTTGGCCGGCACGCTCGCCCTGCCCCAAGGTCACCAGAAGCCGGTCCCGGCGGTGCTGTTCATCGCCGGCTCCGGCCCGGTAGATCGCAACGAGAATGCCCCAGGCTTCAAGACCGACATCTTCAAGCAGATCGCCTGGCGGCTGGCCGAGCAGGGGATTGCCAGCCTGCGCTATGACAAACGTGGGGTGGGCAAAAGCGAGGGGATATTCAAAAACGCCAGCATGAACGACCTGGTGGCGGACGCCCGCGCCGCGCTGGGCTTCTTGAAGCATCGCCCCGAAATTGATCCTGATCTGGTCTATGTCTTGGGTCACAGTGAGGGCGGAATCTTGGGACCGATTCTGGCCACAGAGGAACTGCTGGCCGGGTTGATCATCCTGGCCGGGCCGGCTCGGCCGCTTGACCAGGTTATACTCTGGCAGCTAGAAGGACGGTTGCGTTCTTTGGGTGCCAAGGGCGCTGCGCTGCAAAAGAAACTGGATGAGCAGCGCCAGTTCTTCAAATTTGTCAAGCAGAGCCACGGCGAATGGGGTGACTACACTTTCAAAGAAGCCAAGCGCTTTATGCCGTGGCTCAAGGACGAAGCTCAGTGGCAAAGCTTGCAGAGCTTCGCGCTCAGTTGGTTTCGCCAGCATTTTAAGCACGATCCCTTGGCGACCATCCGCAAAGTGCATGTTCCGGTGCTGATCATCCAGGGTGAAAAGGACATCCAAGTTCCGCCTCAAGATGCCAAGGTGTTGGCCAAGGCCCTCAAGGGGGCCGGCAACGCCAACGTGACCGTTCGTTTGCTGCCTGACCTCAATCACCTGATGCGCCACCAGCCCGAGGATGCCTACAGCGGCCTGTCCCATCTGGACAAGCCGGTGGACGGGCGGGTGCTGCAAGCGATCGGAGAGTGGCTGAAAGAGCAGCTCCTGGTGGGCAAGGCCGTCGCATTTGTGCGGCTGCTGCGGCAGGGCAAATTCGACCAGGCCTACGAGCGCTTCGACCAGCAGATGCAGTCGGTGATGCCGATAGAGAAGCTGCGGTCCGCTTGGGAAACCATCCTTGCTCAGGTGGGGGAGTTCCGGGTAATTCGGAGCACCAAGCTTACGCTAGAAGGTGGTTTTTACTCTGTGTACGTGACCTGTCAGTTCGCCCAGGCTCCGCTCAACGTGAAGGTGGTCTTCGGCAAAGATGAAAAAGACGAGCCGGTCATGGGTCTGTGGTTCCAGCCGGTGAAGTGAGCCTCTGACTTGCAATGCTCGCAAAACTGGCTTATTGTATTCATGACCATGAAAGTGCTGCGACTCAGCTCCAAAGAGGAGGAGATCGCCCGTCGAGGTGAGCGACTTTACCGCTCGAAGCTGCGATGTCTGCTAGAGCCCCAATACAAGGGGTGGTTCGTTGCCATTGAAGTCACATCGGAGGATTATTTTCTGGGAGAGGAGATGGCTGAAGTCTTGGAGAAAGCCAAGGCTCGCTATCCCAAGAAACTATTTCACGTGGTACGTATAGGCTATCCTTCTGCCTCCAGCTTCAAGCATCGCTTTACCCTATGAGCATAGAAGGCTGGGTGGATTCTTCCCTCTCGCCGCGCATCAGGGTTTCTGTTCCCAATCGCGGAGAGTTGCAGGTGGTTGTTGACACGGGATTCAACGGGGAATTAGTCTTGCCACTCCGCCTGCTCCGACGATTGGGCTTTGAACGAACGGGAACGATTCGGGTGGAGCTGGCAGATGGTTCGATAGTCCAAACTAAGGTCTTCCTCGGTTCGATCCTCTGGCTGGATCAGGAAAAGAAAGTCACGGCTTACGCAACCGGATCTCAAGATGCTTTATTGGGAACACGTTTGTTGCTGGGATGCATATTTACCCTGGATGTAGAGAACGGCAAGGTGAGGCTGGAAAAGAACTCTTAGTCAATCAAGCTAACTGTTCCTTGCTCTGCCCAGTCAGGGCGAGGCTCATTCTATTGACAGCACCCAATACCAGCCCGTATGATCAGGGCCAACTAGCGAGAAAGTGGTGGCAACTTTATGCCTGACTATGAGCAGTTATTGTCGCTGAGCGACCAGCCTTGGCAAGGGGGGATCGCCGCTGGCATCGAACAAAAACCCATCTGGATGCGCGGGGATTCCAATTCGCACGCCCAGGTGATGCTGGTGCGCATGGCTTCCGGAGTGCTCTCACCGCCGCATCGCCACCCGCATCCTCAGATATTTTATGTGCTCTCCGGCAATGGGCGCTTGGAGTTAGATGAGCGGGTTTATCAGCTCAAAGAGGGTGATGCCGTGCGGGTCCTGGGCGGTGAGCTCCATGGTTTTGAGAATACCGGCAGCGCCGAGCTGGTGATGCTGGAGATTCAGCTCTTCGACATCAAGATTGACCTCAAGAAACTCTTGGCCGGGCAGGCCGCTCGTTAAGTTTCTATGAAGATGCAACACTGGCGCACCTGGCTGCTGGCCACCCGGCCTTGGTCCTTCAGCATGACCGCCGTGGCGGTCACCGTGGGCAGCCTGCTGGCCCTGCGACTCCAGGGTATATTCCGGCCGGGGCTCTACCTGCTGACCTTGGTGGCCATGATCGCCGTGCACGCCGCCACCAACCTGCTCAACGACTATTTCGACGTGCGCCACGGTGTTGACCAGCCGGAGGCTCCTACGGCGCACTATCGGCCTCACCCCTTGCTAGCAGGAGTATTCTCCCCGCGGCTGATCCTGCTCAGCGCCCTGGGACTCTACGGCGGGGCCGCGCTGATCGGGCTCTATTTCACCTGGCTGCGCGGCTGGCCGATAATCGGTTTGGCCCTGCTGGGCGGGCTGGCCAGTATTTTCTATACTGCCGATCCCATCAAGTATAAGCACTATGCCCTGGGTGAGCTGTCGGTTTTCGCCATGTGGGGACCACTGATGATCGGAGGGAGCTACTTCGTCCAGGCCGGCAACTGGACCGAGATCGGTCCTGTGGCGCTGATCTCGGTCCCGATCGGGCTACTGGTGGCCGCCGTGCTGCTGGCCAACAATCTGAAAGATATCGCCTATGACCGGAAGCTCGCCGTGCGCACCTTGGGCAACTTGCTCGGCCTGCGGCGCGGGCGTCGGCTCTTCGAGGCGCTGATCCTGATCGCCTATCTGAGCATCATCGTCCTGGCACTAGGGCATCTCTTGCCGCTGTGGGCTCTGATCGTGCTGCTCTCGCTGCCGCAAGCTTGGACGCTCTTCCGCCGGCTCTCCGGCTCCGAGCTCCCGGCAGATGCCGATCCTCGCACCGCGCAACTGGCCTTGCTCTTCGGCGTATTGCTCGTCAGCGGCCTGCTCTTGGGGCAGCTCTAGCCCACGCATGAGCGCCGAGAGCTTCTCGCTGGGCAGCGTGGCCTTGGCCTTTGCCCTGTGGTATTTTTCATTTGCCTGGCGCTGGGGCGTTTTCTGGTTCAAGATCGCCGGCTCCGCCGCGCTGTTGGCAGGGCTGGCTTGGCTGTGGCTGGGCTCTGGACGAGTCATGCCTCTCTTCACCCTGGAGGCGCGCGATCTCTCTTGGGGGGTCGGCTCGGCGCTGCTGCTCTATCTGGTCTTCTGGGTCGGGCGGACGCTGGCCACGCGGCTTTTGCCCTTCAGTCGTGCCGAGATTATCTCCGTCTACGCCAAACGTGGTCAGACTCCGCTGGCGCTGATCGCCCTTCTGCTGCTGCTCGTCACCGGGCCGGGCGAAGAGCTCTACTGGCGCGGTGGCTTGCAGACGGCGCTGATGGGCCTCTTGGGACCCTGGGGCGGCTGGCTGCTGGCCACAGGGCTTTACGCCCTAGTGCATATCTGGACGCGGAATTTTACGCTGATTATGGCCGCGCTGATCGCGGGGCTCTTCTGGGGTGGGCTCTATCTGGTGACCGGCTCGCTCACGCCGGTGATCATCTCGCACTCGCTCTGGAGCGTGGCGATCTTCGCGCTCTGGCCGCTGCGGTGAAGCAAAGCCTAATTAAGCCTCGCCTACTCTGAGGTCACCTCCCTCCTGGTTCATCATGCCCGGATGAACCTTCGTTGCACCACTCGCCCATGATCGGCCTCCATTTTAGCAGGTTTCTTTGGCAATGAGAAGTTCAGATTTCACTGGTCTCGGGCTTGATTACTTGGCGCCGTTCATCGTGACCGAGATGGCTTGGGGGGTGGTACTGTCACGGACTCGGAGATTCAGCATTTCAGGCCACCTGAAAGGTGGGGAGATCGCGATCTTTCGCATCGATCGTTCAAATTCGGACGATGATTCGGTTGATGCATTCAGGGTGATATGGTAATGCTTCTCATCTTCGACACTACACTAGTGCCATTGACTTTTCTGTAAAAGCCTGCTATACTTTTAAAGTAAAACGATATTCGGGAGGAGGCCACTCGTACCTGATTCATTGGGGAAGGCTGGGCTCAAGTGTCTGGCAGTCTTCATGGTTTTGCTGGCCGTCTCCATCCCGAGCGCCACGCAATCCCAGCAAGAAGCTGCTCTGAGATCTCATGATCCGATCCACATAAACGGGAATAACGCCTTCACCCCCAGAGAATGGCGTCGTCAGTGGGTCAGGGATTGAGGAAGATCCCTATATTATCGAGGGTTGGGAAATAGATGCAACAGGTCATGAAGTTGGCATACAGGTAGGAGGCACGGATGCCTACTTCATCATAAGGGATTGCTGGGTGTATGGGGCTACGGAACACGGTATCGTCCTTAGCAGTGTCAGGAACGGCAAGATTATGAATTGTGTTGTAGAGAGAACCAAATGGGGCATTTCGCTGTATAAGACAGAGAATGTTCATGTCCTGGCGAATGAATCACGAAACAATGGACAGAATGGCATCTCGCTTTGGCAGTCAAACAATAATCTCATCTCCGAGAATGTTGCCTACGGCAACGGCTTTGTTAAGATACCCACTGGATATGGTTGTGGAATATACATGGATCGTTCAAGGGAAAACACAATCATCGCCAATCATTTCTTTGATAACTATCGCGGCGTTTGCTTGGGATTAGATGCAAAGGTTAATAAGGTCATAGGAAACACTATCTCTGACAATTACGAGGGCATCTTCTTCTGGCATTCTAGCGACAACCGCGTTTACTGGAACAACCTACTACACCAGCATGATAGAATCGTGATTAACCCATCCCAGGCAATGAGTCAATGGGACAACGGCTCTGAGGGTAACTACTGGAGCGATCATTCCGGTTGGGATGGCAACGGCGATGGAATTAGCGATATTCCCTACAGAATAAAGGGCGGGGGAATAGATCACTATCCTCTTATGCGCCCCTGGAAACCCAGCGTGGTCGCCATGGGCATCAAGTTTACCGGTCCGGACGAGTTTGTCACCGTTAGGAACTGGAGCGAAGAAGATGTAGACCTTACTGGATGGCAACTGCAAAGCGTCGATCTGGAGACCAAAGAGGTTGAACATACGTTTTCGTTCCCTGCTGACTGCATTCTCCCTGCCGACGGGAAGCTCAGGGTCCATTCGGGGTCTGCATCCGTAGGAAAAGAGAATGAGCCCTGCGGGGCTCCCGAGTTCAACCTCTACCGTGGCTGGCTGGACCTGGAAGAGGGAGCAAGCGTGTGGGGTGACTTGGGCGGCATCATCAGGCTCATTGACGATCAAGGCGAGGTCGTGGATGAGTATGAATACGGCTGGTGGATGGGGGGCTGAAGCGCGCAAGAATCAACATCAGGGGGGATCTCATGTTTCAAGTCAAGCTGCCGAGCGCCGGGAAGTCGAGGAAAGGTTTTGTGGCGTGTTTGTTGGTGCTGGTCTTAACGGGCTTTTTTGCAGGTGCTCCGGCGGCCACGGAGTCCAAAGTCTGGATCGTAGATCCGGATCCTGCGGTAGGCGACTACAACACGATCTGGGAAGCGGTCCTCTTCGCGGGCCGTGGCGACACGATTCACGTCAACCCCGGAACGTACAAGGAAAGCGTGGAGGTGGTGATTCCTTTGACCGTCGAGGGGAGCGCGGAGGGGGACAGCATCCTGGAGACCAAACAGGACTATGGGTTCAAGACCACCCCGGCGGCGGCCGGGGCAACCGTTCGGGGCTTTACCGTCCACTGCTCCTCCCCCAGGCATCGCGGCATCCTCTTGGATCAGGCTCGCGAGGTGACGGTCGCCAACAATGCGATCTCAGGCTGCGATGCGGGAGTTCTCTTGGATAGGGCCACGGAGAATCAGATTCTGGAAAACATCCTTTCTGATTCTACTTTTGGCGTCTATCTGGATCGGTCTTCCCAGAACAAACTTCTTCGCAATACCGGCTTCGGTAATCTCAGCGCGATTAACCTTGGGCAGTCGATTCACAACGAGATAGCACAGAACACACTTTCTGAGAATGCTTTCGGCATCCAATTCTGGGACGGATCGGATGAAAACACCGTAGAAGCCAATATTCTTGAGAAGAATGGTATCGGCATTAGCCTTGGGCAGGCGGATAGGAATATCCTCCGCTCAAATGAAGCGCGAAAAAACGGTACAGGGATTAGCCTTGGAAGATCTATGAATAACACTCTTTCATACAACTTAGTTATAGGCAATCATTTCTTAGGAATTAACTTATGGAAATCATCGGACAATGAACTCATTGCCAACACCGTTCAAGGAAACTGGGAAAAAGGGATCTCGCTAGGAAACTCCAGTAGGAACATCATTAAATCCAACGATATCCGACAAAACAGAGGAGGTGGAGTAGCAATCGGTGCAGACACTGACAAATCCAAAGACAATACAATAATTGAGAATAATATATCAGATAACTGGTGGTTCGGATTGGCCAACTGGACCGATTCTGAGACGACGATTGACGCCCGGGAGAATTGGTGGGGAGACCCCAGCGGGCCTTACCAAGAGGAACACAATCGTTCGGGGAAAGGGAACAAAATCATGGGCTGGAAAGTGCTCTTTGAGCCCTGGTTGGGGGAGCCGGTTGAGATTCCCCAGCCGGAAGGGAGCTAAAGGGGGTTAGACCAATGCAAGGCAGAAGTTGGCTTCGGGTCATCCTGTTGGGAGCGATCATTCTATTCCTGGGGAGTAGCTATTCGGCCCTTCCGCAAGAGACGGTGCATGAGGGAGATCTGGTCATCGAGGGTGATCAGGTCTTCACCATTGAGAACGTCACTTACCACCAGCGGGGGAACATCATCGTTCGGGACAATGCTCAGCTCATCATTCGCAATGCCACGCTGGTCATGGAGATGGATTTCGCGAACCAATATCAGATTAGAGTGTACGGGAACGCCCACGCTGTAATCACAGATACTAGTATTGAATCCACTTCAACTGGTTACTTCGCCATGATCGCGGGGAACTCTGCCAATGTCAGCTTAACCCGTGTTCGAGCGGTCTCCTTTTCGGTCCATTGCTGGGGTGATGCCACAGTGAACGTGGAGGATTCCACTCTAAACGAGTTCGGTGTGGACGGCAATGTCACAGTCAGTCTGTTGCGAACGTCCCTCTCGGGGCCCATCAACCTCTTCTTCGGTGGTCAGGATCGCGTCATACTCAACTCGCTAGCCCCTGGCCACTACGACAACTGGAGCTTGAAAAGCGATGAGACAAACCAGATCGGCTTCGATCTCACGCTAGAGGATGTCCAAGTGAGCCTGTGGTCCGTCAACGTGCGAGAGCAAGCCGATGTGACCATCGAGAACTCCAAACTGTCGAGATTGGATTTGCAATTCCAGGGTGCCGGTGGGCAACTCAGCGCACGCCCCGGCTACTACAAACAGTGGAGCTCCTCGGATATGAACGTTCAAGGTGTCATGTATAACGTGACACTGGTCAACACCACGATCAGTGACCTGTGGGGTCTCATCGTGAGCGGCGGTTCGAACCTTACCGTGAGCGATTCGGTTGTCTACTTCTATCTGCCTCAGGGGTCATCCAACATTACCGTTGAGAACTCGACGATCACTTGGCTGGGAGCGGATGACTATGTGGGAGATTTCATCTTTGACCAAGCCGAGATGCGCGGGGGGATGTGCCTTAACAGCTCGATCTTCACCTTCAGAGGCACCGTCATATTCCCGGATGTCCGGGTGGAATGTTGGTCACAAACCACGGTCGTCCGCGATTACGGCGTGCTGGTCACCGATGGAAATGACCAACCATTAGCCGGAGCTAGCGTTGAGCTTTCGGCTCCCAACGGACAAAGGGTATTCGGCAGCGGCGTTGACGCTCAGGGACGAACGAGATTCCGCCTCACCTTCAACGATCACAACTACCAAGACGAGTGGACCCTCAAGGCCACGCTGCCTGACGGTGAGGTGATCACCCGCTCGGTCGGCTTTCTCACCGATAGCCCCATCGAGATCTGGCCCGTCCGCCGTGCCTCCGAGCTGCCGGATACGCTGGTGGTGGGGACGCTGAAGAACCCAACCAGCCTTGATCCTCACGCAAAGGGCACGCCTCCTCTGAAGTCCTCGGTTGAGATCGTTCCCAACATTTATGAAGCCTTAATCGCCTTTAAGGACAATAACACCTACCGCTTTGTGCCCGCTCTATCCACAGAGGTCCCCAGCATCGAGAACAAGTTGATCACAATCGAAGATGATGGGGGCATGACGGTCACTTTCCCCATCCGTCAAGGGGTTCGTTTTCACAACGGAGATCTATTGACTCCAGATGATGTGGCCTACAGCGTGCTGCGAAGAATACTACATGGACCTGGCTTCATGTTTATCTTGGCGACAACTGGGGCCATTTCTCTTGATCAACTCATTGAGGAGAATGGAGATGTTGGCGCATGCCAGATGTTGCAAGAGGCGATCAAGGCGCAAGGCGATCGGATAAGCATCCATACGCCACAGCCCTTCTCCACCTTACTGAATGAGCTGACCCAAGCCTGGATTGTGGACAAGTCTTGGGTTGTCAAACATGGGGGTTGGGATGGTGATTGCCAGACATGGATGCATTATCGTTACTCCTCTCCTGATGCTTCTCCCCTCAGCGAGATTGCCAATGGCACTGGACCTTTTGTGCTGCAACGCTGGCGACCAGGACGAGAGCTCGTGCTGGTGAGGAATGACAACTATTGGTGTGAGCCTGCACATCTCTCTAGGGTGATCCTCCGCCAAACCGGTGATTGGGATGAGCTAATGCGGATGGTGATCGATGACCAGATCGACCTTATCGGACATTACCGCCCTTGGATCTACAGTAACTTTGCTCCAGCAGTCCCGAATGTGGGAAATGCCAAGGTAGAAGCTTCGTTGCCTGTTCTCAGCCTAGTAGGCATGTTCTTTACCCAATCCATCAACATGGAAAAGGGAAATCCCAACATCGGAAGCGGACATCTCGGGGAAGAGGGCATCCCGCCCGATTTCTTTTCTGACCTGGACGTGCGCGAGGGCTTTCTCTACACCTTCGATTACGATCGCTACATACGTGAAACTTGGCAAGGGTTAGCTGAGCAGCTCCGTGGCCCGATCCCCCGTGGGCTCTTTGGGTACAACCCCGAATGGCCCACATATTCATACGATCCTGAGAAGGCGATAGAACACTTCAAGAAGGCCTGGGGCGGTCAAGTCTGGGAGAAGGGCTTCAGGACGACGGTGAGCTACAACCAAGGGAATGAGCACCGAAGGCAAGCTGCTGAGTTGCTCAAGGAGGGCATCGAATCCCTCAACCCACGCTTTCACATCGAGCTCAAGGGAATGCCCTGAAGTTCTTACGTTGAAAGCCTGCTGGCGGGAAGAGAGCCAATCTTCCTCGTTGGCTTGGTAATGTTAGAAGCCAACGAAGGCGTATACGAGCTTATGCAAAGCCAGTGGCTTCTTGCCCAAGCACAGGGCTTCAGCAATCCAGAGTATGACCATCTGATTGAGGAAGCGATGCAGACCTTTGATGAAGATCGACTGCAAGAAATCTACGATGAACTGCAACGCTTGGCCTACGAAGACGCGATCCACGGGCTCTACGTGCAACCCCACGCCGTTCATATCGAGCAGCCCTGGGTGAAAGGTTGGTATTACAACCCGGCACTGCCCACCCTGAACTTCTACGCGATCAGCAAGGAGGTCCCAGCTCGGTAGTCTCGCAGGCGTTGTGCTTATAAGCCAAACACGGCATAGCTATGAGCCGGCCTCATGCTAAGACGGCCAGCGCCTGCGAGTGGACTAACTCTTCCAAGACGCCACGGATGGCTTCCTCACTGAGGTTGGGATACTCCGCTACGATCTCTTGCAGAGTCATCCCACAGGCCAAAAGCTCCAGCAACAGGGCCACGGAGATGCGGGTATCCCGTACTCTAGGTTCCCCGCCAAGGTGTTCTGAGTCAGAGATAATCCACTTGCCCATAGTTGCCATGTTACGCTGAGATTTCGTCCTTTGCCAGCCTTAGTTTTCCACTGCCCAGCCTTTCTCAGCTAACTGCCTCGCTTTCCTATGTTTGATCAGCGCGCCGACTGGCCCTATTCTGCTGTTCGCAAAACTTGCTCCAGCGCATAGAGCGTGGGCAGGATCTGCTCCGGCGAGGCGGTCGGCCCCATGTGGCCGATGCGGACTATCTTCCCGGCCAGCTCGCCCAACCCCCCGCCGATCAGCAAATTGTGCTCCCGCTTCAGCCGGCTTAGTAGCTCAGAGGCCGAGATGCGCCGGTCCACACGCACCGCCGTCACCGTGGGTAGGGCACACTCGTCCGCCGCCAAGAGCTCAAAGCCCAGATCGCGCAAACCCCGGCGTATCAGTGCCGACATCCGGCGATGTCGCTCCCAACAGGACTCCAGACCTTCTGCGAATATGCCGGTCAGGCTGAGCTGCAACGCGCGCATCAGGCCGGTAGGCATGGTCACCGGATGGGGATGCGAGTCGCCCCACTCGGTGGCAAAGCGCTTCCAGGTGCGCAAATTGAGGTACCAACCGGGACTCTGGCCGGACTCGATGCGCTGCCAGGCCTCCGGGCTGACCGCCAGCGGAGCCAGCCCCGGAGCCAGCCCCAGACATTTCTGCGTCGAGCTGACACACAGACCGATCCCCCAGGCATCGAACTCCAGCGGCACGCCTCCCAGCGAGGCCACCGTGTCCACCAGGAGCAACGCCTGATGATCTCGACAGATTTTGCCGATCTCCTCCAGCGGATTGAGCACGCCGGTGGAGGTTTCCCCTTGAACCACGGCGACCGTCTTCAACTCCGGCCGGTGGGCCAGCTCTTCCTCGAGCCGCTCTGGCTCGAGCGGCCGCCCCGGCTCCGCGGTGATCAGGGAGACTTCTCTGGTATAAGATGCGGCTATCTGGCGCAGGCGCTCACCGAAAAAACCGTTGGAGAGCACCAGAATGGGCGAGCCATCACCAGAGACGCTGCCGATGGCCGCGTCCAGCGCCGCGCTGCCCGGTCCCACGATGGGATAGATTTCCGCCCGCTCGCTGCGAAACAGCGCTTTGAGCAGCTTTAACACCTCACGGTATTCGCTCACCCATTCTGGCCCATAGTGGGCCCGCAGCGGTTGGCTCAAGGGGGCCAACAGCTCCGGCTCGGCCTCCAGCGGCCCAGGGATCATCAGCCGATAATGTCTCAATGTTTTAGGCTCCTTTCTCTAGCGCTCAGTGCGATCGTCGCTTCCAATGATGCCCCTCGAAGAGTTGGGGCGCACAGGAGACGATGGCCCGAGCCAGCTTTTGGGGGCTGTGCTTGACTGTTAGCTTGCTCCTGCCGCTCTCCTCGGTCTGCCGCACCGGCTCGATCAGATCGGCGGCGATCACCCGCAAACCGAAGGGATTCTTGCTCGACAGGTCGCGGAGCACCGGCTCAGAGCCCTCCTGGCGATAGCGTCGCAGGATCGGCTCCGGAATCGGACCGGAGTTAACCAGCACCAGGTCGAGCCCTCTGAGGTCAAAATAGGGCTCCAGCGCCTTCAGATGGTCCATGAGGCTCAAGCCATCTGTCTC
This sequence comes from uncultured bacterium, assembly GCA_913053845.1. GTDB lineage: Bacteria > Bipolaricaulota > Bipolaricaulia > RBG-16-55-9 > DRJF01 > DRJF01. The sequence continues at coordinate 7,751 of CAJXGD010000043.1, read as the reverse complement.
GCCTGGCTGGGTCATCAGGTTGGCAATGTAAAGCTTGAGTGCGGGGGCGGCAGCTATCTCACGGCTGATGCCCTCAACCAGCAGGTTGGGAATCAAGCTGGTATAAAGACTACCCGGCCCCAAGATGATCAGCTCGGCCTGCCGGATCTCCTCCAGCACCCGAGGCGAGGGTGCCACGTGGGGCTGAGAGAGCCAGAGGCGCTTGATCCGCTTGCTCATGGTGGGAATCTGCGCCTCACCGCAGACCTGGGAACCATCGTCCATCTCGGCGCAGAGCTCCACGTTCTCCAGGGTGGCCGGCAGCACCTGGCCGCGGATGTTGAGTATCTGGCTCATCTCGACCACCGCCTGCTCAAAGCTGCCGCGCAGCTCCTGCATCCCGGCCAAGACAAGATTGCCCAGCGAATGGCCCGAAAGCTGGCCGCGACCGTCGCCGAAGCGATAGTCGAAGAGCTCGGCTATCTTTGACTCATCCGCCGCCAGGGCGATCAGGTTGTTGCGGATGTCGCCGGGGGGCAACATGCCCAGCTCCCGCCGCAGCCGCCCGGAGCTGCCACCTGAGTCCATCACGGTGACGATGGCCGAGATATTCGAGGTATACTCCTTGAGGCCGCGCAGCAGCGTCGAAAGGCCGGTGCCGCCGCCCAGGGCGCAGAGCTGCGGTCCCCGGCGCAGCAGCCGCCGATCATAGATCAACTCCGAGGCGCGTCCCTCGGCCTCCGGCCGGATCTCACGGATGATCGAGCGCACCAGTTGGTTGACCCCCAGGCCGATAGCTATCAGACCGACGAGAGTCAAAACTACGATCGTCAGATAAGTATAAAAGTCGGAAGCCGCAAAGAAATCATAGAGCGTCTTCAGGCGCGCGCGCCCGATCAGGCCGATCAGGCCGATCACCAGCAGCAGCGCGCCGGCGCCGATCAGCAGCGCCCAGCGCTTGACCCCCATGCCGGGATAGAGCCACTTAAGCACCCGCTGCCAACGCATGGTGCCTCCTACCCCGCTGCCACTTGACCTCCAGGATGCCGGGCAGGTGGGAGAGCTGATCTAACAGCGGACGTGAGAGCTCCACGCTGAGCTCGCTGCCCAGCCGGACGGTCTGCTGGCTCTGCCTGGCGTGCAGGTGCAGATAGACCGCTGTCTTGCCCCGATGCTTGCCCAGCAGCACCCGCAGCCGGCCTAGCCACTGGGCCTCCACCTGGTCTGCATCGAGGAGCAAATGCAGTTGAGTGCCTCGGTCCAGCTCGGAGAGCGGCCGGATCTGCTCGGCGATGAGCTGCACGCCTCCGTTGCGCTCTTCCAGATGGCCGGTGAGACAGATCAGCCGGTCAGGTTGCAGCAACTGGCCGGACTGCGCGAAGCAATCGGGAAAGACGGTCATCTCGATCTGGCCGGTCAGATCCTCCAATTGGACGAAGGCCATCGGTTGACCCTTGGAGGTGCGGATCACCCGCAGCCCCTCGATCCGCCCTCCCAGCTCCAGGCTCTCGCCCGGCCGCTCGCGCTTGGCGCTGGCCAGATCGCAGGAGCGGAAGAGCGCCAGCCTGCCTTCGACCTCTTCGAGGGGGTGGCCGGAGAGATAGAGCCCCAGCAGCTCTTTTTCCGCCTGCAATAACTCATCGCGCGCGAACTCCTCCCGGCCGATGCTCAGCTCTATCAAGGGTGAGTCGGCCGCCTCGGCGAACAGACCCTTCTGACCGCTGCGCCGCTCGTGGCGCGCCCGGCCGGCCAGCTCCAGCCCCTGGGCGATCGCGGCCAGCAGCCCCTTGCGGCTGCCCAGTGAGCCGAAGGCTCCGGCCTTGATCAGGCTTTCCAGCCCATCTCGATTGAGCCTGCCCATCTCCACCCGCTGGCAGAAGTCGGCGAAGGAGCGGAATCTTCCCCCGGCCTGCCTGGCGGCCAGGATCGCCTGAGCCGCTCCCAGCCCCACGTTCTTGATCGCCCCCAGGCCGAAGCGAATTCGCCCCTGAGGCAGGGGAGCAAACTGAACCTCGCTCTCGTTGACATCCGGCGGCAGGACTTGCAGTCCTAACTCACGGCTCTCTTTGACATATTCGGCGACCTTGTCCCCATTGCCGGCCACGCTGGTGAGCAAGGCGGCCAGATAGTGGTTGGGATAATTTGCCTTGAGATAAGCCGTCCAATAAGAAATAAGTGCATAAGCGGTCGAGTGGGCCTTGACAAAACCATAACGAGCGAATTTCTCGATGTCGGCAAAGAGCTTGGCCGCCTGCTCCGGCGGCTGGCCGGCCAGGCCGTGCGCCAGGCAGCCGGCGATAAAGCGCTCCTTCATCTGGGCCATCAGTTGCTTGTTCTTCTTGCCGATGGCCCGGCGGAGCGTGTCGGCCTCGGCCAGGGTGAAGCCGGCCATCACCCGGGCCATCTGCAATAGCTGGTCCTGATAGATGGGCAGCCCGTAGCTGTCACCCAGCACCTCGGCCAGCTTGGGGTGGGGATAACGGACTTTCTGGCGCCCGTGCTTGCGCTCGATGTAGTCCTGGGCCATGCCAGACTCCAAGGGGCCGGGCCGATAGAGGGCCAAGATGGCGATGATGTCCTTGAACTCCGTCGGTTCTAGCCGCCTGAGCAGCTCACGAATTCCGGAGCCTTCCAGTTGGAATACCCCGGAGGTGCGCCCGGCCCGCAGCATCTGATAGGTTGGCCCATCGTCGAGGGGCAGCTTATCCAGCTCCAGACGCTCTCCGCTCTCCCGCTCCAGCGAGCCGAGCGCGTCATCGAGCACGCTCAGGTTGCGCAGCCCCAAGAAATCCATCTTCAGCAGACCGGTCTTTTCCAAGCTGAGCATGTCATACTGGGTGAGCACCGAGCCGTCGGAGAGCTTCATCAGCGGGGCCCAGTCGCTGACCTCGCCGGGGGCGATCACCACCCCGGCGGCGTGGGTGGCCGGATTGCGCGAGAGCCCCTCCAGCTTGCGCCCGACGTCCAGCAGACGCTTGATCTGCGGGTCGCGCTGATAGAGCTGGCGCAGCTCGCTCACCCCCTGGAGCGCCGCATCGAGTGAGGCCCCGAAGGGGATCAGTTTGGCCACCCGGTCGGCTTCGGCGTAGGGCAGGTCCAGCACCCGCGCCACGTCGCGGATCACCGAGCGCGCGGCCATGGTGTCGAAAGTGACGATCTGCGAGACATGATCGGCGCCGTACTTCTCACGCACATACTGGATGACCTCGTCGCGGCGGCGCACCTCGAAGTCAATGTCTATGTCGGGCATGCTCACCCGATCGGGATTGAGAAAGCGCTCGAAGATCAAATCATACTTGAGCGGATCGACGCTGGTGATCCCCAGGCAGTAGGAGACGACCGAGCCGGCGGCGGAGCCGCGCCCCGGTCCCACGCTAATGCCCTGCTGCTTGGCAAATTGCACGAAGTCCTGGACGATCAAAAAATAGGTGTCATAGCCCATCTGCTTGATCACCGAGAGCTCATAGCGAATGCGTTCCCGGCAGGCCTCGCTGAGCTCGCCGTAGCGCCGCCGGGCGCCGGCGCTCACCAGCCTCTCCAGATATTCGCTGGCGGAATTCTCGCCGGCCGGCAAGGGAAAGTGCGGCAGATGAAATTGCTTTTCTTCCAGCTTCAGCTCGCAGCGCTCGGCGATCTTGAGGGTGTTTTCCAGGGCTTGCGGCTGATCGGGAAAGTGGGCGGCCATCTCCTCGGCGGAGCGAAAAGTGTACTGATCGCCTTGATAAGTGCGCCGGTTAGGGTCGGTGATGTGCTTGCGCCCCTGGATATTGAGCAGTACCTCGTGGGCCTCGCACTCCTCCTGATCGAGATAGTGCACGTCGTTGGTGGCCACCAGCGGGATGTCCATCTGTTGGGCTAGCTCGATCAGCTTAGGGTTCAAGGCGGCATCTTCCGGTAGATCGTGATTCTGCAGCTCGATATAAAAGTTCTCCGGGCCGAAGAGCTCGCGGAAGCGGGTTGCGGCCGCCTGAGCTCCCTCAGGTTGACCGGCGGCCAGCTTGCGGGGAATCTCGGAGCTGCGACAGCCGGAGAGGGCCAAGAGCCCCTGATGATAGCGCTCCAATAGTTCCAGATCTACGCGCGGCTTATAATAAAATCCCTCCAGATAGGCTAGGCTACTGAGCTTCATCAGGTTGTGATAGCCCTCCCCGTCGCGGGCCAGCACCAGCAGATGATAGTACTTCAGCCCCTTCGGGCCGACCGAGCGATCGAGGCGGCTGTGGGGGGCGACGTAGAGCTCGCAGCCGATGATGGGCTTGACGCCGTAGTGGGCCGCCCGATGGTAGAACTCGACCGCCCCGCTCATCGTGCCGTGATCGGTGAGGGCCAGCGCCGGCATGCCGTAGTCGGCCGCCCGCTTCAGCAAGCCGTCAATGCGGCACATGGCGTCCAGCAGGCTGTACTCCGAGTGAACGTGCAGGTGGACGAAATTCATAGATATTTCACAGTTATTTCAATGAGTCGGTTCGCTGAGAATATATTTGGTCTCGCCGGGCTTGATCATGCCCAGCTTCAGCCTAGCTAAGTATTCCATCGTCGCCGGGTCGTCCTGTTTGGCCAGTTGGGCTTTTAGCGCGGTGATCTGCTCTGAGACCTGCACTGCCTGGGCTTGGATGTCGCTCGTCTGGGCCTGCATCCTGGCGATGGCTAGCGCGCGCCAGGTGAAGAGGGCGATCAGCAAGCCAACCAGCACCAGCAGGGCGATTATGATTGGTAGGCGCAGTTTCTCGGCCGAGTTTGCAAGCCAGGGCCTGCCTGGCCGGTTCAGCGGGCTGCTCCCCACGAGAGCTCCCCCAGTTTTAATCCATAGCGATCTTCCAACCTGATCAGCCGGTTATACTTGGCGATGCGCTCGCCGCGGCTGACCGAGCCACTCTTGAGCTGGCGGGCATCCGTTCCCACGGCCAGATCAGCGATGGTGGTGTCCTCGGTCTCCCCGGAGCGATGGGAGATGACGGTGCGATAGCCGGCCTCCCGGGCCAGACGCATCGTGGCCAGGGTCTCGCTCAGCGTGCCGATCTGGTTGAGCTTGATTAAGATAGCGTTGGCCGAGTGCTCGGCGATGCCGCGCCGCAGTCGCTTGGGGTTGGTGACAAAGATGTCGTCGCCCACCAGTTGCAGACGCCGGCCCAAGCGTTCAGTTAGCACCTGCCAGCCGGGCCAATCGTCCTCGGCCAGGCCGTCTTCGATGCAGATGATCGGCCAGCGCTCGGTCCAGTCGGCGTAGCACTCGATCAGCTCTTCGCTGCTTAACTGGCCACCCTCCAAACGATAGCGCTGCTGCTTGTCATCGAAGAACTCGGAGGCGGCCGGGTCAATGGCCAGGGCGACCCCTGCCGGACCGACCGGGTAGCCGCTGGACTCTATCGCCTGGACGAGCAGCTCGAGCGCCTGCTGGTGTGACTCTAAGTGAGGTGCGAAGCCGCCTTCGTCGCCCACCGACGTGCTCAGGCCGCGCTCGCTGAGCAGTTTTTTCAGGGTATGAAATACCTCGGAGGCCATGCGCATCGCCTGGGCGAAGCTGGTGGCGCCCAGAGGGACCAACATGAACTCCTGCACGTCTAAGCCGCTATCTGAGTGTATGCCGCCGTTGAGCACGTTGAGCATGGGCAGGGGCAGGCTGGGCTCTTGGCCGGAGAGCTCGGCGATATATTGGTAAAGGGGGATCTGGCGCGCCTGGGCCACGGCGTGGGCGGCGGCCAGGGAGACGCCCAGGATGGCGTTGGCTCCCAGTACGCTCTTGTTCTCGGTGCCATCGAGGGCGATCAGCTTATCATCGAGGGCTTGCTGATCCGAAGCGTCCAGCCCCCGTATGGCTGGTGTTATCTGGCTATTGACGTTGGCGACGGCCTTCTGGACGCCTTTACCAGCGAAGCGCTCTGGATCGCCGTCGCGCAGCTCCAGCGCTTCGAAGCGACCGGTGGAGGCGCCGGAGGGCACGGCGGCCAGCCCACAGGTGCCATCGTTCAGTGTGAGTTCAACCTCGATAGTGGGATTGCCGCGCGAGTCCAAGATCTCTCGGGCGTGAATTGTCTTGATTTGCATGATGAATCCCCTTCTTCCCTGGGTGATAAGCTGCCCATGAGCACTTTGTGAGTATAGCGCTCTGCTCAGGCATGGGGCAAGTGCGGGGATCACCACCGGGGGTGATCCGGTCGCTACGCCTCAGGCATATTTGCTTTCAGCTACCCCCAACGCTAGACTCGCTTCCGGTGAGGTGTACCGCAATAAGGGGGTGGCCTGCCGTGCTAGAGATCCATCTCTTCGGCCCTTTCGAGCTGGCGCGCCGGCAGGCGATAGACAACCTGCACGCCCGGATGAGCGAGCTGCGCCGCGTTTTGCAGCCTGCGCTGAGCCAAGGCGGGATATTTCACTATATCGTGCGACAAGGTCGCCCGGCCGCCTATGCTTTCAGTGTCAAGCAGGCCTGTTGGCTCGACACGCTTGAGTTTGCCGAACGCATTCGCGAGGCCGAAGCGCTCAAGCAGCAAGCGCACCTGCGACAGGCGGCCCGTTAAAAGTAGTCGGTCGAACCTGTATTATAGTCTGCCAGCGCCGCGCGGAAGGATCATTGAATGGCGAGACTGACTGAGCAGGAACAGCAAGAGATCATCCGCTACATCGAGGCGGGTAAGCCCCTTCCCGATAAGTACCGTTTTCTGCTCTTCGAGGACAAGCGCGAGGTGGAGTTGGTCTGGAATGGCAAGACCAGCGAAGTTTGCAACATCGTTCTTCCGTTTCAGGTGATCGAGCAGGTGGACGAGCCGCGCGCCGAAAAACCGGAGGATACCCAAGCCCAGTTCTCTCTTTTTGACGAGCGCGGCCGCCAACTCAAGGGCTGGACGAATAAGCTCATTTGGGGCGACAACAAGATCATCCTGTCATCGCTGAAGAACGGGCCGCTGCGAGAGGAGATCGAGGCCGAGGGCGGCCTCAAGCTGATCTACATCGATCCCCCCTTCGACGTGGGCGCGGATTTCTCGATGGACATCGAGATCGGCGGCGACACCTTCACCAAGAAACCCAACATCCTCGAAGAGATCGCCTACCGTGATACCTGGGGCAAGGGCGCGGATTCATTTATCGCTATGATCTACGAACGGTTGGTGCTCATGCGGGATTTGCTGGCGGAGGATGGGAGTATTTACGTTCATTGCGATTGGAGGGTGAATAGCTACATCCGAATGGTGCTGGATGAGATTTTCGGTAGCGAGAACTTGCGGAACGAGATCATTTGGGCATTCACGGGCAGACTTATGTTCACTCAGAACAGATACAACATTAAGCATAATACCATTTTCTTCTATTCACGAAGTGAGAAACACCGATTGAATGAAGTGACTGAACCCATTGATAAAGATGAATACATAAAAATGAAAAAACAAGAGCTTCATGTTGATCCAGATGGCCGAGAGTGGATATGGGGGCATGCTGGGAAAGGAAAAAGCCATGAATACAGAATTTATCTGGATGACGTGGTAAATAAAGGCAGGAATCTCAATGCAGTGTGGAATATACCAATTGTAAATACTTCTTCATCCGAAAGATTAGGCTATCCTACCCAAAAACCCGAAGCCCTGCTCGAACGCATCATCAAGGCATCAAGCAACGAAGGCGACCTAATCGCCGACTTCTTCGCCGGCTCCGGCACTACGGCTGCGGTCGCCGAGAAACTGGGCCGCAAGTGGATCGTCTCTGATCTGGGCAAGTTCGCCATCCACACCACGCGCAAGCGCATGATCGGCGTCCAGCGTGGGCTCAAGGCTGAAGGT
>CAJXGD010000042.1 GCA_913053845.1 uncultured bacterium | reverse complement strand
CGCAGGGCACCAACTGGAAATTGACAATGTGCTGAACTTCGATCAGGTGCGCAAGGTGCTGGAGAGCAAAGAGCCATTGGCGGCTTTTCCGGGAATAGCTGTGACTCATGTCAATATAGGTCAGGACTCACTTGGGGAAGAACGATGGTCACTATCTCCTTATAGCACTATTTTCGTCATTATAGATAGTAGTGGTAAAAAGCTGAAGCGAGGAGAGTTTGGTAGATTCTTGAAGGGCATTGATACTGGACTTGATGAGGTGTTTGAGGGGAAATTTAGAGGCAAATTCCCTGACGAATGGTTGAGAGTACGTGTTCCAAACTCGCATATTCATAAGTTTGGTTGGCAGCCAAGTGAGACGCAAATCCTATATATTAGACATAGCGATAATTGGGATAGTCTTACATTGAGTGTTCAACAGTATTTGAATCATCATAAGGCTCAACTTGAAGGTAGATTAGTCTATCAACATCCCTCAAGTCACTATGAATGGTGGCAGCTCCATAGACCGCGTTTGAGTCTCTTCTCTCCGAAGATATTCTTTCCACGTCGATCATCGAGTAATCGTTTCGCCGTTGATGAAGCCGGGGATATAGGTTTTAAGAGTGATGTTGCAGCCCTGCTAAAGGACCCGCATGATGCCCATGATATTTATTATCTCTGTGCCTTACTCAACTCCAAAGTGCTTGAGTTTCGCTACCGCGCCATGGGCGGCTTGGGCAAGCTGACCGGCCAAGGCATGTTTGAGTACTTCGAGAACCAAGTGGGAGACCTCCCCATCCCCATGTTCGATGATCCCGAGCATAACCCTGACCATCGGCGATTGAGTGAGCTAGGCAAGGAGGCTCATCAACTCTTCAAGGAACGCTATCAAGTAGTTGAGGCTTATCAACTGAAAAGCCAAACGGTGAATTATCAGATGGTCCCATTCTGGCTCTATCACGATCCCGCAGGCGAGTATCGCGAACTTATCCAATGGGCTAGCCCTGCTCCCAATCGAGAGGGACATCTGCTGGACTTGCGGATCGAGCCCACCAAAATAGGGTATGTGCTGTGGGGCGAAATCACCGAAGATGAGAACTGGCGTGAAGGTGAGCGCGAATGGGTTAGCTTGGCCAAGGTCTCGATAGATTATGCACCGCTCAGGCGATTCTTGCTCGCCCGCGCGGTGTATCTCACCGACTTCGATGAGACATTTCGTAGGAGGCAGAAATATACCGGTGAGACTGGCAATTCAGTTCGGGCAGGTTTTCTGGCCTTGACGACACCTTGCTACGATGACGATAGGATGAGGAACCTTAAGATCATCGAAAACGTCGAGAGCCGAGTGATCTCTGAAGCTGGACGGGCCGATCTGGACCGGATTCTCCTGCGACAGAAGGCAGTTGAGCAGGAAATTGACGATATCGCCTACCGTCTCTATGGCGTTGAGCCCTATCGCGATCTGATCACAGCCGCTCTGCAGCTCAGCCTATGAAACGTCGGTCAGGACCATGGAGGTCGGCCGATCTATACTGGCGGCTGGCCAGCCACAGCCCGATCAGAATCGCCACAGCGCCCACGCCGGTATGCCAGTCCAACTGCTCGCCCAAGACTATCCCGCCCAGCAGCACGGCCAGCAAGGTGCTCATAATCGGTATGAGCTGGGTGCGGGTCACCGGCATGTGCTTGATCAGCCAGTAGAGCAGCACGAAGGCCAGCGAAGAACCGACCAGCGCCAAGTAAAGGAGCGATACCCAGGCCAGCGGCGTCCAATGGAAGCGCAGCGGGTTGCCCTCGGTGATTCCCCCCAGAATCAACAGCGGGATCAAACCTGAGACCATCTGCACCGTCGTTAGGATGACGGAGCTGATATGCTTGGCATGGAGCTTGATGATGATGTTGGCATAGGAGGTGCCCAGCGCGGCCAGCACCACCGCCGCTCCGCCCCAGAAGGCCAAAGGACCTGCCGACCTTAGCTGATTGGCAAAGATGAGCGCCACGCCCGCGATGCCCAGCAGTACCCCGATCAACTTGGGCAGCGTCAGCGGCTCCTCCGGGAGACGCCAATGAGCCAACAACAGGCCAAATAGCGGCATAGTAGTATAGAGAATCGCCGTCAAACCGGAAGAAATCTGCCCCTCACCCCAGAAGACCAGCGCGTAATTGACGGAGAAGGTCAACAGACCGGTGCCCAGCATCATGGTCCAGTCGCGCGGCTCGCGCGGCAGCGGGGGGCGCCGAACTGCCAGATAGAGCAAAAGGGGCAAGCTGGCAATGGCGAACCGCAGTCCGGCAAAGGTGAAGGGTGGCAGATCGGCCAGGCCAATCTTGATGAAGAGCCAAGTCGAACCCCAAATCATGCTCAATAGTAGCCAGACCAAGAGTGGCGCACGGCGATTCATGCCGCGTGACTCTACCTCATGAGGAGTTTAATTGCGAGATGAGGCCCCGTTGCCTCACATGGAAAAGTACTCGAAAGGGGATTCGTTGTCTCATTGTCCATGTCACCGCAGCGACCGGGCGGTCACTTGACATTCATAACTTCTTCACGATAGGCTGCTAAGCTTACTCTTTGCTGATGGAGCAAGGGAGGAAGAGATATGCGCACGGTCATATTGGTGCTGATCGCCGTAGCCGCTCTGGCTGTCGGACTGCTATTCTGGCATGTGCAAACCCTCGGTCCGCCGCCTGCGCCCGCTAGCGGCCCGCAAGTTCTCTCCATCGAGTTTCCCAAGCAGATTACTGCCGACGGCAATGAGGTCAGCGGCAAAGTTCACTTCAGGGCACCCAGCGGCACGCTGGTGCGGGCCGATTTCCAGGTCGTCAAGGCCATGCTCTTTACTTCTTTCAGCTTTGACCCTCAGGTGCATAACGAAAAGCAGGGCTCTTTCGTGTTCAGCATCTCGACCGTTATCCCCCAGCAGATCACCTTGCGGGTGACGCTCACCGACGAGCAGGGCCAGACTAGCCCGGTAAAAGAGTTCTCATTTACCGTCAATCCGGCGCCCTTTAACCCGGGGAATCCCTAGCGACCAGACGGTCACCCGGCATTCATAACTTCTTCACGGTCGCTCACTAAGCTAAGCTTACTTCCTGCTGACGGAGCAGGGAAGAACTCGAAAGCTCATATTCCGAGGAGGGTTTTAATGCAGATCAAGATTCGTATTCTCGCGGTTGGCCTGCTCCTGGGAGCACTGCTCCTGGCCGGAGTGACCAACCTAACGGCCCAAGCCCAGCAGAACCCGCCGCCTAGCTCCGGCGCTCCCGGTGCGCGTCAGTTGATCCGCTCGTTCTTCTTCGCCATGGGGGCCGGTGACCTGGTCCTGCTCAAGGACGGTGGCGCGATCAGCGGCACCATTCAGAATGATCAACTACAAATAACGCTCAGCTCAGGAGGATCGAAGCTACTTAAACGCAGTGACATCGCCCTGATCAGCTTCGGAGAGAAGACAGACCAACTGGTGCTGACCAGCGGCGATCTGCTCTCTGGTAAAGTGCAAGCGGCGAGCTTGCAACTGACCACGCCCAACGGCGTATCACTCGACCTACCCAGCTCAACTATCAGTATGGCAGTCTTCAAGCTGGATCTGCCCACACGGGGCCATCGCCCGGCGAACCCGCGAGCGCTCTTTCGCCTCTTCCGCAGCTTGCAGGCGCAGAACATCTTCGGCCTCTTCGCCAAGAGCTTGACCAGCTTCGATCTGGCCGTCTTCCCCAATCGAGAGCTCTGGAGCGGCAAGGTCACCAACCAGCAGTTCGTCTTCGATTCCGCGCTCTTCGGCACGCTGACCTTCAAGGCCGCCGATGTGGCCGCTATCGAGCTGGCCTCCGACCCTAAGTCCGGCTCTGACTTCATTACCCTGAAGAGCGGCGATCGGCTCTCCGGAGCGCTCGACGCCAAGAGCGCTATCGAGTTCCAGCCGGTGGGCCTGAGCGCTCAGGCCCAGTCGGCCAGCCTCACTCTCAAGCGCGGCGAGGTCACCCAGGTCGTCTTCCGCCTGCCGGCCAGCGCCTTTGGCGGCGGCCACGGCCCCGGTTTCCAAGGTGGCCCGGGTAAATAGCGAAATAAAAGGAGCAATATGATGAAACGGCAACTTTATACAATCGCGGCCCTCGTGGGCCTGATCCTTGGCTTGATCGGCGCCAGCGGATCGGTCAGCTTTGCCCAGCAGGCCGGCCTACCTGCCAGCCCGCTCGTGGTGCCGGCAACTCAGATGCCCGACGGACCGGGCCGATCGGGCGGGACGTTGACCATTGACGATACCGATAATCCCAAGACCTTCAATCCGATTACCGAGCAGGAGTCCAGCTCCAGCGCGGTGACCAGTCTGCTGAACGCACCCTTGATCAATACAAGCGGTCAGGGGGCCGTCGCTCAAGCCTTTGAGGTCTCAGCCGATCAGCGCAGCGTCACGCTCACTTTGCGCAAGGGCATCCGGTTCTCCGACGGGACGCCGGTCACGGCCGCCGACGTCGTCTTCACGCTGGTCAACGTGGTCTTCAATCCCAGTGTCAACAGCGACAAGGCAGCCTGGCAGGTCGCCGGGCAGTTTCCCAAAGTAGCAGCGCTCGACGCTCAAACGATCAAGATCACGGCCCCGGTGGCCTTCTCCGGCCTGCTGAGCGCCATCGCCTCCACACCTGTACTGCCCAAGCATCTGCTGGCCGCTGCCGTCCAGGCCGGAGCATTCAACGCGGCCTGGGGAGTAGATACCGATCCAACCCAGATCGCCGGCCTGGGACCGTTTCGCCTCAAGAGCTTTACGCCCGGCCAGCAGGTCATCCTGGAGCGCAACCCCTTCTACTGGAAGGTCGATGAGAACGGAACCCAGCTACCCTATCTGAATGAGATCCGCATGCCCATCGTCAGCGACGACAACGTGCGCCTGCTGCGCTTCAGCAACGGCCAAACCGACATCTACCCCCCGCGACCCGAAGACATCCCCGTGCTGCGTCAGCAGGCCAACCAGGGGGTCTCGGTGCTCGTCCAGCAGGCCGGCACGGTGGATCTCAATGTGATCGCCTTCAATCAGGACGCGGCTGACCCTGATCTACGAGCGCTCTTCCGCGACCTGCGCTTCCGCCAGGCGATGGCCTACGCGGCCAACCGTCAGGGGATGATCTCCGCCAACTTGAACGGCCTGGGCGAAGCGCGCTTCGGACCGGGGATCGCTTCCACCTTCTGGATCGGCGATCAGGCCGGCTTCCCCTCTTTCAGCTTCAATTTGCAGAAGGCCGCGGCGCTGCTAGATCAGATCGGCCTCGTGCCGGATAAGAATGGGTTGCGCCACTTCGCCGACGGCAAGCCGGTCGAGTTCACCCTGCTTACTGTGCAAGGCTCGACGGTGCTCACCAACGACGCGGTGCTCTTCTCCAACGACCTGGCTAAGATCGGCGTCAAGGCCGACGTGCGGCCGCTCGACCTCAACGCGGTGATTGACCAGTTGATCGGCAGCCGACCGCCACAATATCAGGCGGCCCGCATCTCGCTCGGCGGCGGGGATGGCGATCCCAACCTGCTGCGCTCCATCTATCAGTCGTCCGGCAATCTGCACTTCTGGAAGTTCTCCGATGGATCAGGCCAGGAGGTCCCGGCCTGGCAGAAGCAGGTGGACCAACTGCTGGAGCAGCAAGCTCAGACGCTCGATCTGGCCACGCGGGCCGACCTGCTCGACCAGTTCCAGACGATCGTGGCCCAAAACCAGCCACTGATCTTCCTCTACAATGCCCAGGGGCTGGAGGCCTTCCGTTCGGATCGGGTGGGCAACTTCACCGGCACCACCGGGAGCGCTACACTACTGAACCCGGAGATCTTGTTCCGGAAATAACCAGGCCTTACTGTAGGGGCGACCGGCCGGTCGCCCCTACATGATAAAATCATGTTAGGCTATATTCTAAGGCGCTTGCTCTATATCGTTCCTTTGCTGCTGCTCATCTCGGTGATCGCCTTTCTGGTGGTCAAGATCGAGCCGGGCAATTTCTGCACCCCACTGCGCATTCAGAGTCAGGCGCTCTACCAGCGCTGTGTGGCGAGCACCGGCATGGACCGGCCGCTGGTTGTGCAATACGGCAAATGGCTTTGGGGCATCGTGACCCAGTTCAACTTCGGCTATTCGTTTCAAAACCAGCAGCCGGTCCTGCGACAACTCTTCACCGCCGGCAGCTGGCAGAGCGGCACACCGCTCTTCTGGACGCTGGTGCTGAGCCTGGGCACCATGCTGCTCAGCTGGCTGCTGGCGGTGCCCTTGGGCATCTATGCCGCGACCCATCGGGGCTCTTGGCGCGACTGGGGAGTCAACTTGTTCAGCTATGTGGGGCTCTCGATCCCCAACTTCACCCTGGCGATCGCCCTGCTCTGGCTGCTGGTGGTCGTCTTTCAGGTGGGCCATAATTGCTGGAACTCGGCTCAGTTGGGCCAGACGGTCTGCCTGGGCGTCTCGGGGCTCTTCGACGGCGACTTCGTCTCCGCCCCCTGGAGCCTGGAAAAATTCTTAGATCTGCTCTGGCACCTCTGGCCGGCCGTGCTGGTCATCGGGGCAGCCAACTTGGCGACGATCGTGCGCTACGTGCGCAGTGAGATGCTGGACGTGCTCGGTCAGCCCTACATCCAGACGGCGCGGGCCAAGGGCCTGGGCGAGCGGTTGGTTACCTACAAACATGCCTTCAAGAACGCGCTCAACCCCCTGATCAGCATGCTTGGCTACTGGCTGCCGGCGATGTTCGAGGGGACCTTGGTGGCGGCGATGATCCTGCAGTTGCCGCTGGTTGAGAAGGTTTATTGGACGGCCCTGCGCCAGGGCGATCAATATGTGGTCATGACCGGCCTGCTCTTCTTCAGCGCCATCCTGATCGGGGGCAACCTGCTCTCCGATCTGCTGCTGGCCTGGGTCAACCCCAAGATCCGCTATCAATGAAAACCGAACCTACGGAGGAGACCTGTAGGGGCGAATGGCCATTCGCCCCTACTAATAATAAACCCCTCTCACAGAGCCGACTGATCTGGCGGCGCTTCCGGCAGCACCGAGCCGGCTACCTCGCCGGCTGGGTGTTAGCTATCATGGCTCTATCTGTCTTCTTTGCGGGTTTTCTCGCACCCTACCCGGCGACCTCCCCGCATTCCGACGCGCAGAACCTGCCCTATGCCTACGTCCCACCGATGCTGGGCCGGATTCACTTCCAGGGGCTGCGCCCCTTCGTCTACGGGCTGAAGCGCACCTACGACCCGCTAACTTCGGTCAGGGGTTATGGTGAAGATACCAGTCAGGTCTACTATTTGAAGCTCTTCGTGCATGGCGAGCCCTATAGATTCCTGGGGCTCCTTCCCACCGACCTGCATCTCTTTGGCACCGGCCAGCCGCCCGACTCGCCGGGCCAGTTTTTCCCCTTGGGAACCGACCGTTTTGGGCGCGATCTCTTCTCGCGCATCCTGATCGGAGGGCGGATCTCGCTGGGCATCGGGCCGCTGGTCGTCCTGCTCAGTTTTGCCGTGGGCATCCTGCTGGGTGGCCTCTCCGGCTACTACGGAGGCGGGACGGACACGGTCATTCAGCGCACGGTGGAGGTGGCCATGTCGCTGCCACGCTTGGCTTTGCTCTTGGCCCTCTCGGCCGCGCTGCCGCCGCAGTTGCCGGCGATCAGTCGCTTCTGGGGGATCGTGGCCATCTTGACCCTCGTCGGCTGGGCGCCCTTGGCCCGGGTGGTGCGAGGCCAGTTTTTGGCCCTGCGCGAGGAGTCGTTCGTGCTGGCCGCCCGCGCCCTCGGGCTGGGCGACCTGCGGATTATCTTCAAGCACATTCTGCCCAACACGGCCAGCTACCTGATCGTGGCCGCCACACTGGCCGCGCCGAGCGTCATCCTGCTGGAGAGCGTTCTCAGCTTCTTTCGCTTTGGGGTGCAGGAACCCTTGGTCAGTTGGGGGCTGCTGATGGCCGACCTGCAGGATAACTTTCAATATCAGATCCAGTTCCACCCCTGGCTCTTGATTCCAGGTCTGTTCATCTTCATTACTGTACTGGCTTTCAACTATCTGGGCGATGCGCTGCGCGACGCGGTGGATCCGTTCAACATCGCCGAGGGCCCAGGGATTTAAGCAGGAGCGCCGCCGGCACCGTCTGCTACGCTCCTGCTTAAATAGCTAGTGCTTGCCTATCCTCCCAAGAGGCCGCTGAAGCCGCGAATGAGTGCCTCTTGGCTGTGGATCAGCGCTTCGAAGCTGCTGAGTAACTCGTTCCAACTCTCGGCCGGCACCCCCTGAGGCAGGGCGCTGAGACAGTGCAAGATGTCCTCAAAGCGGTTGACCAGCCCTCCCTGACCGTGGATCAGCCCTTCCAAGCTCTCCAGCAGGGCGGCCGGAGGCTGCTCAAAATTCTTGATTATCTGCTCGAAGCGCAGCAGTAGCTCGGCCTGGCCGTGCAACAGCGCCTCAAAGCTGTTCACAAAGGCCAATTGAGGCTTGGCGCCCTGCTCGGGACAGACCGAGGTGTTGATCAGCCCGGCGAAGCGCTCCAGCAGGTCCTGCTGGCTGCGCAGCAAGCGCTCCAAGCTCTCGCTGCGGTCCTGGCGTTGTGGAGCGGAGAGCGATCCCCACTGCGATTGCAGCAGGTCGGCAAAGCTGGTGATCAGTCCCGCCTGGCCGTGGAGCAGCCCTTCCAGGCTGCTGAGGGTATTTTCGCTGGGCTGCTCGCCGCGACGGGCCGGAGGCGTGACCAGTTGCTTCGTCTTGGCCGCGATCGCCTGAGCCAGCTCTTCGTAGCTGCCCACGACGGCGAAGCTGGCCGGTGGCTTAGGTGAGCTGAGTGCGGCCAGGAAGTTGACGTCCACCGCGCGCCCCACTCCGAGGGCATCAATCTCGCTGACCCCGACCGAGAGGGCCTGGGCGGCTGCGCTTAGGGCTTCCACCGGATCGTCCGGAATGCCGTCGGTGATCACGCAGATGATCTTGCGGACTCCCGCCCTGCCGCCCTGCAGGGCCGCAGCGGCGGCGCGCAGGCCGGCCGTCAGGTCGGTGCTCTGTCCCTCTTGCAGGGCCATCAGTACCAGTGAGCTGATCCCACCCGCGTTGAGTGCAGTAATCGTCTGTAAGGGCGCAACGGTGCGCACCGTGGTGGAGAACTGCAATACGGCCACCGCGACCGTGCCGTCCTGGGGCATGATCGCCGGATTGCCCAAAGCCGAGGCCAATCCCTGCTGCTCGATGATATAGTTGGCTGAGGTGATGCTGGCCGAATCATCTACCAAAAAGACTATCTCTACCGCCGGTTGTTGGGCAGCCGCGGCAAGCGGAGCTGCCACCAATAGTAGCAGTAACGTGGCCAGCACTGTCGTCGCCCAGCGCCACCGCCCCCCGATCCTTCTAGCGTGGACTCTACACATAATGCCTCCTTTTACCCGTACTCGCTCTGAGGGGCCGCCCTGCTAGGCGGCCTCTGTGGCTGTGCTTGTCGGTCCATCCTAGGCTATCGCACGCATCGGGGTCAAATCTGCTAGTGTTGATGCACCGAGCCGCGATAGAAGGGCAATTTGACCAGCTCGGCCTGCTTGTGCTGGCCTCGGACCTCGATCTGCACCCGCTCGCCAACTTGGCGGGACGCCTCCCAGGGCAGATAGCCCAGGCCAAGATAGGCGTCCAGTTTGGGTGACTTCATCCCGCTGGTCACCTGTCCCACCTCCCGGCCGGCCACGAAGATGGGATAGCCGTAACGCGGCACGCCGGCTTGGATCATGCGGAAGCCGATCAGGGCCTTGCGGCCACCCTCGCGCTTTTGGCGCAGCAGAACTTCTTTGCCGTTGTAATCGCCTTTTTTGTCTTTGACCGTCCAGCCCAGGCCGGCCTCGATGGGAGTTGTCTGCTCGTCCAGCTCGTTGCCGTAGAGGGCGTAGGCCGCCTCCAGACGCAGCGCGTCGCGCGCGCCCAGTGCCACCGGCGCCACGCCGGCGGCGAGCAGATCTTGCCAGAGCCGGACGGTCGCCCGCGGTGAGGCATAGACCTCAAAGCCATCCTCCCCGGTGTAGCCGGTGCGCGAGACCAGCGCCGCTTGCCCCTGCAGCTCGATCTCCACCGCCCAGTAGTAGCTGATCCGGGCTAGGTCATACTCGATGAAGGGCTGGAGCGCTTGCGCTGCCTCTGGCCCCTGGATGGCCAACTGGCCGTAGTCCAGACTGGCGTCGCGCACCTGAGCCTGAGGGAACCGCTCCGCCTGTCCCTTGATCCAGGCCAGGTCTTTGGGGGTGTTATCGGCGTTGACCACCAGTAGATACTGCTCGGGCCGGCGATAGACCAGCAGATCATCCACGGTCATGCCGTTGGGATAGCAGAGCGGGCTGTAGAGCACCTGATTGACCTTGAGCGCAGCGACATCGTTGCTGACCAAGTGCTGCACCAGCTCCAGTGCACCTTCACCGGAGATCTCCACCTCGCCCATGTGGCTGACGTCGAATACGCCTACGCCGGAGCGCACCGCCTGATATTCGGCGATGATGCTCTTGTACTGGATGGGCATCTCCCAGCCCCCGAAGTCAACCAGCTTGGCCCCCAGCTTGCGATGCTCTTCATAGAGAGGCGTTCGTTTTAGCATTTGGGCTATCTCCTTTTAGCAGTGTTCCATACGGGTTATTGTGAATATTCAGGCGCGGCTTAGAGCTCTTCTCGCTTGGGCTCGCGGTTCATCAGCTCGGTCAATTTTTCCAGGGGGCTGGCGCGCTGGTAGAGCACCTGATAGACGGCGTGGCCGATCGGCAAATCCAGCCTCTCAGCTTGGGCCAAACGCTCCAACGCCCGCACCGTGTAAACCCCTTCGGCGACCATGGTCATGCCGGAGATGACCTCCTCCAAAGTGTGTCCTCGGCCAATCTGCTCTCCCACCTGACGGTTGCGGCTGCGCCGGCTGGTGCAAGTTGCCACCAGATCGCCCAGACCGGCCAGTCCGAAAAAAGTCTCCTTGTGCGCTCCCCGGCGCCGGCCCAGCCGGACCAGCTCGGCCAGCCCCCGCGAGATGAGCGCCCCCCTGGCGTTGTCCCCGAAGCCCAGCCCATCGGAGATGCCGGTGGCGATGGCGATGACGTTCTTGAGCGCCCCGCCCAGCTCTGCTCCCAGTAAGTCATCGCTGGTGTAGACCCGGAAGCGCTCGGTCATCAGCGCTTTTTGGCTCTCGGTGGCCTGCTTCAGCTCCCGGCCCGCCAGGACAACCGTGGTGGGGAAGTCGCGGGCCACCTCTGCCGCAAAGCTGGGCCCCGAGAGCGCCAGCACCTTATCACTACCTAGCTCAGCTTGCAATATCTCAGACATAGTAGTGAAGCTCTCATATTCGAGCCCCTTGGTCAGGCTGATGAAGCTGGGCGGGGCGGCCTCCGCTGAGCGTTCCTTATCCAGAGCACGCTTGAGGCGCCGGGCCAGTTCGCGCAGGGCGAAGGAGGGCACGGCGATGAGATAGAGCTGCGCGCCGCAGAGCTCGGCCAGGGAGGTCGTGACGCTCAGCGAGTCCAGCCGCAGCGAGACGCCGGGCAGATATTTCCCATTCTGGCCTTGAGCGACAATGGCCTGAACCAGCTCGGCATCCCGGGCCCAGAGCCTCACCCGGTGTCCTCGGGTGGCCAGCAGACGCGCCATCGCCGTCCCCCAACTGCCCGCTCCCAGCACTGCGATCTCCATGCCTTCACTCCCCGGTCCTCCGGCTCATTTGCCTGCGGAGGGCCAAATCATTATAGTGAGCCTCACGGGAAAAGGTCAATAGGGGGTGAAGGTGCGTCTGGTCATCAACGTGGGCACTCTATATATCTAAAGAGGGAGGTCTATACTATGACTGCCAAACGGTTTTTGCTCTCAATGCTGGTGCTGTTGCTGCTGGTCGCACTGGGCTCAGGGGTGGCGCTCACCCAGCAGAGCCAAAGCGGTCAGGCGACCGTTAAGATCAGCAACATCTGTCAGGAGTCCACCCTGAGTATCTCTCAACTGCTGCTCTCCGGACCGAGCTTCAAGAGCCTCAAGATCATCTCCGGCGTGGCCCTCAAGCCGGGAGGGTCGGCCAGCTTCAACTTCAACGTCAGCGGCACGCCTACTGCTCTGACGGTGGTTGGCGCGGTGGATCAGCGTTCCTTCACCAGCACCTTCTCGCCGCTAGCGCTGGGCAGCTCCCAGCAAGACCAATCTCACTGTTTGCAGATCTTCGTCACGGCCAGCGGCACCGGCGGCCAGCAGCCCCCGCCTAGCCAAGGCAAGAACGGCATCGTGCCTGGGGAGAGCCTGGCTCAGGTACAACAACTGCTGCAACTGCGCGGCATCGCCATTCGCACCGAGGGCAGCCAGAACAAGCCCAAACTGAGCGATGTGAACGACCCGATGCTGCTGCGGGCACTGCCGCCGCTGAACGCCCAACTAATCTTCGTCTCTTCGGGCACTTTAACGCTGCGCAGCCTGATCGCCTGGGACCGACCTTCCACCGATCTAGATCTACTGGTCTTCGGCATCGGCGGGTCCTTCTGCTTCCAGTTGAACCCGGCCGGCATCCTGGGTGAGTTCTGCGATCGCGTCCCCTTCGGGCCGGTCGTCTCGCCCATCGGGGTATTCGCGGTGCTGGTGATCAACTGGTCGCCTGTCACCCAGGCCTTCGTTCTCTCATTGGCTGGGTAATTGGACCGTGTAGGGGCGCACGGCCGTGCGCCCCTACGTCTTTATCATGAACGATCAGGAGCGCCTACTAGAGGTCGCCCGGCGTCTGGAAGCCCATTACGGGCCGCTGCCCTGGCGTAAGCAGGGCGAGCCGTTAGATATCCTGATCCTGACCATTCTCTCCCAGAACACCAACGACGGCAACCGCGACCGGGCCTACGGGGCGCTCCGCCGGCGTTATCCCAGTTATCAGGCCATCGCTGAGGCTGATCCGGACGAGTTGGCCCAGACTATCCAGGTTGGCGGTCTACACCGGCAGAAGTCCCGGCGCATTCAGGAGATCTTACGCACCATCTATCGCGAGCAGGGCGCCTTCGATCTGAGTTATCTGGCCGAGCTGAGCCGCGAGGAGGCCCTCAAAGAGCTGCTGCGCTTCAAGGGCGTGGGCAAGAAAACGGCCGGCATCGTGCTGACCTTTAGCTTGAACAAGCCTTATTTCCCGGTGGATACACATATTAAGCGCATCACCCGTCGGTTGGAGCTGGTCCGACCGGGAGAGGATCCCCACGAAGCCATGAACCGCTTGGTCCCCGATAAGCTCAAGTATCAATTGCATTTGCACCTGATTCGTCACGGGCGCGATACCTGCCGGGCGCGCAAGCCCGCCTGCGCTCGCTGCGTGATCGCCCAGCTCTGCCCCTGGCCTGGCCAGGCCGGTACCGCTTGACCGGAGCGGCGAACTCTGCTAGACTCCGAGCTGGGTGAGAGTTGGTAGGGGCAGGAGTTGCGAAAATGAAGCCAATGGCACTCGTGCTAACAGCCGTGCTGCTGATCTGGGGCCTGACCGGTTGCGGCGGCTCCGGCAATCCTGCAGTTGAGAAACCCGCCAGCGGTCCATCTCCCAATGACTATCCCAAACTGGCCGGCCGGCTCTTTCAGTTGACCCAGGCTGCCGACCCGGCGGCCTTCGCCAATCAGCATGACTTGGACTACTCGGAAGGGCGGGTGCAGGTGATGATCGAGCTGCCAATCGGCCAGAGCGCGCTGCCCGGTGGCTACAACATTGAAGTTATCTCGCAGTACCAAAATCGCATTGAGGCTCTCGTTTCCATCAAAGAGCTGCTGCGGCTGGCCAAGGAGCCTAAGATCAAGGCGATCCGCCCCCCACTCAAACCCTACCCTCATAGCTAGAAAGGAGAGCTGTATGCGGTTTTTGCCCGGCAGATTTCGGAGGAGCCTGAAGGTGGCCACACTGGCGCTCAGCGTCATTTTGTTCAGTGTTATCTGGGCTTCGGCCGGTCTGCCCGTGGGCCGCCAGGCGCTGACCAAACTCGACCCGCGCCTGGTGCAGCTTAGCGCCGTGGCTCAAGGACTAAGCCGGGATGCGCTTGCCGCTTCTTCTCTCGGAACCGACCTCCCCGGCACTCAACCGAGCGAGTTGGCCCGTGGTCAGGTGCGGATCACTTTGATCGCCAAGGATATGGCGGTAGTCCCCGCTCTCCGGCAGCAGATTCGCGCCTTGGGTGGCAAGGTGGAGACCGGCTATCGCACCTGGGTGCAGGCGCTGGTGCCCATCGCTTCGTTGGATCGGCTGGCTCAAGTACCCCAGGTGCGACAGGTGCGACTGCCGCTGCTGGCCCATCCGACCGCGATCACCGGTCAGGAGGTGCGCCTCAGCGGAGCTCCCGCCTGGCAGAAGGCCGGCTTCACCGGCAAGGGGGTCAAGGTCGGCATACTGGACTTCGGCTTCCGAGGCTACAAGAAGCTCTTGGGCAAGGAGCTACCGGCCACAGTGGTGCTGCGCTCCTTCCGCCGCGACGGCAAGATCGAGCCCGACGACGGCGGCGATGCTGACGTTCACGGCCTGGCCGTGGCGGAGATCGTCCACGAGATGGCCCCGGATGCCCAGCTCTTCTTCACCAACTTCGATACGGCCGTCTCATTTTTCAATGCCTTAAACTGGCTGCTCTCCCAAAAGGTGGACATCATCAATTTTTCGGGCGGCTTCTTCAGCGGTTGCTACACCGGCAACGGCCTCTTCGATGATCCTCGTGCCTTCTCCGACAATCAGGGTCAGGTGGCCCGCGTCCGCAAGGCCGGCGTTCTCTGGGTCGTCTCAGCCGGCAACGAGGCCCAAGAGCACTGGGGAGGACGTTGGCAGGATCAAGATAATAACGGGGAGCTCAACTTCACCGCCAACGACAATCAGGATAGCTTTCAGGCCCGCAAGGGTGATCCCATCTATTTGCAGCTTAGCTGGGATGACTCTTGCATCACCGGCTCCAATAATGACTATGATCTTTTTTTGGAAGACAATAGTGGCAAAGTAATAGCCAGCAGCACCGAGCGACAGCAAGGCAGGGCCAACGACTCTCCCATCGAAGAGATCGCGCTGCGCTCGGCACCGTTCTCCGGGACATACCACATCGTGGTCAAGCGGATCAAGGCCAGTCGGGCGGTGCACTTTAATCTTTTTACCCTGGGCTTTCGCCTCTCGCACTCGGTGGCCGCCGGCAGCATGGTCGAACCGGCCATCTCCTCCAATGCCATGACCGCTGGAGCCATCTTCTGGCGCAACCTGAAACTGGAGCCGTTCAGCTCTCAGGGTCCGACGCTTGACGGGCGGATCAAGCCGGATATCGCCGGGGTGGATGGGGTGAGCAACATCACCTTCGGGCAGTTCTTCGGCACCTCGGCCTCTTCGCCTGAGGTGGCCGGAGCTGCCGCCTTGGTCAAGCAGGCTTTCCCCGCTTTCGGTCCTGACGAGATTCAAAATTATCTGGAGAAGAACGCCGAGGACTTCGGCCCGCCCGGCAAGGACAATCAGTATGGCTCAGGGATGTTGACCTTGGGTGCCCTGCCCACCGGCAACAAGCAGGCCCCGGCCGCGCCCTCCGACCTGAGCGCCAAGGCCATCTCCAGCTCGGCCATCGAGCTCAAGTGGAAAGATAACTCCGACGACGAAAGCGGCTTCCAGCTCGAGCGGCGCCTGCCGCCTGGCGACTTCAGCCTGATCGAGAGCACCGCGGCCAACGTGACCGGTTTTACCGACAAGGGCCTGAAGCCGGCTACTACCTATTGCTACCGGGTGCGGGCGGTCAACGACGGTGGCCAATCGGAGTTTTCCAACATCGTCTGCACTGCCACCCAGGCGGTGCTGCCGCTGATCAGCAGCATCGAGCCGACGCAGGGAGTACAAAGCAGTAGCCTGCGGGCGGTCATCAGGGGGCAACGGCTGGGAGGTGCGCGTGCGGTCAGTTTCAGCGACCTGGGGGTGAGCGCGCAGATTCAGGCCGGAGGCAGTCAGAGCGAGCTGCCCATCTTGATTACTATCTCCCCCGACGCGGCGCCAGGTCCGCGCACCCTCAGCGTCACCACCGAGGCTGGCACCTCCCAGAGCGACACGGTAATTTTCACCGTGCTCCCGCACCCCGGCCAGGGAGTGCTCATCGCCTTGCGCTTCGATGAGCTAGAGTTCCTCGTCCCCGCTGACTGGTCGCTCAAGCTGCAAGAGGGCTGCGTGATCTACACCAATATCGGCCAGGACCCCAGCACCATCCGTCTGACACTGCCGACCGGGAAGGTCCAGGAGTTCGAGATACCCGTCGGCCAGCAGGTGCTTGTCTGCGGCGACGTGGTCCATATAGACACCCGCTCGCCGCCTCAATAGCCACTCGGTTGCGCTCAGCCGGCTTGCCCCCTATAATTACGGCCAATTACGGCATTTCTGGAGGGATGAGATGCAACTGGGCCTGACTTTCGATGATGTGTTATTGCTCCCCCAACGCTCGCGGGTGCTGCCGCATGAGACCGACGTTCACACCCAACTGAGCCGCCATATTCGCCTCAGCATCCCCATCGTCAGCGCGGCGATGGACACGGTCACCGAGGCGGAGCTGGCCATCGCCCTGGCCAAAGAGGGCGGAGTGGGAGTGATCCACCGCAATCTCAGCCCGGAAGCCCAGGCCGAAGAGGTCCGCAAGGTCAAGCGCTATGAGAGCGGGGTGATCAAGGACCCCTTCACCCTGACCGCCGAGGCGCCGGTCGGCCGGGCCATCGCCCTGATGGAGGAGCATCAGATCTCCGGCGTGCCCATCGTGAGCCAGGAGACCGGCCGGTTGGAAGGGCTGATCACCAAGCGCGACCTGCAGTTCCAAGCCGATTTAGAGGGGCCGATCGCCCAACTGATGACCCCGCGCGAGCGGCTGGTGACCGCCCCGCCGGGCACCAGCTTTGAGGAGGCCAAGCGCATCTTGCACCGGCATCGCATCGAGAAGCTGCCGCTGGTAGATGAGCAAGGGCGCTTGCAGGGCCTGATCACCACCAAAGACATCAATAAGACCAGCAGGCATCCCGATGCCTCGGTGGATGCCCATGCGCGCCTGATCGTGGGCGCGGCCGTGGCCACCAGGATGGATATGGGGCGCGAAGAGCGGCTGCTCGAGGCCGAAGTTGATTTTCTGATAGTAGATACAGCTCATGGTCACTCCGAGCGGGTGCTGGAGAAGGTCAAAGCCCTCAAGCGGGCTTTCCCTCAGTTGGAAGTCATCGCCGGCAACGTGGCCACCACCGAGGCGACGCAGGACCTGATCGAGGCCGGAGCCGATGCGGTGAAGGTGGGCATCGGTCCCAGCGCCATCTGCACCACGCGGGTGATCGCCGGGATAGGCGTGCCCCAACTGACGGCCATCCTGGCCTGCGCCGAGGTCGCCGGCCCTCAGGGGGTCCCAATCATCGCCGACGGGGGGATTCGCTTCTCCGGAGACATCGTCAAGGCCTTGGCCGCGGGGGCCAGCTCGGTGATGATCGGCAGCCTGCTGGCCGGAACTCAGGAAGCGCCGGGCGAGCTGTTCAATCTCAAGGGCGAGACCTATAAGATCTATCGCGGGATGGGCTCGCTACCGGCGATGCTGGCCGGCAGTCGCGAGCGCTACTTCTGGGAGGGCTCCGGGGAGCCGATCGCCGAGGGCATCGAAGGACGGGTGCGCTATCGGGGCCCCCTGGCCAAGGTGGTCCGGCAACTGGTCGGTGGCCTGCACGCCGGCATGGGCTACTCCGGCGCCGCGGACATTCCCACCTTGCAGCGCGAGCACCAGTTCATCCGCATCAGCGGAGCCTCGCTGCGCGAATCGCATCCCCACGACGTGCAGATCACCCGCGAGGCGCCCAACTATCGCTTCAGCGATCGCGAGCGTGTTTAGGCGGCAGCCCGGCAGCCTAGCGATTTGAAGGGATTTCGAGCTTGAGCCCTCGGCGCAATCGCACCTTCTGGGAGAGCTTGAGCAAGGCCTGGGCAGGTCTGCTCTGGGCCGTCCGTGCCGAGCGCAATGTGCCGCTGCTGCTGGTGGGAGCGATCCTGGCCCTGGCGCTGGCTCTGGTGCTGGGGCTGAGCGGGCCGGAGCTGGCGCTGCTCATACTGGTGATCGCGGTGGTGTTGGCCGCCGAACTGTTCAACACTGCGCTGGAGCGCCTGCTCGATCTGCTCCACAGCGAATACCACCCCCAGGTGCGACAGATCAAAGACCTGGCCGCCGGAGCGGTGCTGCTCACGGCGTTGGGCTCCTTGGCCGTGGGCCTGCTGCTCTTCGCTTCCCGGCTGATCGGCAAAAGTGGCGAGATTTGGCTGGGCCGACTGCTGGCCACGGTATTGCTGCTGCTCTTGGCGGCGTTGCTGGGGCTGGGCCGGCGCCGGAAAGGCTAGGGGAGGTGCTCCACATTTTAGCAGCGTGTGCTGTGCAAGCCGGGCATGGTTGACAAAATGAACCGGGGACATATGTAGTGGACCCCTAAAGTTGGACAGTTTTTCGGCCGGTTTTAGAGAAAAAGCCTCTTCCGCTTGGGACTGCCACCAGCTAGTGATCCGCCAAACATATCTTGTTAATAGTGATAGGTTGTGGTATTCTGGCTGAGTACTAATCAGCTAAAGGAGGATACCATGCCTGGCAGAAAGACATACAGAGTCAAATTGACACAAGAAGAACGAAACGAGCTCAAAGAGCTGGTGAGCAAAGGGAAAACAGCGGCACGCAAACTCAGGCGTGCGCACATTCTGTTGTTGAGTGATGAGGGGGAGGATGGCCCAGCGTGGACGGATGAGCAGATTGCCCAAGCGCAGGGAACCACTTCCATCACCGTAGGACGAACGCGACGAACCTGTGTGGAAGAAGGAATCCAAGCAGCCCTGAACCACAAACGCCCCTACCGCACCCGCTCCAAAGTGTTGGATGGGAAAGCTGAAGCTCAACTGATTCAATTGGCCTGTAGCCAAGCACCCGCCGGACGGAAACACTGGACGATGCAGCTGCTGGCCGACAAACTGATTGAATTGGAGATCGTGGAAACCGTTTCCGATGAGACCGTGCGGACCACATTAAAAAAAACGAGCTTAAGCCTTGGTTGAAGGAGCAGTGGTGCATTCCGCCCAAAGAGAACGCAGCGTTTGTCTGCAACATGGAAGATGTGCTGGAAGTCTATCATCAGGAGCACGACCCCAAACGACCGTTGGTTTGTTTTGACGAAAGCAGCAAACAGCAGGTCAAGGAGACACGCACTCCGTTGCCTGCTCGACCGGGGCAAGTGGAGAAGTACGATTATGAGTACGAGCGCAATGGCAGCAGCAACGTGTTCATGATGTTTGCGCCGCTGGAGTCGTGGCGCAAGGTCAAAGTGACTGAGCAACGGACTATGGTAGATTGGGCGGGCTGTATGCGTGAGTTAGTGGATATTTACTTTCCGGAGGCAGAGAAGATTATCCTGGTCATGGACAACCTCAACACCCATAAGCCTGCTTCTTTGTATGAAGCCTTTGCGCCAGAAGAGGCGCGGCGGATCATGGAGAAGCTGGAGATCCATTACACCCCCAAGCATGGGAGTTGGCTGAACATGGCAGAAATTGAACTGAGTGTGTTGGGCAAGCAATGTCTCCATCGTCGCATGCCTGATCAGCTCTATTTGAAACGCGAAGTGAGCGCCTGGCAAGACCAGCGTAATTCGGCGGCTTTCACCGTGAATTGGCGTTTCACCACCGCCGATGCTCGCATCAAATTGAAACGTCTTTACCCGTCAATCTAAGTTTGGAGGTGTACTAGTTGCAAAATCGCAAGCGGATCGGCAATGAAGTGGATTATGCTTGACAACCTTTGTAAACCATCAACCACCTCCCACGTCCCATCTTTGTTCGTTGCGACATAGACACTAGGAACGGGCAACCCCAGCAGTAGCGATTCAATAAGTCGTGATTCATTCTTTTCAGACCATCGGAATTTGCGCTGATAGACAGGAGCAATGTATAGCTCTTCTCGGTCTGCCATCCCGATGATTTCGCGGACGCTAATGTCATAATGATCGACATCAACCCTTTGTCTATGCTGTGATAGCTGCTCTTGAAGTTCCATTTGCGTTCTGATTATATTTGTCGAGGTTATCCAGATATTAAGATATGCCTCGGAAAAACGCTGTATGAGAATTCTAGCATAGCGACCTAGCTATACCCAGGCGGGTATCCTTCTGTCTAATCCCGCTCTGCGTGTTAGGCGGATAATTCTCCCACCTATTATGCTTACCCCCACCCAGTACAGCTTTTTAGAATACATCAAAGAGGCCTGAAAGTCAATACCTAGGCCGGCAAGCTCGCAACGCGCTACTTACTACTCTCCGGCCCTTGCTGCCTCCTGAGGCAGGCCCGGCAGAGCCCATAGACGGTCAGCTCAT
>CAJXGD010000041.1 GCA_913053845.1 uncultured bacterium | reverse complement strand
CGAGCACATGTCTGACAAATGTATTCTCTTGCAGGAGTGTCTCTAGCAATCTAACTCGCGATACAATATTAGTATTGAATATCTTCATTACTAACATAACGTGGCGCGAGCTAAGCTGTACCCCGCGCGCCGCGTGCCCCGTGGTTCCTCCCACTCTTGGGCGTTGATCGTAGCACAGCGCCGCGGGACGAAGCACGCAACGGGAAACAAGGGGTTATCCGATTGCCACCTTGGGTTGGGCGCATTACCTTGCCAGTCGCTCTAAATCATCTAGCAGTGAAAGAATATCACAAGGTACTTTGTCAACTGGTAGCCTTTTTGCCAATTCTAGACGGTCGACACCCAAGTCTTGCAGAATCGCTTTCCCATGTATGTTAAGGAGGGCTTCAGGCGCCTTGACGTCCTGAAAGGAGTTTCCAATAGCGATCCCGTAGTTGTCGCGCAAACGACCTTCAACCTGATCTAAACTGATATCGAGTAGGTTAGCGATAGTGGGTGGCCAAAGTAGATAGTTCTCTATGTGCCGCCGCCGCCATTTTCTACAATGGAAATCCGGCTGGTCATATTCGTGAGATTTATCAACGAGTCCATCGCCAACTGTTGTGTATGGTTCGTCATCTCGGTCCCTAAGACTTAATGCAACCAAGTCAGGAATCTCTTCTTTGAGAGCAAGGAAGAGTTGTTTCCGCTCCTTATGCCCAGCGGTGTTTTTCCACTCGACCCATGATCCCGGGATTTCACGACCGAGCGTAGCTGCTAACGTCTTTAATACCTGCATGTCGAAATCACCTTCTACGAGAAGAAGTCTCCTCCTCTTCTTTAACGCATCTATTCTCGGCGCGTATTCGGATCCGAGTCCCGCAAGGAGGCCAACTTTCTGATTCTCCGTGCTAAGGAATCTCGGCGCACGCGAAGAAGACAACTCGAGAATCCGTTCCGGCCTAGAATTCTTAAGTATCTCGGTTGAGTGGGTGGCTATTATGATCTGTTGCCCTGAGGTGTTTGCGATATTCTCTAAAGCCTCAAGCATTTGTTGCTGGAGCGAGCAGTGCAGGTGAGCGTCTGGCTCGTCTAGAAGCAGGGTTGAGATTTCTGGAGCGACAGCCAAGGCATAGACACTGAGCCATTGCAAGAATCCGCTCCCCTCCACCATCAGATCACGATTCTTGTAACCGTGGTGGCGAGTGAGACGATAGCCCTTATGCGTACCCTTAACTATTTCTACGCGAATGTACGAATGATACTCCTCTGCAAAAGGGGCAATAACTAGTTCTGCACCGAAATGTGTCCTAAGTGCCTGCTGAAGCAATTCCCAAGGGTCAGTCTCACGCAGTTTGCGAAGGTCTGCATTGCCAATTTTCGTTTTTCCTTCTCGCATAGAGCGCCGCTTATCAACGTTCGCAGTTGAGAGATCCAAAAGAAGGTTACGGAGAACAGCCCCAGCAAGTCCTTCGCCTATCCGCCGTCGACGTATAGCAACTGGTACGCGTCCTTCACGATCCGTGATACCAGCGAAAGGTGGCAGATAGGCGACTCTAGGGATGACGTCATCATTTTGCAAGTTCGAAAAAGTGGTCTTGGCAAACAATCGGTCATTCGCCAAAGCCAATCCGAATTCCAGTTCCTTAGTTCCATGAACATGATTCCACTCCGCCTTGATGCGGAGTGTATATCCATCGGGATCGGCTACAGATTTGTGTGAGATGAGATTTGTCCAAAGGTGTCTAAGAGATGGCACGTTAATTGGAGAAAACTCATCATCCCCAAGCCCAAGCCCCTGCGAAGTACTTGTGCCGAGAAGTGCTTTGTGTCCTTTTTCTGCCTCCATTACAGTGCGGCAGAATTCCCAAACTGCAAGGCCATGGAGAATCGTGGATTTGCCGGTATTATTACCACCTGCAAGTAGCATCGTACCTTTAGGCAGTAAAGGTATGCGCTGTTCCTTGAACTGCTTGAAGCGTTTAAATGTGACTGCTGCGATCATGTTGGCTCCTTTGCTAATCGTTCAGTGAAACCCACTATCCGGATGCCGCATAACGGGGCGTAGCTACTAAGTACCGCTTAACTACAACTAGATGCACGTTCTTCCACCTAATCCCCACTGTGCCACCCTAGACAGAAAATGTTCCACTTAAACAACCATTCTACACGCTATATAGACAATTTCCCATCTAATGCACCTATTACGCTCACCCCTAGTCAGTGCGATTTTTATAATGCATCAAGTTCAACCTGAAAATCAATGACTGGTCAAGGATGGGAGCATGCCGAAACCCTGAAGATCGAATTCAATCCCCCAAAAGCCGCTGCCCCTCCTTCGCGAACTCGGTTACCAGCCGAACCATGTTCTCGAAATCGTCCAGTCGCAAGAGGCTGAGCGGTGAGTGAATGTAGCGACAGGGCACCGAGATCACCCCGGACAACACTCCGCCCTTGCTGAGGTGAATCGCTCCCGCATCGGTGCCTCCAAAGGACGGCAGCTTGTATTGATAGGGAATGTCTTCCCTATGCATCAGGCTCACAATGGTCATAGTGAGTAGACAGGCACAAGAACCTCTCGCTCCGCTTTTCGGCGTCCGCGAATGCTCTCCTCAATCGTTTTGAGCACGTTCGCTGCATAATAGCGTGTGCCGCATTGTGTACATACACCCGCTGGCACATTCTCAATCAGCACATATTCCCCCTTCACTTGCCGGTACAGCGTAACGCGCTTCTCCACAATAGCCCCGTCGCAGTATTCGCACGTTTCGCCTTCCCAAAAACTCATGGGTCTTCTCCTCTTACTCCCTGGGTTTATCTTCGTACACGGTTATCACACAAAGTTTCCCTGATTTGGTCATACGGCATATGATACCAATGGACCGTCTATATATTTGCCTTCTTTGGGCCATATTCTCCTAATCCTCCTCGTGAGGATACCATGCTCTACATGGCTGGTCAAAGATCAGAACATGTCGAAGCCCTGAAGGTCAAGTTTAAACCCCCAAAAACCGCTGCCCCTCCTTCGCAAACTCGCTCACCAGTCGGACCGTGTTCTCAAAATCATCCAGCCGCAGGAGGCTGAGCGGTGAGTGAATGTAGCGACAGGGCACCGAGATCACCCCGGCCAACACTCCGCCCCTGCTGAGGTGAATCGCCCCCGCATCGGTGCCCCCAAAGGGCGGCAGCTTGTATTGATAGGGAATGCCCTGCGCCTCGGCCAGCTCTTCGATAAAGCGCACCAGCCGACCATTCACGATCAGCGTCCGATCGGCCACGCTGATCGCCGGCCCCTTGCCCAGGCCGGTCGGCTGACGCGAGGGCGGCACGCCCGGCGTGTCCGCGCCGATCGTCCCCTCCAGCGCCAGAGCCAGATCGGGCTCGATCTGATAGGCCGCAGTGCGCGCCCCCTTCAGCCCGGTCTCCTCACCGATGGCGAAGTTGCAGGCCAGTGTCAGTTCAAGCGAACTGCCCTGCAAACGCTCCAGCGTCTTGATCAGCACCGCACAGCCCGCCCGGTCGTCGAAGGCCTTGCCCATGACCACCTGTTCGTTCAGGCGCTCGAAGGGATAAGCGATCACCGCGGGTGAGCCGATGCGGATTCCCAATGCTTCCGCCTCGCTGCGCGAGCCGACCCCGATGTCCACGAAGAGCTCTTCCAGCTTGAACGGCTGCTCGCGCTCCTTGGGGCTCAGGATGTGAGGCGGCGGCGTGCCGATGACCCCCTTGACCAGCGTGCCGGAGCGCGTGCGCACCGTCAGAGCCTGCGCCGGCAGGATGCGCACGTCCCAGCCGCCCAGCGGAGCGAAGCGCAGGAAGCCTTCCTCTTCGATATAGCTGACCATGAGGCCGATCTCGTCCATGTGGGCGTCAAGCATTAAGACGCGCCCGCTCCGACCGGCGCGGGTGGCGATCAGGTTCCCCAGCGTGTCAACGCGCATCTCGTCCACGTAGGGCCGGGTCAGCTTTGCGATCAGCTCGCGAACTTCCTCCTCAAAGCCGGAGACGCCAAAGGCGCCGGAAAGCTTTTCCAATAGCTCGGCTGATTCCATCGCGGTTCCCCCTCGGCAAAGGATACAGCAGTATAGGCGCTCAGCCGGCCGCGGTCTAGCGAGCGATAACTCAGGCAGTATCGGCGGGCTGAGCCTGGGCAGCGGAGGCTCCCCGCCTGGCGCTCAGCAGGGAGAAGATCGTCCCCTTGTCTTTCACCCAATGTTGAGCCAACACGCCCAACACCGAGCCGTACCCCAGGTGGGCAAAAAACGTGACGAGGAAGTACGCAGAGCTGCCGGTTTTGCTCCCGAACGGTCCGAATATCGGCGCCATCGGTGGCAAAGTCATCATCCCGAGCTCCACGAGCATGGCCCAGACTATACCCCACCACCAGCGGGCCTTGCCCCAGATCAGCGTGTAAAACAACCCGAAACTGGCCCCATTGAGGAAGTGATAGATGAAGCCCACCGTGAGGATTGACAGCACCCCGACTTGCGGACCGAGGATCATCTTGCCAAAGAGGACCGACGTGTCGGTGCCCAGCCAGCCGTGGATCACACCCAACTGGCGGAAGAAGTCCAAGAGGAACGTGGCAAGAGCTCCAGCACCCAGGCCGGCCCAGATGCGGTTGGTCAACGCTGGAAAGCGTCGCTGGCTATAAAACGCCACGATCAGCAGTACTGCTAGTGAGGGCAGCCAAACCAGCGGCACATAAACGTTGGCAAACGCATGCATAGAGGCGATCACCTGAGACATTTTCGTTAAACCCTGGAGCAACAGGGCGTTGCCCGAGGCCAGGAGTATCAGGAAGATCGTGGCCGCGCTGCCCGTCCACAGCGTGATAAGCACCAGCAGGAGACGCTTGACATCTATTCTATTCGTTTCTGACATGTGACCTCCGGTTTATTAGCTTTGCGCGCGGAAGCCCGCCGGATAGAGGCAGACCAGCGGCGCTCCCTTGCTGACGCCGGTGACCTGCAGCGGGGCTTTGGGCGGCTTGGTCTCATCGGGATCCACGATAAAGACGTGGATCTGAAACAGCGGCAGCTTGGCATCGACCAGACCCACTGTGTGCGCCTTGCTCGTGGCCTTTCCTGCCGCATCGGTGGACAGGGTCACCTTGGTCACCGTGCGGCTGCCAACCGGGTCGAAGGTGATCAGTTGGACTTGGTAGAGGTGATTGGGGCGCAAGTCTTGCACGGTGAGGGCGACCTCGAACTCCTTGGCGACCGGCTGGTAGCTGAATGAGCCCGAAGCTCCCTCCCAACTGGACCAGCCGAAGCTCGCGAGCGGAATGACGACATCTTGAGCTTTCTGACTGAAGAGCACAGGGGCCTTCCAAGTGCTGAGCAGCAATGCTCCCGCTCCAGCTTTGAAGAACGCACGTCGGTTGATTCTCATCTACTTCTCCTTTCCTGCGGACCCACCGATGGACCCGCTCTCTAGCTTCAATTCCAGCGAGCCTGTGCTGAGCTAGCTTGCCTCAGCAGCCGGCTTGGAACATACGCCTCACCCGTTTCTCAAGGTTTTGGCTTCACTCCACGCAACAGCTCATCTTGGACAAATCCCGACGGAAGGCTTGGGCGGCCAGCTTGATCCCCTCGCTATAAGTGGGGAAGACATGCACGGTATCTATCAGATCGTCTATGGTCATCTGAGCTCGGATCGCCAAGGTCGCCTCGTGGATCATCTCGTGGGCCACGGGAGCTACGATGTGCACCCCCATGATCACGCCCGTCTGCGGATGCACGACCATTTTTATCAGTCCGCGCGTGTCATTGACCGCCAAGGCCTTGGGCACGCTCTCCAGGGGCACCGTGCGACAGGAGCAGGCGTGGTAGCGTTCGCTAGACTCCTCTTCGGTGATCCCCACGCTGGCCACCGAGGGCGAGGTGAAGACCGCGTGCGGGATCTGCTCGTAGTTGATCGTGCGCGCCTCGCCGGCGAGCGCGTTGCGGGCTGCCGCATGCCCCTCTTTGGCCGCCACCGTCTCCAGAGCCATCTTTCCGACCACGTCGCCGGCAGCCCAAATGTTTTGCACCGAAGTATGCAACGTGTCGTCGGTCTCGACGAAGCCACGCGCAGCGGTCCGCACGCCCGCCCGCTCCAGGTCCAGCGCGTCAGTGTTGGGTTTGATGCCGGTGGCGATCAGCAGTTGGTCGGCTTGCCAGGTGCGCTCTTCCCCGTTGACAAGCCCGGTCACCGTCTTCTCATCGCCTGATTGTGAAACCCGCTCGGTCTTCACCTTGGTGACGATCTCAATGCCTTCACGCTGCAAGTAATACCCCAAAGCTTCACCGATTTCGGGTTCATAGTGGGGCAATACCCGCTCGTGGTTGGCCAGCAGCGTGACCTGGGAACCAAAATGAGCGAACATCTGGGCGAACTCCAGCCCCAAGGGGCCGCCACCGATGATCAATAGTCGCTCGGGCAGTTTCTCTAATGAGAGTGCCTCGCGATTGGTCAAGTAATCTACGCCTTCGAGGCCCTCAATGGGCGGAATATAGGTCGAGGACCCGGTGGCAATCAGGATCTTTTTCGCTTGTAGGAGCGTATCGCCATGCGCCCCTACAGCCACGGAGACCTCCGTGGGGGAGAGGAAGCGCCCCTGGCCCTCGATGAGCTCGACGTTACCCAGCGCCTGCAAGACGTTCTGGTAATTTTGCTGGCGCAATCCGGCGACCAGCTCGTCCTTGCCTTGAATAGCCTGGCGAAAGTCCACCGTGCCTTGAGCAGGCGTGAGCGCCGCAAAGCGACTGCGGCCCGCGTAATAATGATCGAAGCCCAGCTCCAAGAGGTGCTTGCTAGGAACACAGCCCACGTTGACGCAGGTGCCGCCCAGGGGCAGGCCGTCGTTGATCATGGCGGTTTTGGCGCCCAGCTCCGAGGCGACCGTGGCCACGGCAAAGGCCGCCGCGCCGCCGCCCAGGATCAAGAAATCATATTGGCTCAATGTAGAGCAACTCCTTCGTTAGGTGATCGGTATTTGATTGCTCCATCTTCACGCTTCTCGTTCAGAAATGCTTGAGGATAAGCGCCAGCGAGTTCTTAAAGCGGTCGATCTCCTCCTCGTCTCCCTCTACGACGCATTGCTTAACACAGCTATCCATGTGGCCCTCCAGCAGGTGCACAATGACCTGATTGAGCGCCGATTTGACCGCTGAGAGTTGGATGAGGATATCATCGCAAGACTCCTTTCGCCTGATCATCTCGGTGATCCCGCGCACGTGACCCTCCAGGCGACGGAGCCGATTCACAAGTTCCGTCTGGAGCCTCTCTGTGAGATATATCTCCGTCTGTGCCTCTGCCATGTCGTTCGACCTCCTCTTCCCTGCGCAAGTCGCCAGGGACATATCCCCTCCCAGGGGTATGGATCATGATAGCAGATGGAGGACTGGATGTCAAGTGGGGAGACGAGCCAGCTTGTTTATCATCGCCTATTCTGACCTAAGGTCAAGGGTGCAGCCCCTGACTCAAGGGATGTGAGCCAGGGGCTGGAGGGCGCTGTTCGCCAGGGCACAAGGATGAGGGATGGGGATTACTCTCGCTTGATGTCCAAGGCTTCCAGTTAATTCACCTCGCTCGATCTAATCCCCTACTGGGGGATTAGATCACCTGTATAATAGACTGCCTGGATTGAGAAGGGAAGTAAATTCTTCACACATTCGCTTGTTGGTGCAGCGCCAACTCATCCCCCAAGATGATCCGCCGAGCCGGATCGAGCGTTATGAATTGCCGCTCGCGAAAACGCTTGAGCGTGGCTACGACGTGCTCCCGACTGGCCCCGATCAATTCGGCCAACTCTTGATGTGTAAACGCGATCCCAATCCGTCGCCCGTCCGGTGTCTGCTCGCCGAACTCGATTGAGAGTTTGAGCAGGAGTGTGGCCAGCCTCTGAGGAACCGTCTTGAAGACCATCTCCTCCAATTTGACCCGGATCTCAGTCTGACGTGAGCCCATGAGTTTGATTATCTTGCAGCAGACTAGCATGTTCTTGCGGGTGAAGTACCTGAGGTAATTCCGCGAGATCAAACAGATGCGGGACTCTGCAAGGGCTTGGGCGTAGAACTGGCGCCGCTCGCATTCGGCCAGGGCCATGACCCCAAAGGGCTGACCGCGACCGCACAAGAGCATCAGCGTCAGTTTACGTCCCGCGGGGCTCACCTGATAGATCTTCACCAGCCCCTCTTCGACGAAGTAGACAGTATCACAGAGGTCGCCTGGCTGGAAGATCAGTTGATCCTTTCTATACGAGTAAACCTGAGCTTGCTTGAGGAACTCTGCCCGCTCGACCTCCGTCAAGTTTCGGAGAAACTCGACGTTCTCCAGGCACCAGAAGCGAATGGGCTTCTCTCCTCGCTCGTCAGGGTCCCTTTCATCGTTCATCTCAAGAGAGTCCTTCCTAGGACAAGAAATCCTACTAGCATGTAGGCGACGATTAAAGCCCAGGCGATCGTCGGACCTTTCAGGCGATTGTTGATCAACGCCCCAATCTGGCCGCCTACGACGACCACCGGGGCGATTATCGCGGCAACTCGCCAGGGGATTACAATCTGTTCGGCCTGGAAGGCAGCCGGGGCGACGTTCAGAATCAACAGATTGGTTACCAGAGCCGATAAGATCGTCAGGTGTAAGATCAGCGCGCTCGTACCGATGGAGATCTTGACCGGGATCTGCTTCCTTACGGTGAGCAAGGTGTTGGATATCTCGCCGATAGCAATGCCCACCAGCCCGGCGAATGCCCCGGCCACAAACAGGATCAGCCGATCAAGTTTGCCAGGATGAAACGCACTGGAGTGCCTCGGGTTGCTCGACTTGAAAAGATATATCTTGGGGTGGTAATCCATCCGTGACGCCTTGGAGCGGCGATGGGCGCGGTAGAGGATCACTGCCAGACCGATGAGCACGAAGCCGAAGGCAAGCAGGAGTCCCCGAGCGGGCATGAAATAGGAGACCAAACGGGCGAGGGCTGCGAGGGGCATGGTGAAGACCAGCGCCTTCCCCGCGATGGTAAAGTCGATCTGACGGCGGAACCAGTAGCCCGCAACACTGCTGGTGTATCCAAAGATCTCGATGGTGAGCGCCAACCCGATGGCTTCGTTGGGGCTGATCTGGGGGAAGCCCAGGATGAGCGTGGGAAACAAGAACAGAAAGGCAGGGGTAAACAGGACGGCAGCCTCCATGGAAAGCGCGCAGACGGTGGTGCAGATGGCCAGAGAAAGCGTGACCATCACAAACAACCCAAGTAGCCCGAAGCCGAAGATCATAATCGCTCCTTCAGTCACTAACCTTCTCTGTTTACTTGTATATGGAAACTAGACACTGCCCCTTAGCCACCTCATCCAACCCTGTAAGATCGCTGATGACAATCTGGCGTTGGGCGCGCCCGCTACCCATACTGCAGAACCCCTGCTGCCTTAGCTGGTGGAGCGCTACGGAGGTCGTCTCTCGCGCCGCGCCGATGAGGTCGGCCAACTCCTGATGGGTGATGCGAACCATGATGCCCTCCGCAGTCGGCTCCCCATACCACTCGACTAACTCCAAGAGCTCCTGAGCGAGTCGTCTGGGAACGCTTTGGAAATGCAAGCGAAAGAGCTTTTGCATGAGCCTTTGTTCATAGTGCCCCAAGAGTTGCAGCATCCAGAGCGCCAACTTCGGGTCCTCCGCCAGGCACCGTCGGAGCCAGCTACGGTCGAGGGGACAGATGCAGGTATCCTCCCACACCGTAGCGAGGAAGGTACGCTTACTGCCTTCGACCAGGGCCAACTCCCCGAAGATCTCCCCCTCGCCCAAGATGGCCAGGGTTACCCGCCTGCCGCTCTCGTCCAGATAGGAGAGCTTCACCCGACCACAGTAGATATAATAGATCTGATCACTGGGATCCCCAGGGGAATAGACCGTTTCTCCCGCCCGGTAGTTGATTCGCTTCAGACAGCAGGGAGGCTGACAGGAACCATCGCACTCCAGAGTCCCCACCAGCCCTACCCCACCCCTTTCGCTATACATCAGATCACCCCACTGCAACGGATTTCGACTCAACTTCTTCATCTCTCCTCCTTATTTTCGGTTCTTATCCTATCCCCCGGCAGGGGATATATAACATGATAACATACCCCGCTGCCATTGTCAAGGGTCAGGAATTGGTGCGCTATCCCTGGGGACGCAAGAGGTACAATGGCCGAGTAGAACGCTCATCGTAGCGATGACGAGGAGTTCTATCTGCCGCTGCTGATGAGCTTAGGGGATGAGCGAGCTCTACTCAGGCGGGTGGCACAGCGAGTTTACTCCTGAGAAAGCACTCCTTATATTGACTATTTGTTACCGGCTCCTTGGGCGAAGGCTAGGATCTGCTTCATCGTCACGTTGGGTGCGCTGCTCATTGTCTGGAGAACACCGTCCTTACTGATGAGGAAGTAGATGTCGGGATAGCCCTTAGGGTCATACATATAGCTCCCCGCTTGCGAGGCATCTCCCCAGAGCCAGCCGGGCGATGGGTAGGTCGAGCCGGCGTAGCGCTTGGCGAACTCCTCGGCGGACGGACCGGCGTAGCCCAGGTTGTTGTAGAGCAAGAGCTGGATGATCTGAACGCCTGCCTGCCTCAGTTGGTCGAACTTTCCCGCGACGGCGATGGTGCCCGCCTGGCAGGTGGGGCACCAGCTGGCGAAGAGCCACAGCATCACCGGTCGGCCGCGAAATTCAGAGAGCCGACGCTCGGTCCCATCGACCGTCGTAAAGGTCATGTCGGGCGCCAGGGATCCCATCTTGACGGCGACCGTCTTATTGGCGCTGGCTGCATCGGAGGTAGAGCCGGTAGACGACTTGGGGGTTATCAGGCCATAGACGACGAAGGCAATCAAGACCAAGGCCAACAGGCCGCCGCCATAGTAGAGCAGACGCCGCGAGCGTCGCTCGCTCGGCTGCCGCTTGGCCGATCGTCGCTTCACACTCTTAGGGCTGGTTTTCTTCTTCGGTTGGGCCAATGAGGGACACACTCCTTTCGGTGAGCGAACACGAATTGAGGATATTTCTTGCGGCAAGCCACAGGGCGAAGAGCAGCAGGATCAGAGAGAAGGCCAAGAAGAGCGGCTCATATTGGGCGAAGATCCCCTGGATGCGGCCGGTGAGCCCAAAGATCTGTGGGGTGGAGGCGCCAAAGGCTGCCAGCAGCGAGGGCACCAGCGAGGTGCAGCAGACACTGCTGGGCAGGAGGCTAGAGAAGATGGCGCCCAGGCTCAGGCTGCGGCCCTGCCCGCGCGTCGCAGCGCGGAAGGCATAGATATTGAGTGTCAGCACCAGGCTGAACAACGCGGCCAAGGCGACTGAGAAGAAGAGCAGCTCGGCGTTGAGATAGTGCAGCGAGATCAGGCCGATCGTGCCGCCGGTGTAGGCGGCCGGCAGGGTGAAGAGATAGAGCACCAGCGCGCCCGCGAACAGCCCCAGCGCGAGATAGCGATAACTCCAAGCGCGCAACGCCAAGCTCAGTGCGCCGAAGGAGATCATACCGGGACAGCCTCCTGTTCCAGATCCAAATAGCGCCGGACCACCGACTCGTTCAGCGAGTAAAAGATCGTCTTGGCATCGCGGCGGGTCATCACCAGTCCATGCGTGCGCAGGATCTTGAGCTGGTGAGAAACAGCCGAGAGCGATTCAGCTAGAATATCGGCCAAATCACAGACGCACAGCTCCGGCTCACGGTGGAGCAGATAGAGAATCCGCAGGCGCATCCGCCCGCCGAGCGCGTGCAAGATGCCGCGCAGCTTTTCCAACTCTTCATTGTGGGCGATCTCCTGGCGCAGGTGCAGGATCTGCTCCGGGGTGATCGTCGGCCCCAGGCATTTGAAGCCCAAGTGCTCGACGGTTCGCTCGTAGGCCATGGCCTTCCCCTTTCAGTTGAAAAATATTTCAAGCGTAGGATAACAGGATTTGGCAGGTAAGTCAAGTGTGCCGAGTTGGGTGAGCCGGCTGCCAGATTGATCCGGTGATATAGCTTGCCTATAATGGCTGCAACAGTATGAGTAAGAACAGGCGCTACCGACACAAGCTAGAGGGCCAGCGCCGGATCGAGAAGCTGGAGAGGAGGCTTAGACGATGACAGTCAAAGAGAAGACAAGCGCAGCACAACTCAGCTTAACCGAGCACGCCCTACTGAACGAGACGGTCGAATGGTCGGGCCGGTTGCTGACTGCCTATGCCTTGCTGCTGGAAGCCGAGCGCACCGGTGACGAGGCCTCCTTCGATCAGGCATGGGGCGATCTCACTACGGCCCTCTTTCTGCTCCGGGACAAGACCGAGCAAGCGCAGGAACTGCTGGAGAAGGATTGATCCGCTGGCAGGGTTTGCCTATAATGACCACAACAGCAAACAGGAGGTGTTACTATGCCAGCTTTCCCCGGAGGAAACCTCAAAGCGGCGATGAAGCAAGTCCAAAAAGCTCAAGAGCTGATGGCCAAAAAGCAGGAAGAATTGAGTGCCATGCGCGTGGAAGCCAGCTCCGGCGGCGGGATGGTCACCGTGGTGGCCAACGGTCAGGAAGAGATATTGGACATCAAGCTGGACAAAGAGGTCGTCAATCCCGACGAGGTTGATATGCTGGAGGACTTGATCTTGGCCGCCCTCAAGGAGGTGCACCTGAAGGCCAAAGAGCTGGTCCAAAAGGAGATGAGCGGCCTGATGGGTCACCTGGGACTGCCCAATATCCCCGGTCTCTAGTCCTCGGCCAACTCATGCAGCAGTATCCCCAGCCGCTGGAGCGGCTGATCTCTGAGCTCAAGAAGCTGCCCGGCGTCGGTCGGGTGAGCGCTGAGCGCTTTGCTTTTTATCTGCTCAATCAGGAAACCGAACAGGTGCGCCGGCTGAGCCAGGCCCTGGTGCAGGTCAAGGAGCGGATTCACCCTTGCGCCCAGTGCTTCAACTATGCCGAAGAGCAGCTCTGTCCGGTCTGCTCCGATCCCAAGCGCGACCGTTCGCTCATCTGTGTGGTCAGCCATCCTCAGGAGCTGCTCAAGCTGGAGCGCACCCACGATTATCGCGGGCTCTATCACGTGTTGGGCGGGTTGCTCTCGCCGATCAACGATGTGCATCCCGAAGACCTGCGCATCGCCGAGCTGCTGCAACGCCTGAAGAGCGAGCAGGTCCGCGAGGTCATCTTGG
Organism: uncultured bacterium; assembly: GCA_913053845.1. Taxonomy (GTDB): domain Bacteria; phylum Bipolaricaulota; class Bipolaricaulia; order RBG-16-55-9; family DRJF01; genus DRJF01. The sequence continues at coordinate 8,140 of CAJXGD010000041.1, read as the reverse complement.
CCCTCGATCCGGTGGTGGAGGGCGAGGCCACCGGCATGTATCTGGCGCGGGCGATCAAACCGCTGGGCATCCAGGTCTCCCAGATCGCCTACGGCGTCCCGGTGGGTCGGGATTTGGCCTTCGCCGATGAGCTCACTTTGAGCCGCGCGCTTCAGGGACGGGTGCCGATTTAATTAACCAGGAGGTCCCATGAAAGCCATTCGCATCCATCAACACGGTGGGCCGGAGGTGCTCCGCTATGAAGAGGTGCCAGATCCGGTGGCCGGGCCCGATGAAGTGCTGGTCCAAGTACGGGCCTGTGCGCTCAATCATCTCGATATCTTCGTGCGCCAGGGCCTCCCCGGCATCGCTCTGCCGCACATCCCCGGTGCAGACGTGGCCGGGGTGATCGCCGAAGTGGGCGCTCAGGTTCAGGGCCTGAGCCAAGGCCAACGGATAATCGTCAACCCCAGCCTCAGTTGCGGCCACTGTGAGTACTGCATCCAGGGTCAAGACAGCCTTTGCGATTCTTATCGCATTCTGGGCGAGCAGGTGGACGGCGGCTACGCCGAATATCTCGCCGTGCCGGCTGACAATGTGCACCTTATCCCCGATGGCTTCTCCTTTGAGGAGGCCGCCGCGGTGCCGCTGGTCTATCAGACGGCCTGGCGCCTGCTCGTCTCCCGCGCTCAGCTCAAAGCGGGCGAAGATATCTTAATCTTAGGCGCGGGCGGCGGGGTGGCCTCGGCGGCGATTCAGATCGCCAAGCTCTGTGGGGCGCGCGTCTGGGCCACCTCGAGCAGCTCGGTCAAGCTGGAGAGGGCCCGCGAGCTGGGGGTTGATGTACTGATCAATTATAAAACATCTGATTTCGCCAAAGAGATCCGGCGGCTGACCGACAAGCGTGGGGTTGACGTGGTCCTGGACAACGTGGGAGAGGCCACCTGGGAGCAGAGCCTGCGCAGCCTGGCCAAGAACGGGCGCTTGGTCACCTGTGGGGCCACCAGTGGCCCTCGGCCGCCGACCGACATCCGGCTGGTCTTCTGGCGTCAGTTGCAGATATTCGGCTCGACGATGGCCAATCGGCACGAGTTCTCGGAGGTGCTGCGGCTGGTCTGGCAGGGGAAGCTCAAGCCGGTGGTAGACCGCAGCTTCCCGCTGGGCGAGGCGGCCGCGGCCCAGCGGGCGCTCGAGGCCGGCGAGCATTTCGGCAAGCTGGTGTTGGTGCCCTAAACATAACGCAGCGCATCCACGATGCGCGTGCGGGCCGCCTTGACCGCCGGCAGCAGGGTGGAGAGCACCGTAGAGATGAAAGCCGTCAAGAAGGGCACAGTCAGGTTGTGCGCCGCCAGACGAATCGTAATCGGAATCTCCACGGTGAAGCCGGGCGGCGTATAGGTGATGTAGGCCAGATTGATCAGCCAACCGAGCAGCCAACCCAGCCCCAGCCCCAGCACTCCTCCCAGCAGTCCCAAGAGAATCCCTTCAGTGCTAAATAGAGCAAATATCTGGTAGCGCCGGGTGCCGATGGCCTTGATCGTGCCGATCTCGCGCATCCGCTCGAAGAATGACATGGTCATCACCTCCATGATGCTGAAGAGCACCAGGATGAAGATCGCCGTGGTCATGAAGCCGAACATCACCTTCCAGAAGGCCTGCACCTGATGGTAGAAGACGGCTAGATCGCTCCAGGTCTTGACCTGAAAGCTGCTATTACTCGCGCTATCCAACCCGCTGGCGTCCAGGGCCCGCTGCAGGGCATGGGCCACCGGGGCGGCCTCCGCAGCAGAGCGGAGCTGCACGATCAGTTTCCCCACGCCCACAGTGCCCAGGAGCCGCTGGGCCAGCTTGAGGGGAATGAAGCCCAAGTACCCGTTCTCCGCCGGCTGCAAGCCCTTGAATATGCCCACGACCTTGACGCTGCCGGCGTTAAAGGCCCCATTCACTGTGGTCACCGCCAAGCTGAGGTAGTCGCCGATCCCCACCCCCAACCGCTGGGCCATCGCCTCGCCGATCAGCGCTTGGCCCAGATCACCGACCCGCAAGCTGCGGCCACTAGACAGCGGGAAGGGCAACTTCCAGCGTTCCGGCTGCACTCCCAGGGCCAGCAGATTAGTGCTGCCCTGCTGGTTGCCGATCAGGCCGGAGACGCTGAGCTGTGCTGCCACCTGGTCGAACTGCGGCTGTTTGCGCAGCAGCACCTCAATCCGGCCCAGCTCCTGCGGCTTAATCAGATAACTATAGCCCCGATAGGTGTTATTCCAGTAGCTGGGCCGGGCGATCTGTAGGTCCCCGTAGGTGTTGATCGCCAATTGACGCAGTTGCAAGTAGGCGTCGTCCACATAACCGCGCACCACGAAGAGCGCCGCCGTGCCCACCGCGATCAACAGCAAACTGAGCAGCGTGCGCCGCCGGTTGCGAAAGACGTTGCGAAAGGCGATCTTGATCATTGCTTCTCCTCCTGGCCTACCCGTGCGCTGATTTGCTTGATCTGCCGGTAGCCGGCCTGCTGCATCTTAACCGAGAGCTCCCGGATGATGCGACTGACCAGCCCAGGGCCTCGGTAGATCAGGCCGGTGTAAAGCTGCAACAGCGAGGCCCCGGCGCGCAGTTTCTCCCAGGCATCGGCGGCGCTCATGATCCCACCTACGCCGATGATCGGCAATTGGCCCTCGGTCTTGCGATAGATCTCCCGGATGATCGCGGTGGAGCGCGCAGCCAGCGGTCGGCCAGACAGGCCACCCTCGCCGTAAGGCCAGGACTCACCCGCAGAGAGTCCCTCACGGGCGATGGTGGTGTTGGTGGCGATGATCCCGGCTAAGCCTTGCGCTAGGGCAACTTCCAGGAGCTGGTCCAGCTCGGCTGGCTCCAGATCGGGCGCGATCTTGAGCAGCAGCGGCTTAGGGGCTGCTGCGGAGCCGGCCAGCCTCTGGTTCTCTGCGCCCAATGCCTCCAATAGCCGGCTCAAGCGCTCGGCGCTTTGCAATCGCCGCAGGCCAGGCGTGTTGGGTGAGCTGACGTTGATCACGAAGTAATCGCCAAGCTGATAGAGCAAGCGGAACGATCGAAGATAATCATCGGGGGCCTCATCCAAGGGAACGTCGCGGCTCTTGCCCAGATTGATCCCCAGTGGAACCGGCGGTCGGCCCAGGCGGGCCAGCCGTGCAGCCACCCGCTGAGCACCCTCATTATTGAAGCCCAGCCGATTGATCAGCGCCGCTTGGCGCGGCAGGCGGAAGAGCCGCGGCCGGGGATTGCCGGCTTGAGGATGGAAAGTCACCGTGCCGACCTCCAGGAAGCCAAAACCCAGGCGGGGCAGAATCTGGATCAGTCGGCCATTTTTGTCGAAGCCGGCGGCCAGGCCGATGGGGTTCTTAAAATGCAGGCCGAAGAGTTCTTGCTCTAGTCGCCGGTCGCTGCGGGCAGGACCTGCCAGACGCTCTATTAGCCCGGAGAGCCTGGCCGAGCCCTGAGCTCGCTCCAGCCACCTAAGCGCCAGTTCATGGGTCCGTTCGGGATCGAGCCGGAAGAGCCAAGGCTTCAGGAGCGCACGATAGAGCATAAAATCTAGAGCAGACTGAGTTGAGGGAAATAGCTCCGATAGTACCCTAAATCACGGGTGAAGAGGTGATCCGCTTGTACCAGCGCGTGAGCTCCGACGAGGAAGTCGCTCAGGATGTGCTGTCGTACCGTGATTACTTCTCCACAATGTGAGCAACTGGCCTGTTGCTCGGTCCCACATCGGGGGCACTGAAGTCCTTTCCCCCGCCTTTGCAGATAGCTCTTCCAGGCTTGAGCCGCCTGCTGCAGCGCCTCTCTTCCAGAAGGCTCCAAATGTATCTTTGCCTCTACTAGGAACTGGTCTAACTCCTCTGGAGTGGGAAATTGAGAGGCCAGCTCAGCATAGACCACCTCACCGATTACCAGGGAACCCAGGGCAAGTGCTTCATCAAGTTGCTGCTGCGAGGCCTGAGCGTAGCGGACGTTGGGGATGAGCAGATCAAGCAGGACGTTGGTATCGAGGGAGGTGATCATCCGTGGCCTCGTAGTTTCCTCACGATCTGATCGGGATCACGTCCCTCAAGCTGCTTAAGGTACCCTCGGTAGCGGTCAAACGGGGAGTGGCGGATGAAACGGCGTATACGATACTCACCGTTCACGCTGATGAATTCTAGCTCGTCACCGGCGGAAATCCCCAGCTGTTCTCGAACCTCCTTGGGCACGGTGATCTGTCCCTTGCTGGTCACTTTGGCCGTGGGCATGTCGGTTGATCACTCCTTACGCAAGCTGCATACTCCTTACATTCTAACTGGCCTGCTAAGGCCGGGCAAGCTATGATGTCTGAGAGCAGCCCTCACTCGCCGAAGATCTTCCCCGGGTTCATGATGTTGTTGGGATCGAGCAACTGCTTGATCCGCTTCATCAGCTCCAGGCTGGCCCCATGCTCCTGGGCCATGAACTGGCGCTTGCCCAGGCCCACCCCATGCTCTCCGGTGGCCGTGCCGCCCAGCTCCAGCGCCCGCAGGACGATCTCTCGATTGGCTTGCTGGGCGCTGTCGCGCTCCTCCTCGTCATCGGGCCGGTAGAGTATCTCCAGATGCAGGTTGCCCGCACCGGCATGACCGAAGGCCGGCCCGATCAGCCGCCGCTCGCGGAGCAGACGCTCTGCCGCTTGGGCGATTTGGGGATAGGCTGAGATCGGCAGCGCCACGTCCACCACCAGCGCGGCCATCTGGGGATAGCCGGCGCGGATTGCGTCATGTACCCCATAACGGCCGGCCCAGAGCCGATCGCGCTCCTCCTGGCCGAAGCCGGAGCTAAACTGGATCGCCTGCTGCTCGGTGCAGATCTCTTTGGCCAGACGCAGATCCTCTTGCAGCGCCCGGCGGCTGCTGCCCTGGAACTCCATGAAGAGCATCGGTCGGTCCGGCAATTGGAGTTTCTGGAGGCGATTGACCAACCGGACGGTCTCCTGATCCAGCAGCTCCAGGGCAGCCGGTTGCAGGCCGGCGGCGATGAGCTGAGCCACCGCTTGCGTGGCCTGGTCCAGCGAGGCGAAACCCGCGGTGGCCGCCAGAAACTCCGTCGGCAGGCCGGCCAGCTTGAGGGTGATCTGGGTGAAGACCCCCAGCGTGCCCTCCGAGCCGACGAACAGGCTCACCAGATCGTAGCCGGAGGAGCTGCGCAGGGCATAGGAACCGGTCTGGATGATCTCCCCGCTGGGCAAGACGACTTCCAACTTGAGCACCTGATCGCCGGTCGAGCCGTACTTGAGCGCCCGGATGCCCTTGGCGTTGTTGGCCACCATCCCGCCCAGGGTGGCCGTCGTCCCCGGATCGGGCGGAAAGAAAAGCCCCTGTTTGCTCAGGCGTTTGTTCAGCGTCACGAAGTCCAGTCCCGGCTCGACGGTGGCCTGCAGGTCGGCGGGGCGCAGCTCGATCAGCCGATTCATCCGCCCCAGATCGAGCGCGATGCCCCCCTGGATCGGAATGGGATTGCCCTCCAAGCTGGTGCCGGCAGCCCAGGGCGTGACCGGGATCAACCGCCGGTTGGCATACTCCAAAATCTGTCCGACCTGCTGGGTGTTCTTCGCCCAGAGCACCACCTCCGGGCGGTGCGGGGTGTGGAACGACTCGTCGTGGGCGTGCAGCTCCAGTTGGGAGACGCCGGTGCTCAAGCTCTCCGGACCGACGATGCGGCTCAGCGCCTTGAGATCGGCCGGTTTTATCGGGTTAAAATGCTCTTTGAATGTTATCATGTGCTCCTTCCTCAGCGTTCATTATGGGCCAGAGGCAACGCTCAGGTCAAGCGTGTCTGTGGAAACGGTGTTTGGCATCTGCAGCGAAGATCGGCGATAATAGCGTCATGAGCGAGCCAAGAACGGCATTGGTCACCGGCGGCTCACGTGGGATCGGTGCGGCCACGGTGCTGGCTTTGGCCGAACGGGGCTTCAACGTCGTGGTAAATTATCTGAGCCGCGCCCAGGAGGCCCGGCAGCTCGCCCGCCAGGCCGAGGCGCAAGGCGTGCGGGCCTTGGCGATCCAGGCCGACGTCTCAGATTATCAGGCCGTCGGTCGGATGACCGAGCAAATCCTCGCCGAGCTGGGCGGCTTGCAGGTGCTGGTGAATAACGCCGGCTTCACCCAGCACGCCCGGCTAGAGGCGCTCCTGCCTGCCGACTGGGAGCGGATGCTGGCCGTGACGCTCAGCGGCGCCTTCTACTGCGCCCAGGAGGCCGCGGCGGCGATGAAGCGCGCCGGCTGGGGGCGCATCGTCAATCTCAGCTCCTTGCGGGCGCTGACCGGCTCCGATCATGGGGCACACTATGCCGCCGCCAAGGCCGGCCTGATCGGCCTGACCCGCGCGCTGGCGCTGGAGCTGGCCCCTGAGATCACCGTTAATGCCGTAGCTCCCGGCTACACGCTCACCGAGATGAATCGTCAGGTATTCGCCCAGCAGGGTCAGCAGATCTGCGCTCAGATTCCGCTGGGCCGCTTCGCTCAGCCGGAGGAGATCGCAGCGTTGATCGCCTACCTTTGCTCTGAGCAAGCCGGTTATCTTACCGGCCAGACGATCAGCGCCAACGGTGGGATTTATCTGGGGTAGGAGGTTAGCTTCTATTAAGAAGGTGGATGGTGACCCAAGGCTATCTCTGCTTGGCGTATCGCTATAATCAGGGGACGGTTTAGCGCCAATGCTGCAATCGTGGCACGCCCGATCGGCGTAAGCCCCCGGAGAAAAACACCCTCTATCCAACGAAAGTGCTCCTGCCAGATATCTTCTCTGGGGTTAAAGAGACGAACCTGGCCTCCACTTTGAGGATCGGTAGCAGATAACCGAGCACCTTTTCTTAAAGAACAGGATACGCAGGCGAGCGCCAAGTTATTAGCGTCGCTCCGGCCGCCCCGGGCACGAGGGAGAATATGGTCAATGTGAAAGGTAGCTTCCTGACCAAGTTGAGACAGTTGACAATATTCGCAACGACCCCCGGCGCGCTGGATGACCAGCTCGCGCAAGCTCCCCGAAATAGCATCAGGAGACATTTGCGCCATTATGCTCGGTTGCCTGCTGTGCCCGCAGTTTCAACAAAGAAAGCAACTCGGCAAGGTTGACTAAGCCCTCGGCCTCCGCCCTTTCTTGCTGACTGAGCTGTCCCTGGCGATCTTGCTCGTCGAGCAACGCTTGTAGGCGCGTGTTGAGCGCCGCGGGCAACTTCAGGTGAGCCAGGTCGCCCGGAAGGTCTAACTTGATGAGCACCGATTCAGCCATACTTTAGCTCCTCAGATAGCATGGATCCCTAACACTCTACTCTGCGGGGCTCCAGTGGTCAACTCCTACTTCCCGCTTGCCAACCGGCGCTGGGCCGCTTAAAATAGGCGTGCTATGTTCGATTCCCTAGGCCAGCGGCTCAACGCGATCTTCCTGAAACTCAAGCGCCAGGGCACCCTCTCCGAAAAGCAGTTGGATGAGGGGCTCCGCGAGGTGCGCCGCGCCCTGCTAGAAGCCGACGTCAATTATCAGGTGGTCAAACAGTTCAGCGCACAGGTGCGCCAGGCGGCCCTGGGCCAGCAGGTGCTCTCCAGCCTCACCCCCGGACAGCAGGTGATCAAGATCGTGCGCAACGAGTTGACCGTGCTCCTGGGCAACCAGCGCAAGGCGCTCGATCTCTCCGAGCATCCTACCGTCCTGTTGCTGGTGGGCTTGCAGGGATCGGGCAAGACCACCACCGCCGCCAAGCTAGCCCGGCAGTTCAAGGGCGAGGGCCGAAAGGTGCTGCTGGCCGCCAGCGACGTGCAGCGCCCGGCAGCCATCGAACAACTGCGCCAGTTGGGCGCCCAGCTCGACCTGCCGGTCAGTGCCTCCGGCCATACGCCGCTGGAGATCACCCGTAATGCTCTGGAGGAGGCCCGACGCAGCGCCCAAGACATCTTGATCATTGACACCGCCGGGCGGCTGCAGATAGACGAAGCCCTGATGGAGGAGCTGCTCCGGATGAAAACGGCGCTGGCTCCGCGCGAGATATTGCTGGTTGCCGATGCCATGACCGGCCAAGAGGCGGTCAATATCGCCCAAGCGTTTCATGAGCGCTTGGAGCTAACCGGCATCATCCTCACCAAGCTCGACGGCGACGCCCGCGGCGGGGCGGCGCTCTCCATGGCCC
>CAJXGD010000040.1 GCA_913053845.1 uncultured bacterium | reverse complement strand
TTTGATCAAAATCTACTTGTCATCCCTGATTCGTGGAATGAAGTACTAGAGAGGCTGAAACAATCCGCACTATTCAAACAAATAAACACCCTCAAAGACTGGCTACCAAGCACCTCAGTAGGAGAGGACAGCACAAATATCTCAGAAGCAGATATTAAACATAAACGTGGGGAACTTAGCAAATTTGCCGAAAGTTTGATTTTTGCGGAGACAGCTAATATTGACGATTTCCTTACCATTTCACCTCTGCGCTATCTAGCTTCCGACTTTAGCTCGAAAGTTCCTATAGCAGTCATTGTAGGAGCTAAGGGAGCCGGAAAGACTTATACATTCCTCCAAGTGGTTCGCAGGAAACACTGGCAGAGATTTGCTCAAGCTACTGGTATCAAAGAAATCCCCTTGAATGCATTGGTTTGCCCAATCCTCCAGTCGGCAAGTTTGCAGGTTAAGGCACAAACAATAGTGGAAAGGACCAGACAAGAGACGACAGAAGCATTGGGATTACATGCTCAGTATGATCCGCAGAAGATCAAGTATTACTTAAGAGATAGGTTAAAAAAAGATCTTCACGAAGGGCAATGGCGTGAGATCTGGTTGAATATCATCGCCTGGAGCGCAGGGTTTGCAGTGGATAATGATGATGCTGGGCAGAACTTCGCCAAATACCTCCATAATCGAGATCAGTATATAGTTGTTGTCATGGATGGTTTAGAGGATATATTCCGGAAATTGGCGTCAAGAGAAAGTGAACAAACAGCCCTCCGGGCGCTGATTCAAGATGTTCCCGAATGGTTAGAACAACAACCGTATCGTTCAATAGGACTGCTGGTCTTCGTTCGTCAGGACATGGTGCGCAATGCTGTGACGCAGAATTCAGCACAATTGATGGCGAAGTATGGGCCGTATGCGCTGAAATGGAACAGTGGCGAAGCCTTACGATTGGTCAGGTGGGTTACGCAGAAGGCGGGAGCCCTAGATAACGATAACCTTGCGGAAGCTGTATTACAAAGCCTGGGTAAGGAGGAGCTCGTGAATGAGCTTGTCCCGTTATGGGGCAGGAAACTCGGGAGTGAACGATCCAGAGAGGGCCGTTCTGCTGAATGGATAGTACTTGCCCTTTCTGATTATAAGGGGCAAATTCAGGCCCGGGATTTGGTCAGATTGCTGCATGAAGCAGCACAATCATCAATCAAGGATACCCACTGGAAGGATCGGTTATTAGTGCCAACGGCGATTAGAACTGCCATAGGAGAGTGCAGTAAGGCTAAAATAGAAGAGATACGATCTGAAAATCCGGTATTAAAGGTGGTCTTTACTAAACTCACCGAACTACAGGACAATAAGAAACAAATCCCATTTACACGTGAGCAGGTGAGCTTAGAGATAGATGATCTGAAGATTCTAGAGGACAACGGCGTCGTTCTCCGCGAGGGCGAGGAATATTATATGCCTGAGATTTTCAGGCTTGGGCTGGGCTTTACGCTGAAGACTGGGAAACGCCCACGGGTACTCAGCTTAGCGCGTCGAGCCCAGAAGAGCGGGTAACCCTGCTCAGGTTTCGCTACGCTCAGACCCTGAATATCCGTTGGGCTCTCCGGATGCCTGCGATCAGCTTGTCTATCTCGTCTTTGCTGTTGTAAATATAAAAGCTGGCCCGGGCGGTGTTGTCCATCCCCAGGCGGTTCATCAGCGGCTGGGCGCAGTGGTGGCCTGAGCGCACCGCGATGCCCTCTTCATCGAGCAGGCCGGCCAGATCGTGCGGATGCACCCCGGCAACGTTAAAAGAAATGACCCCTACTCGATCTTGACTGTCGTGCGGGCCATATACCTGCACCCCCGGCAAATCCAGAAATTTGGGCAGGGCATAGTCCAAAAGCTCACGCTCGTGCTGATAAACATTCTCCATGCCCAGTTGCGTCAAATAATCAACTGCCGTACCCAGCGCGATGCCGTCGGCAACGCTGGGCGTGCCCGCCTCATACTTCCAGGGCAGCTCGTTCCAGGTAGCCCCTTCCAAGGTGACGGTCTCGATCATGTCCCCGCCACGCAGGAATGGTGCCATCGTCTCCAGTAATTCCCGTCGGCCATAGAGAAAACCCGTCCCCACCGGTCCCAACATCTTGTGACCGGAGACGGCCAGAAAATCACAGCCCAGCTCCTGCACGTCGAGGGGCAGATGCGGGGCCGATTGAGCTGCATCAACCAAGGTGATGGCTCCCACCCGCTGGGCTTCGGCCACCAGTTCGCGCACCGGGTTGACCGTGCCCAGCACGTTGGAGGCGTGAATCATCCCCACCAGCTTGGTCCGCTCGGAGAGCATCTTTTTAAACTGGTCCAGTCGCAAGCGCCCCTGATCGTCCACGTCCACGAACTTGAGCACGATCTGCTTATGCTCGCGCAGCATGAACCAGGGCACCAGATCCGAATGGTGCTCCATGATCGTCAGCAGCACTTCATCGCCGGCCTGTAAATTCCAGAGTCCCCAGGCATAGGCCACCAGATTGAGCGACTCACTGGCGTTGCGGGTAAAGATAATTTCTCGCCAGCTACGGGCGTTGATGAAGCGGGCCACCTTCTTGTGAGCCGCCTCGTAGGCCACCGTGGCCTCGTGGCCAAGCGTATGCACTGAGCGGTGAACGTTGGCGTTGTGCTGCGTATAGAAATCTTGTAGCGCTTCGATCACCTGGTGCGGCTTTTGGGTCGTAGCGGCGTTGTCCAAATAAATCAGGGGCTTATCATGAATGCGGCGCTCGAAGATGGGAAAATCTGCGCGGATCCTCTGCGGGTCGAGCACGCTCTTAGTTTGCACCTGAGCCATGAGGCTCATCTCCTCTTTTTGGGCTATTCGTCGAAAAGTATCTGAAGCCGGCCGTTATCTACGCGCGTCTCGTAGGTCTTGACCGGCGTGAAGGCCGGCATGCTCAGCACCGCGCCGGTAGTGATATCGAACTTGGCCCCGTGGCGCGGACAGGTGATCACTACCCCCTCAACCGTGCCGCCGGTCAGCACTCCGCCATCGTGGGTGCAGACGTCGGCGATGGCATAGAAATTTCCCTCTATCTTAAAGAGCGCGATCGGCTCGTCTTCAACCTCAACGTGCAGCGGAACACCTGGCTTGATCTCACTCGCTTGCGCGACGGTGATAAATTTTCTCATAGGTTAATCTTCGTCTTCTCCCGGCCAGCCCTTGATGCCGTAGACGCCGGCCTTGACGATCTTGAGCGGCAGTAGGGCACATTTGAGCCGCATGGGGCTGATCTCCAGTCCCAGCATCTCCAGCACTTCGTCTTTGTCAATTGTCTTGACCTCCTCGAGCGTCTGGCCCTTGATCCGCTCGGTCAGCATCGAGGCCGAAGCCTGGCTGATGGCACAGCCCTTGCCGCTGAAGCGCACCTCGCTGATCCGGTTGTCGGCCAGTTTGAGCTCGAAGCGCAGTTGATCGCCGCAGGAGGGATTGCCCTCTTCATATACGATGTCTGGATCGTCCAAATGACCGTAGTTGCGTGGGTCCTGATAGTGATCCAGCAGCCGCTCCATCCCCAGTTCGTCCATGAACACCTCCCTGGGCGGATTATACCTCGGCAGGGAGATTTTGCCACTTGCGATCCACCAGGGCGCGAATCTGCTCCTGAGCGGAGGCCAAAGGTATCTGGCGCACCGTAGGCTCGAAGAAGCCGTCTACAATGGCCTTCTTCGCCTGGTTTTCGTTGAGGCCACGGGTCATTAGATAAAAGATCTGTTCCTGATCGAGTTGGCTGGAAGAGGCGGCGTGGGTGCAGCGCACGTCGTTGGCCTCGATCTCCAAGCTGGGGATGGCCACCGAGCGCGGCCCCTCGTTGAGCATCAGTGAGCGCTCCGACTGGAAGGAGTTGGCCTGCTGAGCCTCGGGGTCAATACGAATCCGCCCCCAAAATACCGCTTTGGCCTTGTCTTTGAGCACACCCTTGACGGTCACCTTGCCCTGGGTATGAGGCTGACTGTGAATTAAGTTGGAGACCAGATCGAAGTGCTGGCGACCGTCGGCGAAGAAGATCTGCACGTCTTCGACCTGGGTGCCCGGCCCCTCGAAACGGCTTTCCACCTGGGAGAGGGTCAGTCGCCCGCCTAGCCAGCCGAAGGTCCAGCGCAGCCGCCCGTCGCGTTCCAGCCGTCCCTGGCGCCGGGAAAAGTTGAAAATTTGCGGTGCCCAGTTCTGCACTCCGGCCACGTCCACCCGGGCCGCTTGGCCCACGTAAACACGAGTGTCGCCGGCATAAGCAGAGGCCGTCTCCAGTTGGCGATCCAGCGAGCCGAGCTCCTCTACATAGGATACGCGGCTACCCGGCTCGGCGATGATCAGAACTTGTTGGAATAGGCCGATATTTTCTTCAGTCAGCAGGTTGATCGCCTTGAGCGGCCGCTGCACTTCTACGTTGGGTGGCACATAGAGCAACACGCCGCCGCCGGTCAGTGCCCGCTGCAGGGCAGTGATCTTGTCGGAGAGCTCGGGCGATTCTCTTAGCAAGTAGCGTTCGATCAGCTCTGGATGTTCGGCCAGCGCAGCCGCAAAATCCATGAAGAGCACTCCCTGATGGGCCAACTCTGCCTGCAGCTCGCTATGCACCAGACGGCCGTTCAGATGGATCAACAGGCCGTCAGTTTGATCCTGACTGTCACATAGGGGCAAAGCACGCTTTGCCCCTACAGCGTCTGCCGATGTGGCCTCCAGATCGAGGCCGACCGGTTGCAGCTCTGCCAGATTCAAGCCGCGCACCTGAGTATAGCGCGAGCTGGGCAACTCCAGCTCATGCGCTGCCTCCCGGGCTTCGAGCCGCCGGCTCAACATCCAGGCCGGTTCATGGCGCGCTTGAGCGAGCGCCTCAATTCTAGAACGCGAAAGCGAATTCTCCAGCTGTGTAGAGATCATTTCAGCCCACCGAGCCGGACATCTCCAGTTGGATCAAGCGGTTGAACTCGATGGCGTACTCCATGGGCAGCTCACGGGTGAAGGGCTCCATGAAGCCCAGCACGATCATGGAGAGCGCCTCCGACTCGCTCAGGCCGCGACTCATCAGGTAGAAGATCTGGTCCTCGCCGACCTTGCCCACCGTGGCCTCATGGCCGATGGTCGCGCTGTCCTCGTCCACTTCTATGTAGGGATAAGTGTCGGAGCGCGAGCGCTCATCGAGCAGCAAGGCATCGCACATCACGTTGGATTTGACCCCGGTTGCCCCTTGCACCACCTTGACCAGGCCGCGATAGCTGGCCCGTCCGCCGTCCTTGGAGATGGATTTGGAGGTGATGCGCGAGGTGGTGTAGGGCGCGGCGTGGATCGCCTTGCCCCCGGTGTCCTGATGCTGACCGGCCCCGGCATAGGCGACCGAGAGGATCTCGCCGCGGGCACCCTTGCCCAGCAGATAGACGCTGGGATACTTCATGGTCAGATGGCTGCCTAGATTGGCGTCCACCCATTCCATCGAGGCGTCCTGATAGACCAGTGCCCGCTGGGTCACCAGGTTATACATATTGGTGGACCAGTTCTGGATGGTGGTATAGCGCATCTGGGCGCCCTCATTGACGATAAGCTCGATCACCCCGCTGTGCAGCGAGCGGCTGGAGTAGGTCGGCGCAGTGCAGCCCTCCAGATAATGAACTTTGCTGCCCTTATCGGCGATGATCAGGGTGCGCTCGAACTGACCCATATTTTCCGCATTGATGCGGAAGTAGGCCTGCAAAGGAATGTTGACCTCGACCCCTTCGGGGATGTAGACGAAGGAGCCGCCGCTCCAGAAGGCCGTATTGAGCGCAGCGAACTTATTGTCGGCGGCCGGGATGACCGTGCCCCAATATTTTTGAAAGACCTCCGGATACTGCTGCAAGCCGGAGTCGGAGTCCATGAAGATGACCCCCTGCTTGGCCCACTCTTCCTTGAGATTGTGATAGACGGCTTCTGACTCATACTGCGCCCCCGCTCCGGCCAAGAACTTGCGCTCTGCCTCGGGAATGCCCAGCTTGTCGAATGTTTCTTTGATTTTGTCCGGCACTTCGTCCCAACTGCGACTTTCCTCTCCGGTGGGCTTGATGTAGTAGCACATCTCATCGTAGTTCAGCTCGGAGAGGTCTCCGCCCCAAGTGGGGGTCGGCTTGCTCAAAAATATCTCCAGCCCCTCCAGACGCTTTTCCAGCATCCAGCGCGGCTCGCCCTTCATCGCCGAGATCTTCTCCACCAGCTCGCGCGAGATGCCCTTCTCGGCCTTAAAAGCATACTGCTCCGGGTCCCGGAAATCATATTTGTTGTAGTCGCGCTCGAAGCCTTCTCGCTGGGGCTTCTCAGCTATGGCAACGCCCTGTGACTTGCGCTCGCCCAGATGCTCTTCATGATCGCTCATCAGGATCTGCCCCCTTCTCTTCTGCCGACTCTGTGCTCGCTGCTCCGACTTCCTGCAATATCCAGTCATAGCCCCGCTCCTCCAGCTCTTCGGCCAGCTCCGAGCCGCCGCTCTTGACCAAGCGGCCCTTGACCATCACATGGACGAAGTCGGGTTTGAGATAGTTGAGAATCCGTTGGTAGTGGGTGATCACCAGCGCGCCAAACTCCGGGCCGCGCAGGGAATTGACCCCCTGGGCCACGATCTTAACCGAGTCGATGTCCAGTCCGGAATCGGTCTCGTCCAAAATGGCGATCTCCGGCTGCAGCACCAGCATTTGCAGCACTTCGACCCGCTTCTTCTCCCCGCCGGAGAAGCCCTCGTTGAGATAGCGACCGGCGAAGGACTTGTCCACCTTGAGAATCTCCATCTTCTCATGGAGCAGCTTGCGGAACTGGCCCAAGGGGCGACGGACCGGCCGACCATTGCTCTGGGCCTTGGTCTCTGGTGCGCGGGCCTTGACAGCCTGGAGCAGAAAGCGCGAGAGGGGCACGCCGCTGACCTCAAAGGGATATTGAAAGGCCAAAAAGAGCCCGGCGCGGGCGCGCTCGTCCGGCGAGAGAGCCAGCAGATCCTGGCCCTTATAGCTGATCGTCCCTTGGGTAACTTGGTACTTGGGGTGACCCATCAGGGTCAGGGCCAAGGTGCTCTTGCCGGAGCCGTTGGGCCCCATGATCGCATGGATCTCACCTTGTTTGACGTACAGATCGAGCCCACGGATGATCTCCTTGCCCTCGATCTGCACGTGTAGATTCTTGATCGCCAGCTCACCGGTCATAACTATCTCTGGCCTCCATCTCGCCTCTGGAATATATTCAAAAGCATACCAGATTAGTCCGAGTTTGTCAAGCGCGGCTCACGAGCAGCAGGCTTCGGTTTTTGACAAGCGTTTGCCGGCCGGCTAGAATAATCAGGAATCGGTTGGTCCGACTTGCTGAATCATCCTGAAGCAAAGTAGGGATAACGATGAAGATTACTCGCAAAAGCGACTATGGGCTGCGCGCCCTCTATCTCCTGGCGATGCACTACGGTGGCGATCCGCTTTCGATCACCCAGATTGCCTCGGCGCAAGGCATCCCCGATCCCTTTCTGGAGAAGATTATGCAAGAACTGCGTGAGGCGGGGCTGATCGTGGCCGCCTTGGGTCGTTCCGGTGGCTATGCGCTCAGCCGACCGCCTGAGGAGATCTCGGCGCGTGACCTGCTGCAGGCGCTGGAGGGACCCACCGCCCTGGTGGCCTGTCTCGATCCCAACCTGAGCTGCGGCATCGAGCACAACTGTCCCACCAGCGCCTTTTGGGAGCTGCTCAATGAGCGCTTCGAGGAGTTGCTGGCCCAGACCAGCTTGGCCGATCTATTTCAGGCTGCACCGCAGTCCGCCGAGCGGCGCGAGCCGGCCTTGCAGGGGGCACAATGAGCCGCTTGCGAGAGCAGGTGCGGCAGGCGCTGGGCGAGGTCATCGTCCCCAAGTTGCAGCGCGATCTGGTCAGCGCCGGGATGGTCGAGCAGGTCGAGACGCACGACGGTCAGGTCAAGGTGCTGCTGAACTTCAAGCCGGCCTACGCCTCCAAGTCGGAGCTGCGTGACTGGGTGAGCCAGAAGGTGGGAGTGCTGGCAGGTGTTGACCAGGTCACCGTGGAGTTCGTGCGCAGCTCACCACAGCAGCGCTCCCCGGCCGGCCCGCAAGGTCGGCCGAGCAAGCTCAAGATCGAGTTGGAAGGGGTGCGCGAGGTGCTCACCGTCTTCAGCGCCAAGGGGGGCGTGGGCAAGAGCACGGTGAGCGTCAATCTGGCCGAGGCGCTGGCTCGGCAGGGGGCGCGGGTGGGGCTGTTCGACGCCGACATTCAGGGGCCCAACATTCCCAATTTATTGGGACTGAAAGACCCACCCCTCTATGAGAACAACCAGATCATACCCATCGCCAAATACGATCTGCTGATCATGTCCTTGGGCCTGATCGTTTCTGCCGATGAGGCGATGATCTGGCGCGGGCCGATGATCACCAAGGCGATAGATGAGTTATTGGGTGGCGTGGCTTGGGGACAGCTTGATTATCTTATAATAGACCTGCCGCCGGGCACCGGTGATGCCCAATTGGGCCTGGCGCAGGACGTGCGGCTGACCGGCTCGATCGCGGTGACCACCCCTCAAGAGCTGGCCCTCTCCGACCTGCGCCGCGGCATAAAGGCCTTCCGCGAATTGAAGATTCCCATCTGGGGGCTGGTGGAGAATATGTCCTACTTCGTCTGCCCCCACTGCGACCGGCGCTCCGATATCTTCGGCTCCGAGGGTGGCGTGACCGAAGCCAAGCGGCAGGGATTCCCCCTGCTGGGCCAAATCCCCTTCGATCTGGCGCTGCGCCAGGCCAGCGATCAGGGGGAGCCGGTGGTGCTCCAAGCCCCCGACTCTCAGGCCGCTCAGGTTTTCATCCAGATCGCCCAGGCGGTCAGCGAGCAGAGCAAGAGCAAAGGAGGCAGTTGATGGATATCACCCCTGAGGCGATGCGCGAGTGCATCCGCGAGAACGTCTATGACCCGGAATTGGGGCTCAACGTGGTGGACCTGGGCCTGCTCTACGATCTGGCCATCACCGATAAGCAGGCGCATGTAGAGATGACCTTGACCACGATGGGCTGCCCGCTCTACGATGTCATCCAGGCAGACATCACCCGCGCCCTGCAGGAGCAGTTTGGCCAGGAGCTGCAAGTTGAGGTGGAGTTCGTCTTCGACCCGCCCTGGACGCCGGAGATGATGAGCGAGGACGCCCGGATGGAAATGGGTTTCGCCTGAGCTGCCGGCCCTGATCCGATGACTGCTTGCGTCTACTGCCATAAGTCCCCCGGCAGAAGAGAATGCCCGGCGCTGGGCGGGCTGATCTGCTCCTCCTGCTGCGGTCAGCATCGCGGCCTCGACCTGGACTGCCCACCGCAGTGCAAATACTTTCGGGCGCATGAAGAATACCAACGAGCTCGCTGGAGCTCGGAGTATCACCAGGCCTGGCTGGCGGCGACCGAGCCATTCTATCTGGCCAAACAATGGGAACTGCTAGATTTTATAGTCTCCCTAGAAGCAGTTATCTATCGTCATTTCAGCCAAGAGACACGAGGCTCCGACCGGGAGCTGATCGAGGCGCTGGACTATCTGGAGCGCCAGTTGGGCCTGATCGCCATCATCGAGCGGCCCGCTTCCGAGCTGGAGAGCTATCTTAAGACCGAGATCCAGGGATCGTTGGAGCGCAGCGGCTTGGAGCCTGACAAAGCGCAGCGGGGCATTGCAGCGGTGCGGGGCGTGCTGAGCCGGCTGGCCGAGGAGACGGACGACCGGCGTCGCGGCTTGCACGGACTGCTGGGTCACATTGAAGAGCACTTTCAATCTCTGGTGGAGGAGCTCGGCGAGCAAACTGGGGTCATTGAAGTGCCGCACATTTTCACCCCCGGCGAACGGGGCTTTGAGCAACCCGGCCACTGAAGTGGCGGGCTAGAAGTACAAAGCCTGGCTGCGCAGGCTGGCTAGCCCTAGGGGGCTTTGCATTCAGCCACCAGGCGCTTCCTACTTCCTCTCCAGCGCCTGCCACAAGGCCCGATAGTCCGAGCTGGGATTCCAGAAGAGATAGCTGTTGAAGCCCAGCGCGCGGGCCGCCCGCACTTGCGCCCGAATATAATTTACCAGTGTCATGCCTTGGGGCAAGCGCATATCGAAGGCTTGCAGATAGGGACGCAGCTTGAGGCCGCGCGCTAAGCCGCTCTCTAGACTCTCGCGGATCGTTTGCCCCGGATGATCGCGAAAGCGTGCTTCCTCGTAGTGCGAGGGATAGATCATCGGCGAGAATACATCTACATAGCGGCTCATCTCCTGTAGATCCTGGCCGATGGGATCGATCTGCTTGGTGTTCCAAGCCCAGAGCGTTCGCCCGAAGACGTCTACTGAGAGATACACCCGGCCTGCCAGTTGCTGCCGGGCCAGTTGGAGAAAGTGCAGAATTGCCTGGTAGCGAGCGCGGTAATCACCACCGAGCCTGTCACCATCGGGGAAACGCAGATAGTCGAACTGCAGCTCGTCAAAGCCGGCCTGGGCCAGCTCGCGGGCGATGGCCAGATTGTAGCTCACCACCCGCCGATCGAGCGGCGAGACCCAGGGGGCCTCTGGACTCTGCAGCCGTCTGGCCAGCAGTGGGTCATAAAAAACAACCTGGCGGGCGATCACATAGAGGCCGGCCCGATGCAGGCGGGCGAGCAGAGCTTTGATTGGCAGGGTGAGCACGCGCGCTCCACGCGCTCCAATGGCCTGGGCCAGTGGAACCTGACTGGGATAGACAAGCTGGCCAGACATGGTCTTCATATCTATCACCACCGTGTTCAGGTCGGCCCGGCGTAGCTGGATGATCAGTGCAGAGATTCTTTGTGCGTCGGCGGCCGTCCCGGCGGTGAGATAGATGCCGCGACGGTCGCTGAGAGAACGGCGCTTGGCGCGCGGCCGCAGTAGAGCGGAGCCTGTCTGCACTGAGCTTGCCTGGGCTTTATGCATCTCCGGCGAGGTAGCCGGTTGGCTCTGGCCGCTGGAGACGGCCCAAGCGACTCCGGCGACCAGCGTGAGCAGCAGGGCGAGCTTGCTCAGCCGGGAGCGGTAGGAGTCGGCAGGTACCCCCCGATGTGCTCCGCTGCGGCGGCGTCTCAGCCTGAGATAAAAGGCCATAAAGTTATAAATTTTCTAATTTTGAGCTAACAGCTCCGGAGCGCCAAGCCCTATTGCGGCGCCTGCTAGCTAGAGCCGATATAATCTAATCGTGAAAGGACAAAGAATCCAAGGTCGGTTGTCTGAGCTGCTGGAGAAGACCGGGAGCCTGATCGCGGACGAACTGCTCTGCGATCATTGCCTGGGGCGCAGCGTGGCCCAATTGGGATCGGGCCTGGGCAACGCGGAGCGCGGACAGGCTCTGCGGGTGCTCTGGAGCTTCCAGCAGGGAGCTCCCTGCCCGGAGCCGCAGAGCTGCGCGCTCTGTGGGGGCATCTTCGCGAGCGTGGATAGTTGGGCCGAGCGGGCCTTGGCCCGGGCGCGCGGCTGGCAGTTCCGGACCTACTTGGTGGGCACCCGTACTCCGCCGAGACTGGCCCAGATCGAACTTGAGCTGCGACGGCGTTATGGGCTGGATCCAGAGTGGGGCGAGCCTTTCAAGCAGGAGTTCAATCGCGAGGTGGGCCGGCGGCTGGGGCTGATGCTGGAGCAGGCCGGTCAGCTCGTCCAGGCCGATTTCCGCGAGCCCCAGGTGAGCTTCAGCATTGATCTGGAGCGTCAGAAGCTGCGCTTTGAGGTCAACCCGCTCTTTATCTATGGGCGCTATCGCAAGCTGGTGCGCACCATTCCCCAAACCCATTGGCCCTGTCGCGCCTGCCGCGGGCGGGGCTGCCCGCGTTGTGACTATAGCGGCAAGATGTACCCTGAGAGCGTCGAAGAGCTGATCGCCGGACCGGTCTTGGCCGTCACTGGGGGCAGTTTAGCCCGGTTGCACGGGGCAGGGCGCGAGGACATCAACGCCCGCATGTTGGGCACTGGTCGGCCCTTCGTCTTGGAGATCAAGCGGCCTAGGCGCCGCGAGCTTGACCTGGCAGCGCTGGAGATGGAGATCAATGCCTCTACGGAAGATAAGGTGCAAGTATCGCAGTTGAGAACGGTGCGGCATGGCCTAGTAGCCCGCCTGAAGTCCGTCCAGGCCCAGAAGCGCTATCGGGCCTTGGTGAACTTTGCCCGCCCGGTTGAGCCCGAGCAACTGGACCAAGCCTTGGCCGCTTTGGTCGGTCCGATTGAGCAACGCACCCCCCGGCGGGTGAGCCATCGCCGGGCGGACCGGCTGCGCCGCCGGCGGGTGCTTTCTCTGGAAGGGCAACTGGATGCGGCAGGCCAGGCCGTACTGCTCATCCACTGTGAGGGCGGCCTCTATGTCAAAGAGCTGGTCTCCGGCGACGAGGGGCGCACGCGGCCCAGTTTGGCCGAGCTATTGGGGCTGACCGCTCAGGTGCTGGAGCTGGATGTGCTGGAGGTCTGCGCCGATTTCCCGGTGGAACGACGGTCCCTCGCTCAGGGGACCGACGCGGAGGTTGCCCCTGGCCCACCGGACGGCTAAACTGAGCCCAACTTAGCTTCCCGTGATTCTTCATGGGGATTGGAGGCTTAATGTCTAGTATTGCAGGGGTGAGAGGGATATGGCGCTACTCAGGTGGGTTGACGCTGCTCATCATCGGTTTATTGCTGCTGGGAGGGTGCAGCCTCTTCCAGTCGGTGCCCAGCGGTCCCAAAAGCTATACGGCTCAGAACGATCTGATCGAGTACACCCGGGTGGTCCCCCAGCAGGTGCGGGTCGGCAGCGTCTTCACCGTCGAGGTGACGGTCAAGGCCAAGGTGGAGCTGGCCCTGCTGGCGATCGCTGAGCAGTTGCCCACCGGTTTCCTGCCTGCCGTAGCCAACGAGCCCCTGACGGCGTTGGGGAACAGCCTCAAGCCGGGCGACGAGATCAAGCTCAGTTACCAAGTGCAGGCCAGCTCTGAAACGGGTACCTTCCAACTGGTAGGCCGAGCGCGCGCCTTGCCGCCGGGCAAGGATAGCGTGATGCTGCCCTTGGGAACGCCGGTGAAAGTCACGCGCTAGAGATGCTGAGCTAAGAATGCGCCGGTGTAGGATTTTTTGATTTGGGCGACCCGCTCCGGAGTGCCCTGGGCGACGATCCGGCCGCCCGCCTCACCGCCCTCCGGCCCCAGATCGAGCAGCCAGTCGGCCTGCTTGATCACATCGAGATTGTGCTCGATGACGATCACGGTGTTCCCTTTGTCCACCAGCCGATTGAGCACATCGAGCAGCTGCTCCACGTCGGCGGCGTGCAATCCCACCGTGGGCTCATCCAAGATATATAGAGTGCGACCGGTGCTGCGCTTGCTCAGCTCCTTGGCCAGCTTGACCCGCTGCGCCTCACCCCCGGAGAGCGTAGTCGCCGGCTGGCCCAGCTCGAGATAGCCCAGGCCCACGTCAAAGAGCGTCTGCAGCTTGCGGCGAATCGGCGGGATCGGCCGGAAGAAAGCGAGCGCCGCTTCGACGTTCATCCGGAGCACGTCGCTAATATGCTTATCTCGATAGTTTATCTCCAGCGTCTCGCGATTATAGCGCTTCCCACGGCAGAGCTCGCAGGGTATGTACACATCGGGCAAGAAGTGCATCTCGATCTTGATCAGCCCGTCGCCGCGGCAGCTCTCGCAGCGTCCGCCCTTGACATTGAAGCTGAAGCGCCCCGGCCGGTAGCCGCGCGCCCGCGATTCTGGCACTTGGGCGAAGAGCTTTCTGATATGATCGAAAAGACCGATATAGGTGGCCGGGTTGGAGCGTGGCGTGCGCCCGATGGGTGATTGGTCAATCTGGATAACTTTGTCTATATTTTGCACGCCTAGCAGCTCGTCATATTCGCCCGGCCGCTCGGAGCTATGGCCTAACAGCCGTGCCAGCCCGCGATAGAGCAGCTCATCCACCAGGGTGCTCTTCCCCGAGCCGGAGACGCCGGTGACGCAGATGAAGCAGCTCAGCGGAAGCTTTACATTGATATTTTGCAGGTTATGCTCGCGGGCTCCTCGCAGCTCCAAGAATTTTCCATCGCCCCGGCGGCGCTCGCCGGGCACGGCGATCTGTCGCCGGCCGGAGAGGAACTGCCCGGTGATGGAGTTTTTCGCCTTGATCAGGTCCTGCACCGTGCCGCTGGCCACCACCTGGCCGCCGTGCGCTCCGGCTCCCGGCCCGATATCTACCAGAAAGTCGGCCGCTCGCATCGTCTCTTCATCATGCTCGACCACGATCACCGTATTGCCCAGGTCGCGCAGCCCCTTGAGCGTCTCCAGCAGGCGCCGGTTGTCCCGTTGGTGCAGGCCGATGCTGGGCTCGTCCAAAATATACAAGACGCCGACCAGGCCGGAGCCGATTTGGGTGGCCAGGCGAATTCGCTGCGCCTCCCCGCCGGCCAGCGTCCCGGCAGGCCGATCCAGCGTCAGATAGTCCAGTCCCACGTCCAGCAGGAATTTTAGGCGCGCTTTCAGTTCTTTTAGGATTTGGTGGGCGATCAACTCGTCGCGTTCGCTCAGCTGCAACTGCTGCATAAATTGAAAAGCTTCGCGCACCGAGAGCACCGTCAGTTGAGTGATGTTGAAATCGCCTATCTGCACGGCCAGGCTCTCCGGCCGCAGCCGTCCGCCGCCGCAGTCGGCGCAGGGCCGCTTGCTCATATAGCTCTCTATCTCCTCGCGGGTATACTGCGAGGAGCTCTCGCGATACTGGCGCTCCAAATTACCGATCAGCCCTTGGAAGCTGCTCTTGAAGGTGCGCGTGCGCCCGAAGCGATTGGTATAGGGAAAGCTGATCGTCTGCCCCTTGAGGCCGTAGAGCAAAATCTCCAACTTCTTCTGTGACAGCTTCCCCAATGACCGATCGGGATTGATCCGGTATTTGTGACAGACGCTATTCAAAATGCCCCAAAGCCACTTGCTCTGGCTCTTGGCCCAGGGGATCAGGCCACCCTCGCTGAGCGACTTGCTCCGGTCTATCACCAGCTCCGGGTCTATCTCCAGCTTGCAGCCCAGCCCATCGCAACCGGGGCAGGCGCCGTAGGGGCTGTTGAAGGAGAACATGCGCGGGGTCAGCTCCTCATAGCTTACCCCGCAATCGGGACAGGCGAAATGCTCTGAATAAGAAAATTCCGGTCCGTCCACCACGTTGATCTGTACCAGACCCCCGCCGCGGGCCAGGGCGGTCTCGATCGAGTCGGCCAGGCGATTGCGGCGCTCAGCGCTGAGCACCAAACGGTCCACTACTACTGCGATCTCGTGCTGTTTGTAGCGCTCCAGCTCTGGAGCTTCCTCGATGGGATAGATCTCCCCGTTGACCCGGACGCGGGCGTAACCTTCGCGGCGCAGCGTCTCAAAGAGCTGGTGATATTCACCCTTGCGTCCCCGGACCAGCGGGGCCAGTATCTGCAGCTTGGTGCCCTCGCCGAGCTCCAGGACCTGATCCACGATCTGATCGGCGCTCTGACGCGCGATGGGCTGTCCGCACTTGTAACAATGCGGCCGGCCGATGCGGGCATAGAGCAGGCGCAGGTAGTCATAGATCTCGGTGACCGTGCCCACGGTAGAGCGCGGATTGCGATGCACGGTCTTCTGATCTATCGCGATGGCCGGTGAGAGGCCGGCGATGAAATCTACGTCCGGCTTGTCCATCCGCCCTAAGAACTGGCGGGCGTAGGTGGAGAGCGACTCGACGTAGCGCCTTTGGCCTTCGGCATAGAGCGTGTCGAAGGCCAGCGAGGATTTCCCGCTGCCGGAGATGCCGGTAAAGACGATCAGCTTGCCCCGAGGCAGCTCCAGATTGACGTTTTTCAGATTATGCTCGCGTGCGCCCTGAATGATGATCGCATCGTTGTTCACTCTACTGATCCCCCCACCGCCAGGATTGGCCGGCACCAGTTTGCCAGATGAAGGCAGTCGGTTCAACAGTTAGGAGCACAAACAATCCAGCCAGCCCCACAACTCCCAGTACAACGCTCAATACGCTTCCCTGGATCATGTCTGAGCTGCTGTTCGTGTTCCCACCAGCAGATAGGCCTGCCGTGGATCGTCATGGACGGGATATGGCCGCTTCTCTACGGAAAATCCGGCTTCGGTCACCAGGTCCACCCAAGTCTGCATCGGGAACAGCCCGGTGCGGTGAAGGTCCTCTTCGATGCGCAGCTTGCCGTGCTCACGGATCATGAAGAAGAAGACCGTTTTCATCGTAGTGTCGCCAGGATCCGGGTCGTAGGCGTATTCGATGAGCGTGAGTTCGATTCCGTCTTTGACCCAGGTCTTGTAATGAACCCACGGGCTCTGGAAGGTCTCGCGGTACCAATCGGGAGCAGTGATGAAGATCCCGCCCGGTTCCAGGTGCGCCGCCGCCGTGGCAAACGTGGCGTGCAGGTCGTCTTCAGTCAGCATATACGAGATCGCGTCGTGAATGAGGACGGCTTTGCAGGTCCGCCCCAGTCGAATCGTGCGCATGTCCCCGACGAGATGCTCAACGTCGGGATTTAGCCTCTTGGAGTGAGCGAGCATCCCTTCAGAGAGATCTACCGCCGTGGCTTGGAAATCGCGGGTGAGGTGCGAGAGGTTATTGCCGCCGCCTACGCCCAGCTCCAGGATGTGATGCCGCCCCGGCCCCAGCTTCTCCCGCAAGATCTCACGCCAATATCGAGCCTCCTCGGCGTAGCCCTCTGGAGCGCTGACTAAGGGCCAAAGATGCGCGAGATCGCCGTACATCCGGTTGCGTTTTATCTGGTCTAGTTGCAAAACCTCATCCTTCCTTGCCTTGCCCGTTTCTCAGCTCACGAACTCGGCGCACAATCCTCGCACGGCCCGAACCCACTTCTCAAGCCGTCCGATGCCCACGCCGTAGTCTTTGCGGACGGCTTGAATAACAGACTTTCGAGCGCACGGGGGGTTATCTTTCATCTGTTTGAGCGAACTTCGCTCTCACAATCCGTTCGCAGCGCTTGAGCGCCTCGATGTTCCCCGGCCAGCGGAGCTTCTTCAGCGCCTCCTCGAACGGGCACCAGGCCCAGCGGTCATGCTCTCTGGGGTCGCTCTTCGGCTCCGATGCGCCGGCATTGAGAAAGGCGAGGAACACGTGCTCCACGATCTCCCTCACATCTGGCGAGTACTTACGCTGCCACTGATCTTCCATAGGGAACGTGTAGGAATAGTCAATCCTCACCAGCTCATTGGGGATGAAGCCCGTCTCCTCGAAGAGCTCGCGCCTGGCAGCCTCTTCGAAGCTCTCGCCGTATTCCAAAGCACCCGTGACACCCCGCCAAAAGCCCCCTGCCTCTGGGGTTCTCCGCAGCAAGAGGTACTCCCAACTTCTGCCGTCGCCCGTCCGGCGCACGGGATAGACCAACGCCGTGAACGGTCGCCTTATGACACCTCCTTCAAGAGCTCGGCTCCCCCGTCTCTTCAATGCGCCTGCGGTACTTAGTTAGCGCCTGCTCCAGGGTCTCCTCCAAGTTTACGTTGGTGCTGTTGGCCAAGCAAACTAGCGCGAAGAAGGCGTCCCCCAGCTCCTCTCGCCAGCTCTCGGAAGGCTGGAAGGCTGTGCGTCCGTATTCTGTGGAGGCTAAAACCTCCTTGGCCAGCTCGCCCACCTCCGCAACGAGATCTTAAGATGCGGGCAGAAACTGAAGTTTCCAGTTTGTGGGCCTCCACGAACTCGGCGATTTTTCGCTGGTATTCAGGGCTGCTCATCTTGTGCTGGCTCCTTATGTGAATTGTCGTACCCTTCGGCGCGGGCGAGCTGGATCATTGCGACATCATCCCAGCCCGCTCCACGACCGCTTGGACGAACTCCGTCTTGGCCTCGGTATATGCCTGACGATCGAAGCGATGCCGCTCGGCCAGCCTTCTCTTTAGCCCTTCATACTCGCGGGCGACCTCCAGGTGAGCCCGCAAGTAATCCCGAAACAGCAGGTGTCTCCGCCAGAAGTCGCTGGTGATCTCAACGATATGGAGGTGGTGCATGCGCGATTCCGGGGATCCTTTGTGGAAATATCGCCTCTCAGGCAACTCCAACTCGTATTCCGGTACGTACTGATACCCAATGCGTTGGAGGGGACCGATACATGCCTCGGCGTCCGCAAGCCGACGGACGGCAGCCATGATGTCAATAATCGGCTTCGCCGCCAAGCCGAGCACAGCGGTGCTGCCGATATGCTCGATGAGCACAAGCTTGTCCCCAATTGCCTTGAGAATCTTGGCCCGCTCTTCTTCGTATCTGGCAGGCCAGCGGTGGTCATAGTCGACGATGGCAACCGGTTCGCTCACATCCTCCCTCCCGCTCAGCTTGGATCAGCAGCTTTTTCACTCGCCGCTCGATATATACTGCAAACTCAGCTAGAGCCTCCGGATCGGACGTGGCTTCCTCTCGATCCCCTCGATAGACCTCCAGCGCCGTCGTGACGACCTCACGTAAGCTTGCGGGCACAGCGCTCACGGCCCACTCTTCGGCTTCCACCTTGGAAGTGATGATATCTTCCTTCAGATACGCATAGACCCGACAGGCATTCAAGACGAAATACACAGGATTTTCGGCTGAGCGCTGCTTGGCCCAGCGAAGATCTTGGACGATCGAGTCCAGATAATCCGCTCGGGGGACTTCGGGGAAGACCTCTTGAATGGCAGGTCCGTACAAGCAGATCCCCCGCTCGCGCGTGACGGTGATGTGGGCGGCCAAGTCGTGGTCCGTGCGAGGTCCCTCGTTCCAGGTTGTCCAGTGTCCATCTGCAAAGTCTTGTTTGTATCGGCTGCGCCAGTCCTCGCTGTAGTGGAGATCGTAGGGCGTTGGATATCGCCACGGACGAAGATCATATTTGCTGAGAGGGTCCCGTCATTGCTCCTTGGACTCCACTTCCACGGGTCTAGTGATCCGCCGCGCCCACGGCGTCTCGGAGAACTCACACAACGCACCGCTCGGGGAGAAGAACCGGCTTGTCACCTGTCCCCAGGGCTCCTCGCGGCGCGTCTGTGCGATTGGCCAGCCTTTGGTTTTCATCTCCCCGCTCGCCTCTCCGACCGATTCCACTTCGAGGCCGACCGTGAAGCCCAGAGGAATCCGATCGGCCTGGCTTGCATCTCCCAACGTGACTTCGGCCGCATGAATTCTCGACCAGAGGCCAAAGTGCAGCACACCTGGCACCTCTACGTGAGCGTAGGGAGAATCCTCTTCGTATTTCACCGGAAGTCCCAGTATATCCCGATAAAACCCCACGGCCGCTTCCACGTCCTCCACTATCTCCGCAATGCCCGCTACATGTCGGATCATCTCGACCTCCTTGTAAGACTCAGCGCGTCAACTTGTGAAACAAAGTTGCTCTATGAGCTTCTCTTGTAGGGCTGAAGCGTCTTCAAATTGGGGACAGCAGCAGAATCATGAGGAGCGTGACTGGGCCTGTTCGCGTAGCTGTCGCGCATAGGTGGAACTATCCGGAAGATCCGTTCGATCTTCCCACAGGCCGATCAACTCGGAGTGGCGAAGCCGCTCAGCCGTCAATGGAAGACATTCTGCTGCCCTTACAGGCTCAATCCGTACAATCAGTTCTACACGCTGTCCCTTCTTGCAGGGTAGGCCGGTAATGCTGATCTCACCGTCTTTCTCTACCAGCTTGTGGAGTCGAATGGCTTCCATGCCCCTTCCTCCTGTATGTCCAAGATACCTCATCTTAACGGCTCCCACCCGGAAAGACCAAAACCATTCTTCATTCCGTGCCCACCGTCGGTATAGAAGAGCTAGCCTGCGTCACTTCGACACCGGAAGTTCCAACACATCCTGATAACCCCACGGTCGCTCCACGCCATCCACAATTTTCACAATGACTCCAAGGGAATCATAGTGAAAAGAATCACCTCCGGTAGCCGAGCCAAGCGGTCGATGACCCGATCTGCTGGGTACGATTCCGCCGCCTTGGTGTGGATGAGGACGGTCTTAGCTCCCACCTGCACGGCCCAGGCAAGCGCCTGCGGGCTGTCGTCAACGACAACGGCCTTCTCAGGTTCCACGCCTGCGTCGGCGAAGATCCGCTCGTAAAACTCCGGCCCGGTCTTGAGCGCGTTGACGAGATCCGGCCCGTAAAGCCTTGTAAAACAGTGACGCACGCCCATGCTCTCAAGATAACCTTCCAAGTCTCGGGAAGATCCCCCCGAAGCGGTGTAGAGCGTAAAGCCCTGAGCATGCAGATCCTGAACGGCCTCAGCAGCCCCTGGATAGGCCGCACGCACGCGGCGCGGTGATGGAGTGAGCCGCTCGGCGGGCCAACTCGACGGTCTCCTCTTCCAAAGGCGGTTCCAGGCCCAAGTACTCGCACATGCCGGTGAGCCAATGCCGATGATAGGCCCAATCGAAGGCAGAATACTCTCGACCCGCCTCCTCCCAGAGAGCATGGAGGCCGCCCGGCTGCCATAAAGGTGGAGCCGTGACGCGGTTCGCCTCGGCCCAGGCCTCGGGCGTGCCGCCCAGAATGGGCGCGAAGAACTCCCCGACCATCCGCTGCCACTGGGGCCCGCGGACGGCGTTGTCGTTCATCACCCCGCCATCGTCGAGGAACAAATCAAATCTGGACATGATCCACGATGTTGTTGGTCATCAGTATGCCTGACCTCTGGGGCGAATGGCGATCAGATACACCATACAATTGGCTTTATCAACTTCGTAGATTATTCTTAGGCCGCCCAGTCGAAGGCGCAATTTGCCTGCGTATTTACCGTGCAACGGCTTAAGATCATAGTTCTTGAAGTCGAAGGGATTTATTTCTAGATCTGTGAAGCATTGGTTCAAGCGGCGAGCCATCTTCTGATCAACCCGCTGATAGTATTTATTTGCCGGATCGGAGAGCACGAGTTCATACTTTACGTCTGACATCCCGCCATCTCACCGTCTTGCCCTGGGCAATTGCGGCCTGGCCTTCGGCGATAGCTTTTTGCAACTGTTGATCTTCTTCAATTTCGCGAGTAGCCTCCCACTTTTGCATACTCTGTATGAAGCCTAACAAACCCGCAACAGCCTCATCTGGAAGCTGATCAATTAGTGCTTTGGCTTGCGCTTTAATTTGACCCATAGTGGGTTCACCTACTCAGTAGATTTGATCTCCCCAGGAGCCATTGTGTCATGTTGGGGGGCAAAGTGCAACGGCGCCGGCATGAAGAACACTTAAGTTTGCTACGGCAGTAGCCTTGGCTAAACCCGTCCCAATCTTGCTAATGCCCGCTCGACGCTCTCCAAATCGGGACTGATCTGCACCGGCTTGTTCTGATAGCGACCGCTCGGCCCCTTGCCGGTATGATAGTTTACCGTCGTCTCCGGGTCCTTGAGCAGGTGGCCGGTGAGCAGGCCGACCACTTGATCCGTAGGCTTAATCAGGCC